>JBCBSH010000297.1:0-4337 GCA_039819285.1 Pseudomonadota bacterium
TCTTCTTCGTGACGTAGAAGAAGCCGGTATCCGCGGTGCTGACCATGCGGATCTTGATGCTGTTGGGTTTTGCCATGGCTCAAATTCCGTGTTCGAGGGGCCGGGGCCCGTCAAAGGCAGGTGGGGAACATAGTCACGGGCGCCGACAAGTCAAGCACGAGCCGCCTGGCCAACGCTTCAGCCCCCCCCTCAGCCCGACGTCCCGGTACCTGTCAAAGCCGCCGCCACCGCCTGGCGATAGAGCGACGGGTCGTTAAGAACGTCAATCGCCACCATCACGTCCAATTCCGCGGAATGCACGCGCCACGGACACTCGGCGCGCAGTTGCCGAAGGCTTTCAGCGTCGTCTGCGGCGCGCTGGCGCAGATCCGCCAGGGACGCGGGAACCGGCAGACTGCCGTCGCGGAACCGGCTGACCAGCGAATCGGCGTCGTAGATGCCGACGCTGGTGCAGACGGTCGGCAGCACACCCTGCTGGTCGATGGTGAAGCCGGAGGGCGCGAAAATCCGGCTCCAGGTCAGGAACAGCTCACCCCCGTTGGGCAGCGGTGTCACGGTCTGAACGCTTCCCTTGCCGAAGGACGAGGCGCCGATCACGATGGCTCGGCCGCTGTCCTGAAGGGCAGCTGCGACAATCTCCGCCGCGGACGCGGACCGGCCGTCGACCAGAACCGCCATCGGCAGCCCGTTGGCGATGTCGTCCGGGTCCGACTGAAACTCTTGATGGCTGCGCGGGTGGCGACCGCGGGTGCGGATGATCTCGCCGCGCGAGATGAAAAGGTCCGCGACATCGACCGATTGGCCCAACAGACCGCCGGGGTTGCCGCGCAGGTCCAGGACGATGCCGCGCAAACTCGGGCCTTCGCTGGCCACCACCTCGATCACGGTGTCGCGCAATTGCTCCACCACCGCGGTATTGAACCGGCTGATGTCGACCACCGCGATGTCGTCGTCGATCCGCACATGCACGACGGTGGGGATCACCTGGTCACGCGTCAGCCGGAAGGTTTCCAGCGTGCCATCCGCGTTCTGGACACCGACGCGAACGCGCGTGCCAATCGGCCCGCGCAAGCCTTCGCCAAGTTGCTCGATCGTCCATTCCTCGGTGGATTCACCGTCGATCGACACGATTCGGCCGCCGGCCTGCATGCCGGCCTCGGCCGCCGGGCCATCTTGGAAGATCTCGCGGATGATCACGTCGCCCGACGGTTCCAGGTCGAGCAGCATTCCAACACCGCCATACCCCTCGCGCAGGGTCCGCTCCACGGATGCCTGGTTCGGCGGCAGATAGCGTGAGTAGGAATCGAGGCCGCTGGTGACGCCGGTGAACACGGCCTCGATCAAGGTATCGGGGTCGGCATCGGCCAGTTGCGGTGAGACCGCACGTCCGTAATCGATCGCGGCGAGCGTGACTTCCGCCCAGCCACGCGCGTCCCCTGGCGCGGGTGTTGCATAGCTCAGGATGACGTTGTCATCGCTCAAGACAGCGATGGTATCTTCGCTGAGTTCGGCGGAAATGGCGGGGTCAAGTTCGGACAGTCCGTTGATGCCGTCCGTCGCGACTGCGCCCAGATCGACGGGCCGCACATAGAGATTGTCAATCTGCTGATAGCCGACCAGCAACGTCGCGGCCGCCAGTTGCTCGGGCGTTATGTCCGACCGATCGAAGCCAAACTCCGGCTCCGCGCTGGCACACGCCGCCAGCGTGCCGGCAACCGCCAGCAACCAGCAAAACTTGCGGAAATTGGGCCTCACCGCTGTCTCCCAGCATAAGAATCGGCAGCAAGGGGAGACTGCCGATTTCGCGACGCTATCACGCCGGGTAAGACGGCAATAGGGCACAATTTGAATGCCCGATCACTGTTGCGTCACCGTCGTGATCGTGATCGCCGTCGGTTTTGCCGGCCCCTCGACGGCCCGTTTTTGCGCCGCGCCTCGCTTGGAGAGGTGGACGGCCTTGGCAGAAAATCCGTCGGCGCGCCTTCGTCCTGATCGCCATCGGACATGAGGGCCAGGACGGTGCTGCCGGTCACCGGGTTGGCCTCGACCAATCGGACGGTGACCGACGCGCCCAGTTGATAGACCCGCCCCCAGCGCCGTCCGACCAGCGCTTGCGAGCCTTCATCTAGGTCATAGTAGTCGTCCGGCAACGTGCGGATCGGCACCAGGCCGTCGCCGCCGCTGTCGTCAAGCCTCACAAACAGGCCAAACCGGGTGACGCTGGTCACCCTGCCGGTAAGGCGTTGTCCAACCTGATGGGCCAGATAGGCGGCCGTGTAACGGTCGCCGGCATCCCGCTCCGCCGCCGCCGCGCGCCGCTCGGTCATCGTCAGGTGGTCGCCGATCGCGGCCAACTGGCTCAGCTCGGCATCGCCCGCGCCGTCCTTGCCCAGGCCAAGCGCCCGGATCAGCGCCCGATGAACCATCAGGTCCGCATAGCGGCGGATCGGCGAGGTGAAGTGGACGTAAGCGGGCAGTGCCAGGCCGAAATGGCCGATATTGTCCTGCTGATAGACCGCCTGGGATTGGGCGCGCAGCACCATCTCCGACACGGTCTCGCTTTCGGGCCGGCCGGCGGCGCGCGCCAGGATCTGTGTGAACATGCGCGGCTGAGCCACCTGGCCCAGCGATAGCGAGTAGCCAAGCGGCTGCAGAAAGTCGCGCAAGGCCATCAGCCGGCTGCGCTCCGGCGCGTCATGCACCCGGAACAGGCCGCCAATACCATGATCCTGCAGCGCGCGTGCGGCCGCGACGTTGGCTGCGATCATGAACTCTTCGATCAGCCGGTGGCTGTCCAGCCGGTCGCGCTGGCTTATGTCGGTGACCCGACCCCGATCGTCCAGGACGAAGCGCCGCTCCGGCACGTCCAGCTCAAGCGTACCTCGGCTTTCGCGCGCCTGCGCCAGGCACCGAAAGGCGCCGTAGAGCGGGGTGATCACGCTTTCCAGCAAGGGCCCCGTGGCATCGTCCGGGCTGCCATCCGCCGCGCGCTGAACCTGTTCGTAGGTCAGCCGGGCCGCCGATCGCATCAGGCCGCGCACGAAGTCGTGGTGTTTGATGTGTCCGCTGCCGTCGATGGTCAGATGGACGGCCACGCAAGCGCGGTCTTCGCCCGGGACCAGAGAGCACAGGCCGTTGGACAGCGCCTCGGGCAGCATGGGCACGACCCGGTCCGGGAAATAGCAGCTATTGCCCCGCCGCCGCGCCTCCTTGTCCAGCGCGCTGTCGGGCGAGACATAGGCCGCAACGTCGGCGATCGCCACGATAAGGTGCCAACCATCCTTGTTCGCCGGGTTGGCGTCCGGTTCTGCCCAGACCGCGTCGTCGAAGTCGCGCGCATCGGCACCATCGATCGTGACGAGATGGACGTTCCTAAGATCGGCACGGTCACCCAGTTGCGGCGGTTTCGCAGCCTCAGCCTGACGGATGGCGGTCTCTGGGAACTGGTCGGGAATGCCGGCCGCCGCGATCGCGATGCTGCTGATCATGGCGGGATCGTCCGCGCGGCCCAGGATCTGATCGATCGTCGCGCGCCTTGGCCCCATGCGACCCGCCGGTTCCAGCAAGACGACCACCAGGTCGCCGTCCTTGGCCCCGGCGCCGCCGTTTCGGTCGATCGAGATCGGTCGGTCGTTGCGCTTGTCCGCCGGGCTCACCGACCCGCCACCGTCGCCCCGCTCGGAGAAGACGCCGACGATCCGGCTGGCCGACTGGCGGTCGAGCTTGCGAATGATCGTCGCCTCGTAACGATCCGTCTCCAGGCGTCGCAACTTCGCCAAGACCCGATCGCCGGCATTAAGCTGACCGCTGATCTTCCGGTCCTCGACAACATGGATCCGAGGCGGCCTGGCTTCCGGATCGTGTCGCGTTGGGACGGCCAGCAGGTCGCCGTCATCCGAAATGCGTGAGATGGTCAGGACGGCGACGGCGGGCAGGCTGTCCGGCGGCCCAAAACGGCGGCCGGCGCTGCGTTCCAAGACGCCGTCGTCCGCCAGCTCCTTCAACAGCGCCTTCAATCGCGGCCGGTCGTCGCCCTTGATGTGAAACGCACGCGCGATTTCACGCTTGCCGACCGGCTGATCTGACGACTCGATAAACTCGGCGACTTGGTCCTTGGTGGGGAAGGGCGCCTTCTTACCGGGCAAGGCGGGTTAGTCCGCGTCGGCCGCTTGCGCTGCGCCGCCGGCCGTTGGCTTTCGCGACTTCTTCGCCGATGCTTTCGATTTGGTCGTCTTCTTGGTTTTCTTGGGTGCCTTGCCCTTGCCGGACTTTGCTGCCTTAGCGGCCAGCAACTCGACGGCCTGTTCCAAGGTGACCTCGTCGACGGACGTGCCCTT
>JBCBSH010000298.1:0-4307 GCA_039819285.1 Pseudomonadota bacterium
AACACCGCGCTGACCAGCGGCATGATGGGCAGCCGGCGTTCCAGCTTCAGCGACAGGCCCACCGCGATGACCGTTGCCACCATGAAGCAGCCGGTGGCGATGAAGATGCCCCAGATCTGATTGACGACGAAGAAGACGACCAGCGGGCCGGCCTCCAGGCCGAGCCGGCGCCAGGCGGCGGCGTCGACCTGCTGGGTCGCTTGGGATGGGCTGGCTTCGCTCATTGGAAGGCGGGCTCCGAAAAGCTGCGCAGCTTTCGGCTGTGCAATTGTTCCGGCGGCAAGGCGCTGAGCTTTTCCAGCGCCGAGATGCCAATCTGAAGATGCTGGCCCACCTGGGTCTTGTAAAACTCGTTGGCCATGCCGGGCAGCTTGATCTCGCCGTGCAGAGGTTTGTCGGACACGCACAGCAGCGTGCCGTAGGGGACGCGAAAGCGGAAGCCATTGGCGGCGACCGTCGCGCTTTCCATGTCGAGCGCGATGGCGCGCGATTGGGAGAAACGCTGCGTCAGCTCTCGCTGATCGCGCAGTTCCCAGTTGCGGTTGTCGATCGTCGCCACCGTACCCGTGCGCATGACCCGCTTCAGCTGCCAGCCGGACAGGTCCGTCACCTCGCTGACCGCCTGCTCCAGCGCGATTTGCACCTCCGCCAGCGGCGGCACCGGCACCCAGGTAGGCAAGTCGGCGTTCAGCACATTGTCTTCCCGCACATAGCCGTGGGCGAGCACATAGTCGCCCAGCTTCTGACTGTTCCGCAGGCCTGCGCAGTGGCCCAGCATGATCCAGGCATGGGGCCGCAGGACGGCAATGTGGTCGCTGATGGTCTTCGCGTTGGACGGTCCAACCCCGATATTCACCATCGAGATGCCGCCATGTTTGGGCCGCTTTAGGTGATAGGCCGGCATCTGCGGCAGCCTTTGGGCCACGGCGCCTTCAGGGTCCTTGCCCAGGCGTTTGTTCCAGGTGATCGCGTTCCCGGGCTCGACAATGCAGTCATACGTCTCGTCACCCGCCGCCATCAGCGCATGGCCGTAGCGCACGAACTCGTCGATGTAGAACTGATAGTTGGTGAACAGGACGAAGTTCTGAAAATGGTCGCAGCCGGTCGCGGTGTAGTGCTTCAGCCGGTGCAGGCTGTAGTCGATGCGCGGGGCGGTGAACAGGGCCAGGGGCGCCGGCTTGCCCTTGTGAACTTCGTAGGTCGAGTTGACGATCTCGTCATCGACAGCCGTCAGATCGGGCACGTCGAACCGGTCGCGCAGCAGGGCCAAATGCTCCGGCGCCAAGTCGCCCTCGACATGCAGGCCGTCCGGAAACGCGAAGTGAACGGGGATCGGCGCCTCGCTGGTGCCGACCTCAAGCGGGACACCGTGGTTGCGCACGAGTTGATGCAGCTGGTCGCGCAGATAGGATTTGAACAGGTCAGGACGGGTCAGCGTGGTCCTGTAAGTCCCGGGCTCGTCGACGAACCCATAGGCCAGCCTGGTATCGACGCCCGTGAACGTATCGGTCGATATGCCGACATAGGGATAACAGGCGCGTACGGGGCGGTCCAAGGTCTCGCCGCTTGCCATGGCCTGAAAGCGCTGGCGCAGGAACGCGGTCGCCTCCTCATAGAGCTGGGCGATGCGTTCAAAGGCGCGATCGGGATCGTCAAAGTTCTGTGGCGGATGGACGGCACCCCGCTCAACCTCAAGCCGTTCGGTCACGCGCGGGTTCATCAGGCTTCCAGCCCCATCAGCGAGCGGGCGAACTGCTTGGGGTCGAAGGGCCGCAAATCATCGATGCCTTCGCCCACGCCGACCGCGTGAACGGGCAGGCCGAAGCCCTCCGCCAAGGCGACGAGCACGCCGCCGCGTGCCGAACCGTCCAGCTTAGTGACGACCAGACCGGTGACCTGGACCATGTCGCGGAAGACCTCGACCTGGTTTTTGGCGTTCTGGCCCGTGGTTGCGTCCAGCACCAGCAGCACCGCGTGGGGGGCTGTTTCGTCCTGCTTTTTCAGAACGCGAATGATCTTCTGCAGCTCGGCCATCAGGCTGTCTTTGTTCTGCAGCCGGCCGGCCGTGTCGATCAGCAGGATGTCGCTGCCTTCCCGCTTCGCCCTGGCCAGCGCGTCGAAGGCAAGGCCGGCGGCATCGGCGCCGGGTTCGCCCGCCACGATCGGAACGCCGGCCCGCTCGGCCCAGACCTTGAGCTGACCGATGGCCGCGGCCCGAAACGTATCGCCGGCGGCGACCATGACAGACAGGCCGTCGCCGCGCCATTGATCGGCCAGCTTGCCGATGGTTGTGGTCTTGCCGGCGCCGTTGACCCCGACCACCAGAACGGTGAAGGGTTGTGCCGACCGGTCCGGCGTCAGGGCAACTGCGGCAGGCTCCAAGATTTTGGCGACGGCTTCGGCCAGGTGGCTGCGCACCTCCTCGGCTGAGACCTCCTTGTCGAAGCGGCCCTGCGCCAGGTCGGCGGTCAGCTTGGCGGCCGTGGCGGGGCCGAGATCGGCGCTGATCAGCAGCTCCTCCAGCTCCTCCAGCGCCTCGTCGTCCAGCTTGCGCTTGGTGAAGATGCCGGTGATGCCGTCGGTCAGACGCTCCGACGAGCGCGACAGGCCGTCGCGCAGGCGCGCGAACCAGCCCTTGCGCTTGGGCGCGCCGGCCTCGGCGGCCGGGTCGGAAACTGTATCGGGTGTTGACATGGCCGCCTCTATACACGAAGCGCGGGGTTTGGCGATAGAGGCGCCGTGGGGCTGCTTTGCGGCGTTCAGACGCGTCTGCCGATCGCCCAGATCATCGCCGCAGCGGCGGCGGCAAAGGCCACGGCCTGTCCGGCTACCGGTCCCAGCAGAAAGCTGGCGGGTAGCAACGGCGCCAATGTCAAAACAATGCCCTTCCACGGGGCGTACTGCATCATATTCATCTCAATAAACTCCAGACGTTAGGACACCCGGATTGGCGTCCTCTTCGATTGTGGGGCTCGAATGGCTGGAATCTGGGGATGATCTCGTCGGTCGGTCCCTGCAATTTCGGCAGGTCAGACCGGCAGTTGATGCTTAGGCAGGCGTGAGCGGGTGGCGGATCAGCGGGGCCGGGGAATGCCGATGGTATGAAAACCGCTGTCGACATGGTGTACCTCGCCGGTTACCGCACCGGACAAGGGGCTCAACAGATAGACGGCGGCACCGCCCACCTCTTCGGCCGTCGTGTTGTGGCCCAGTGGCGACGCGGCTTCGCTGTGGCGATAGACGTACCGTGCGTCCGCGACGGCGCTGCCCGCCAGCGTGCGCATGGGCCCCGCCGACAAGGCGTTCACGCGGATGCCGTCGGGACCCAGATCTGAAGCCAGGTAGCGCACGCTGGCCTCCAGCGCGGCCTTGGCGACGCCCATGACGTTGTAGTTCGGCACGACGCGTTCGGCACCCAGATAGGTCAGCGTCAGCAGGCTGCCGCCATTCGTCATCATGGCCGTCGCGCGCTGTGCAAGCGCGGTGAACGAATAGCAGGACACCCGCATGGTGAGCTGAAAGTTGTCGAGCGAGGTGTCGAGATACCGTCCCTTCAACTCGTCCTTGTCGGAAAACGCCACGCAATGGACCAGAAAGTCGAGCTGGTCCCAATGCTCGCGCAAACGGTCGAAGACCGCATCCATGCTTGCTGGGTCTTCGACATCGCACGGCAGCACGATGGACGAGCCGACACTTTCGGCCAAGGGCTCCACCCGCTTGCGCAGAGCTTCGAGCTGATAGGTGAAGGCCAGTTCCGCGCCATGCTCGCGTGCGGCTGATGCGATATGCCAGGCGATCGAATGGCCGTTGGCGACACCCAAAACCAGGCCGCGCTTGCCGGCCAGCAATCCCGAACTCAAGAACCTACTCCGCGAGCTTTTTGAAGACGAGGCAGGCGTTGGTGCCGCCAAAGCCGAAGCTGTTCGACATCACGCAGGTCAGGCCGGCATTGTCCCGCCGCTCGGTAACGATGTTCATGCCCTCCGCATCCGGGTCCAACGTCTCGATGTTGGCCGACGCGGCGACGAAGTCGTTGTCCAGCATCAGCAGCGAATAGATGACCTCTTGCACGCCGGTGGCGCCTTGCGAATGGCCAGCCAGGGATTTCGTCGAACTCAACATCGGCACCTTGTTGCCGAACGTCTCCTTGATGGCGACCAGTTCGCTGGTGTCGCCCACCGGTGTGGAGGTGCCGTGGGTGTTGATGTAGTCGATCGGAGTGTCCAGCGGCGCCATGGCCTGGCGCATGCAGCGCACCGCGCCACGTCCGATGGCTACGACATGGTTCAGCCATCCGGCGAAGGCGC
>JBCBSH010000299.1:0-4290 GCA_039819285.1 Pseudomonadota bacterium
TCAGCCGCACGGCCCAGCCGCGCGCGCCATCGCCGGTGACAATGACATCCGGCACGACGGTTTGCGCCACGTTGTTGGTAAACCGCTCCGCCGGTTTGGGGTTAAGCGCGCGGATTTCGCCCACCATGTCGATGATGTCCGACCGGTCCAGCCCGCACAGCCGGCCGAGAACGGCATGGTTGCGCTGAGCCAGCAGGTCAAGATGGTCCAGCATCGTCGCCATCGCCGGGTCCAGCCGATTGCGTTCGGCCAATTGCAGGGCCAGGCATTCGCGCAAGGACCGGGCGAACAGGCCCGGCGGATCGAAGCGTTGGCACTGCTCCAGCGCGTCCGCCACCCTGTCGGTCGTCGTGCCCAGGGCCAGGGCGACCTCGGCCACCGAAACGGTCAGATAGCCGGCCTCGTCCAGGCAATCGACCAAATAGGCCGCGATCAGGCGGGCTTCGCCGTCGTCGATCTCAGTCTGAACCTGGCGCATAAGATGGTTGCGCAAGCTTTCCGGCGCGCTCGCAATGTCTTCCCAGTCGGCGGCGTGGCCGTCTTGCGGTGCCTGTCCACCCGGCTCGCCCCAACTACCGAGCTGCCATCCCGCTTCCGGCTCAGCGGCATCGGCCGGTTTTTCGGCGTTCCAGAGATTGCCTTGATCAAGGTCCAGCGCCTGGTCGGCGGTGTCGCTTGGCGCCGCATCATTGGTGACCTTGTCGGTCGGCGCTAACGGTGTCTCGGCCTCGACCGGCTGCTCAAGCGCATCGGGGGCGTCGCCACCGTCCTCGTCCACCAGCTCAAGCAGAGGGTTTTCCGCCAGCTCCTTATCCACATAGGCCGTAAGCTCGATGTTCGACAATTGCAGCAGCTTGATGGCTTGCTGCAATTGCGGCGTCATCACCAGCGATTGAGACTGGCGAAGGTCGAGGCGCTGGGTCAGGGCCATGGGGCAAAGAGAGATCTAGAGGCTGAAACGCTCGCCAAGGTAGACGCGGCGCACATCCTTGTTCGCCACGATGTCGCTTGGCTGACCTTCCATCAAAACACGACCATCATGCAGGATATAGGCCCGATCGACGATATCCAAGGTCTCGCGCACATTGTGGTCGGTGATCAGGACGCCAATGCCGCGGTCGCGCAAATGGCTGACCAGATCGCGGATGTCGCCCACCGCGATCGGGTCGATGCCGGCCAGCGGCTCGTCCAGCAGCATGAAATGCGGGTGCGAGGCGAGCGCCCGCGCGATCTCGACCCGGCGCCGCTCGCCGCCGGACAGCGCCAAGGCCGACGCGCGGCGCAGATGAGTCAACGAGAACTCGGCCAGCAGATCGTCAAGGATGACGTCCCGCGCCTCGCGGTTCGGTTCGGTCACCTCGATGACGGCACGGATGTTCTGCTCGACCGTCATGCCGCGAAAAATCGAGGCCTCTTGCGGCAGATAGCCGATGCCCAGCCGCGCCCGCCGGTACATCGGCAGATGGGTCAGGTCCTGCCCGTCCAGCTCGATTGTGCCGGTATCGGCCGCGATCAGCCCCATGACGATGTAAAAGCACGTGGTTTTGCCGGCGCCGTTGGGGCCCAGCAGGCCGACCGCCTCGCCCCGCTGCAACCGCAGCGAGACGTCCCGCAAGACCGGCCGCTTGCGGTATTGCTTGCCCAGATTGTGGGCGACCAGGCCCTTGTTCTCGGTGACCAGGCGCGGTTTGGCCGCGCTGTCCGACCCGTCGTCCGACCCAGCGGCCGCACCGGCATCCGCCGCCGTCCCGGGCGGCCCGATCTCGTCCTGCGAAATGGTCATTCGGATGGCGCGTCTTCCGGGACCAGGACGCCGCCGACCAGACCCTGGCCGTCGGATTGTGCCAGCAATCGGCTGACGCCGGTGTCCAGATTAACCTCCGCCATGTCGCCGGACAGCACGGTTTCGCCGCGGGTAATGCGCACCGAACCGGACAGGGTCGCGACATTGTTGACGGCGTCGTAGACCCCCTCCTCCGCCGTCGCGATGCCGTCGGGGCTGGAAACCCGGACGTTGCCCTGGGCCAGAACGCGGTCCAGTTCCTGGTCGCCGTTCGCGCCGGTGACGACATAGGCCGTAATCGTGTCGGCCTGAACCTGCTGGCCCTCGCGCTCCACCGTCGCATTGCCGCGCGCCACGGCGACGCCTGTTCGCTGGTTGTACTCCAGCCGGTCCGAAGCGGTGACCCGGTCCTCTTCGGTTTCGAGCAGAATATTGCTGCCCGTCAAAACGAATGTCTCGTCCGTCAGATTGTAGACCGCCCGATCACCGCGGATTCTGGCCTGTTCGGAGTCGATCTCGACGCTGCCCTCGGCGGTCAGGCGATAAATCTCGGTGTTGCCGTCGGCATCGTCGCGATAATCCGCCGTCAGCGTGTCAGCCCGGACCTCGTTCTCGCCCTGGCGAACGCGTGCGTCACCCTGGGCGACATATTGCTGGTCCTCGCTGCGCCATTCCAGCGCCTCGCTGGCGTCGATCTCGATCGGCCCGTCGCCGGTCTCCAGATTCAACAGCTGGGCCGACGCCGCCTGCGCGGCCAGCAGCCAGGTGCCAGCGGCCAGGCAAAACAGTAACGATCGCAACTTCATGCTCGCGCCCCCCGGGGCATCAATTGTCGGTGGCCGGCGCCTCTGCGCCGCTGCGGTCTACCACCATACGGGCCGGCCCCCGAAAGACAATCGTGGCGCCGCCGTCCTGAACTTCAAAACCGGTCGCGTTGACGGTCGCCTCGTCCGACACAGCCTCGACCGGTTGGTCGCCCCACACCTCGTTGGCGTTGATGTCGACCATGATTTCCTCAGTGCGGAACACCGCGCCCTGATCGTGCGAGACGACGACGTCGCCACGCAGCTCCACCCGCCCCTTGCTACGATCGAAGTGACCGAATTGCGACTCCACCCGCGCCGTTTCCCCCTCCGACAGGGTGATCGTGCCGCGCAGATTGTCGAGATCGATCAGTTCGGGATCGTTGATGTCCTGGTAAGCGAGATCGCCTTCGATCTCGAACGGCCGACCCTCGTCGTCCAGGCCCGTGAACCGTGGATTGATGATCTGCGCCTCGCCGCTGGCCTGGTATTCCGGCGTGTCCGGCCCGGGCCCGGCCTCGACCTGTTCCTCAATGGTTGGCCACATGATGACCAGCCCGATCAACACGACAGCCAGCAGCGGCAGCAGCAGCTTGAGAATGCCGACGAGGACCGAATGCCCGCGCCCGCCCCTGACCTTGCGCGCGCGCGGCGTGAAGCGGGAAAGTCTCTCGCCGCCCCGCTTGGCGGCAGATCCGCCACGCGCGGCGCCAGTGCCGGCATTGTCCAACGTTTCCAGCGATGAGGTCACGCGACGCCCGCTCTCAGGCAGTCATGCATGTGCAGAATGCCGATCGGATGCTGCCTGGTGTCCACGATGAACAGGCTGGTGATGCCGATGTCGTTCATCGTCCGCAGGGCTTCCTGGGCCAGCGCGCCGGCCCCGATCGTCCTGGGGTTCGCGGTCATGACTTCGCGAACCGTGCGGCCGAGCAGGTCGGTCGCCATGTGGCGCCGCAAATCGCCGTCCGTCAGGATGCCGATCAGGCGGCCGGCATCATCGACCACGCCGACGACACCGAACGTCTTTGCCGTCATCTCCAACAGCGCGTCGCTGACCTTGTCGTCTGGCTTGGCCAGCGGAACAGCATCGTCCGTGTGCATCAGGTCGCCGACCCGCTTCAGCCGGGCGGCCAGCGCGCCGCCGGGATGGAAGACGCTGAAATCCTCCGACGAAAAGCCGCGCCGGCGCAGCAAAGCGATCGCCAGGGCATCGCCCAAGGCCATCATCATCGCGGTCGACGTGGTCGGGGCCAGGTTCAGCGGGCAGGCCTCCGCCACGTCCGGCAGCCTGAGTGCAATATCCGCCTGGTCGCCCAGCGGGCTGTCCGGCCGGCCCGTGACGGCGATCAGCGTTTGGCCAAAACGCTTGGCAAAGGTGATGATGTTGGCCAGTTCCGACGTGGTGCCGGAATTGGACAGCGCGATCACCAGATCGTCGCGTCCGATCATGCCCAGATCGCCATGGCTGGCTTCAGCGGCGTGCAGGAAGTGCGACGGCGTGCCTGTTGAGGCCAAGGTGGCCGCGATCTTGCGGCCGACCAGGCCGCTCTTGCCGACGCCGGTGACGACCGTGCGGCCCTTGGCGTTGTAGATGGCCTCGACAGCCGCCTCGAACGTGTCGTCGAGCATCGCGGCCACCGCTTGCAGCGCATCGGCCTCGAGTTGCAGAACCTCAACCCCGGCCTGCCTTGTTTCGCTGTG
>JBCBSH010000300.1:0-4284 GCA_039819285.1 Pseudomonadota bacterium
CAGGCCTGGTTCGAGTTCTGCTCGCAGATCGGCGCGCTGGTCGAGTTCGATTTCGTCGGACTGCCGGTCTATAGCTGGGGCTGCGCCGTCGGCCACGCGGTGCGCATGGCTGCGCGCATGACGGGCCGGCGCACCGTGCTGATCCCGGCGATCATGGACCCGGAGCGCCTGTCGGTTCTGCGCAACTATTGCGAGCCGCCCGAAATGGCCCGGCATATCGATATCGTCGAAGTCGCGGTCGGTGCGGACGGATGCATCGACCGGGCCGATCTGGCCGCGAAGATGAACGACGACGTCGCCGCGCTCTATTTCGAGACACCGTCCTATCACGGCGTGATCGACGCCGATCCGGCCGGCCTGTGCCGGGCTGCCCGCGATGCCGGCGCGGAGGCGATTGTGGGTGTAGACCCGCTGTCGCTGGGCGTGCTTGAGGCGCCCGGCGCTTATGGCGCGACCATCGCCGTGGGCCCAACCCAGCCCCTGGGCGTACATATGAATGCGGGCGGCGGTGTGGGCGGCTTCATCGCCAGCCCCGACACCGAACGCTATGCGCGGGAGTACCCAACCCTGAACATCACCATCGCCGAGACGATCGAGGAGGGTGAGTACGGCTTTGGCCTGACACTGTTCGGGCAATCGTCCTACGGCTCGCGCGACGAAGGCAAGGACTGGACCGGCAACTCGGTCTATCTCTGGTCACTGGCCAACGCCGCCTATATGGCTGCCATGGGGCCGGCCGGCTTTGAGGAAATCGGGCGTCTGAACCTGGCGCGTTCACGGCACGCGGCGCAGGCGATCGACGCGATCGAAGGCTGCTCGGTCGATCTCAGCCGACCCGTCTTCAAGGAGTTCGTGGTCCGGTTCGACAGCGCCAATGTCGACGCGGTGAACGCCAAGCTGCGCGACGAGGGCATCTTCGGCGGCAAGGACATTTCAGGCGAACCGGGCGTCGACGGGCAGGCGGCGCTTTACTGCGTCACTGAAGTCCACACCGACCAAGACATCGATCGCCTCGTTGCCGCCTTGAAGAAGAGCCTCTGATATGACCGCACCGATATCCAACCGCTCCAACGCCCGGTTCGAGGGCTATCATTCCGCCAGATGGGCCGAGCCCGTGGTGATGGAACTGAGCAGTCCTGGCCGTCGCGGCGCCGTGTTCCCGGATGCGGGGCCGGTCCCAGACCTGCCGCCGGGAGCCTTGCGCAAGACGCGCCCGGCACTGCCGGAAATGACGGAGCATGACGCGCTGCGCCATTACCTGCATCTCAGCCAGATGACCCTTGGCATGATGGGTGTCTCGCTGTTCGGCACTTGCACGATGAAATACAATTCCCGCATCGGCGAGCGTGCCGTCGCGGCCGATCATCTGGCCGAGGTGCATCCGCTTCAGCATCCGGACACGCTGCAAGGCGTGCTGGAGGTCTACGCCAATTTCAACGACATCCTGTGCGAGCTGTCCGGCATGGACCAGTTCGTGTTCCAGGCCGGCGGCGGGGCCGATGCCGCCTACACCCATGCCTGCGTCACCCGCGCCTATCACGCCAGCCGGGGGGAGTTGGCTCAGCGCGATCAGATCGTCACCACGATCCAGAGTCACCCCTGTTCGCCTGCGACCGCCAACGCCGCCGGGTTCGAGGTGATCACCCTCAGCCTGGAGGAAAACGGCTACCCGTCGCTCGACCAGCTGAAGTCGGCGATCGGGCCGCGCACGGCGGCGCTGATGGTCAACAATCCGGACGACATGGGCATCTACAACCCCGAGATCAAAGAGTGGATCAAGGCGGTGCACGGGGTCGGCGGGCTGTGCTTTTACGACCACGCCAATTTCAACGGCGTGATGACGCGCGTGCGGGCCCGCGAGCTTGGCTTCGATGCCTGCATGTTCATGCTCCACAAGACCTTTGGCGCGCCGAAGGGTGGCGGTGGCCCGGCCGTCGGCGCCTATGGCTGTGCGGACCATCTTGTGCCGTTCCTGCCGTCACCCCTGGTCGTAAGGCAAGGGCAGGGCTTCGCGCTCGACGAAGACCGGCCGCAATCCATCGGCCGGGTCCGCGAGTTCTGGGGCAACGCGCCGCAAGTTGTGAAGGCCTATGCCTGGGCAAGAGCGATGGGCGCCGAGGGTCTGCGTGAGGCCGCTGACCTGTCGGTCCTCGCCAACAACTACATGGACAAGCGTCTGGGCGAATTGCCGGGCGTGACAAAATCGCACCCCCATATCGACGCCTGGCGGTTGGAGATGACGCGCCATTCGGCGGAACAGGTGACCAAGGATACCGGCTGCACGATTTTCGACATTGCCAATCGCATGACCGATTACGGCATCGACGCGCTGTGGCTGAGCCATGAGCCCTGGGTGGTGCCGGAGCCGTTCACGCCGGAGGCGGGCGAGCTATGGTCGAAGGAGGATATCGACTATTGGATCGACGTCATGGCGCGGGTCATCAAGGAAGCCTATGTCGACGCGGAGACGGTCAGGACCGCCCCGCACAAGGGCGCGATCCATCAGCTGAAATCCGACGGTATGGAGGATCCGGAGCGCTGGGCGACCACCTGGCGCGCCCATCAGCGCAAGCAGGGCATGGCCGAAGCCGCTGAGTAATCGCTAAAGCGCGCTTTCCAGGCGGGTATTGGCCACGATTTCCGGCACGCTGGCCTGATTGGGCAGCTTCAGCAGCAGCGAGACGATCTCGGCGATCGTCTCGGGCTGCAGCCGTTCGGCCTTCGGCGTGACGCCGGGAATGCCGGCGATCATGTCCGTGTCGATGGCGCCGGGACAGATGGCCGTGCCGCGCAGCCCCTCGTCCCAACCGGCGAAGCGCACCGCGTTCGTCATGGCCAGCAGGGCGTGCTTGGTCATCACATAGCCCAGCGACACCGTGCCGTCGCGATAGCGTTTGGCATCGGTCGAGGCGATGTTGACCACCCTACCGCGCCCGGACGCCTTCAGATGGGGCAGGGCCGTGCGAATGAGGCGAAAGGGCGCCTTCACGTTCACGCGCCACAGATCGTCGAGGTCGTCTTCGTCACCACGCGTGAAATCGACCATCTTCAAAATGCCCGCATTGTTCACCAACGCGTCCGGCGGGCCGAGCGTGGCCACGGTTTCGGCGACCCATTGCTCGGCAGTTTCCGGAATGTCGGCATCGAAGCAATGCGCGCTTAGTTTCTCCGGCGCGATATCAGCAAACGCCTTCGCAATGGCCCCCTTGTCGCGGGCGCCGACGGAAACCTTGTGACCATCGTCCAGACAGCGTCGCACGATCGCCGCGCCCAACCCGCGGGCGCCGCCGGAGACCATGACAATTCTGGGCGTGGCCATGTCAGAACAGGCCCTGATAGACGCCGCCATCATTGATGATGTTCTGGCCGACGATGAAGCCGGCCTGGCTGGAACAGAGAAAGGCGACCAGGTCGCCGCATTCCTTGGGATCGGCGAAGCGCCCGGCCGGCACGCTTTGCAAGCGGTTCTCCACGATCGCCTCGTAGGTCGTGTTCCCACGGCGCGCGTGGTTGTGCAGGTTCGTGTGCAGGGCGTCGGTGTCGAAAAAGCCCGGACACACCGTGTTCATGGTCACATTGTCCGGCACGCATTCCCGCACGATGGACGCGATGGCGCCCGACAAGGCCAGGCGTGCCGAATGGGAATGGGCGAAATTCACCTGTGGGAACTTGATGAAGCTGACCGAGATGTTGACGATCCGGCCGAACTTGCGCGCCCGCATGCCCGGGACCAGCGCCTGGATCATCTGAATCGAGGACAGGAAATGGACGTCCAGCCAATACAGCCACTCATCCTTGCCCCATTCGTTGAAATCGCCCGGGATCTGGCGGATGCCGGGGTTTGAGACCAGGATGTCGACGTCCGAGGCCTGCTCCAGAATGGCCGCGCGGCCCTCGTCGGTGTTGTAGTCGGCGGCGACCGTCGTGACCGAGACCCCGGTCTCGGCGCGGATTTCCTCGGCCGTGGCTTCCAGCGCCTCGGCGGTGCGGGAGTTCAGCACCAGGTCGACCCCTTCGCGCGCCAACGACATGGCGCAGGCCTTGCCCAACCCTTTGCCGGCCGCGCTGACGATGGCTCTGCGGCCTCTCAGACCCAGGTCCATACCGGTTCCTTTCTTGTGTTCTCAGCTCTCGGGGCGCGTCAGGCCGCGGTGTCCCGAACGTCCAATATGCTGTCGAGCCCCGCGAGCAGACCGCGAAGCTCGGCGCCTTCCAAGGGCGCCAGAGGCGCACGTGGCGCGCCGCCGCCCGGGAAGCCCAGATGATCCATGGCCGCCTTGGTTG
>JBCBSH010000301.1:0-4215 GCA_039819285.1 Pseudomonadota bacterium
TCGATCTGGCCCAGATCCACCGCCGGGTTCAGCGACCGCCCGACATCGTGCAGAATGTCGACCGCGCGCACTTCGTACTCGCCCGTCAGCGTGTCGATTTCGACCTCGGACACCGAGGCGCCATAGCCGAAATAGAGAAATGGCCGTCCCTTGCCGGCCTCCGGGTCCCATTTGATCTTGGGCGTGCGGTAATAGCCGGTCGCGGACAGGGAGACCCGATCGAAATAGGCCAGGCTGACGACCTGGAAGAAGGGCAGGGTGAAATGCCCATCGGTAATCTCGCCGTCGGCAAACCTGATGATGTTAGATTTCGACCCGGTGTGCCGGCGGAACATGTCGCTGAGCCGCGCCTTCAAGGTCCGCGCCGCCTCTTGGGCGGCCCGCCCGTTCAGGTCAGTGCCGGCCGACGCGGCGGTGGCGGATGTGTTGGGCACCTTGTCGGTGCGTGTCGCTGTAATCCTGACCCGGTCGAGCGGCAAGCCAAACTCATCGGCAACGACCTGGGCGACCTTGATGAACAGGCCCTGGCCCATCTCGGTTCCGCCATGGTTCAGATGGATGCTGCCGTCGCGGTAGATGTGGATAAGGGCGCCGGCCTGGTTCAGGAAAGTGTTGGTGAACGAGATGCCGAACTTCACCGGGGTCAGCGCGATGCCGCGCTTGGCGAGCTGGCTGTTCCGGTTGAACGCGACGATCTCGGCGCGCCTGTTCGCGTAGTTAGACTCCTCTGAGAGCTGATCGACAAGCGCGGGCGCGACATTGTCTTCGACCGTCATGTCGTAAGGCGTCAGATTGCGCTCGCCGATGCCATACAGGTTGCGCCGCCGGATGGTCAGCGGGTCCTCGCCCAGCTTGGCCGCGATGGCGTCCATCGCCCGCTCGATTACCATCATACCCTGCGGGCCGCCGAAGCCTCGAAAGGCGGTGTTGGAGACCGTATGGGTCTTGCATCGATGCGAGGTGATCCGCACCGCCGGCAGGAAGTACGCGTTGTCGCTATGCGCCATGGCCCGGTCGTTGATCGGCCGCGACAGGTCGTGGGAGAACCCACAGCGCGACGCCAGCATGATGTCGGCCGCCTGGATCACGCCTTGATCGTCCACACCGATCGAATACCGGCCGAGAAAGTCATGCCGCTTGCCGGTCGCGATCATGTCGTCATCGCGATCCAGCCGCAGCTTCACAGGGCGCCGAAGCTTGCTCGCGGCCAGGGCCGCCATCACGGCGAACGGGGCCGCCTGGGTCTCCTTCCCGCCAAAGCCGCCGCCCATGCGCCGGACCTCGACCGTGATGGCGACAACGGGAACATCCAGCGCATGGGCAACCAGCATCTGGACTTCCGATGGGTGCTGGGTCGAGCAATAGATGGTGAGGTCGTCGCTCTCCTGCGGCACCGCCAGAGAGACCTGGCCCTCAAGATAGAAATGATCCTGGCCGCCGATACGGATCTCGCCGTCGATCCGATCTGCTGCGGTTGTCAGGACGCTTTCGACATCGCCGCGGGCCATCTTGGTGGGCGGATGCAGTTCGAGCCCCGCTTCAAGGGCCTCGTCCACCGTGTAGATGCCCTCGGCGGTTTCGATCTCGACCTGCGCCAGCCGGGCCGCCGTGCGCGCCGCCATTCGGTCATCTGCGACCACAACGAACAGAGGTTGACCGGCAAAATCGACGGACCGTTCCGCAAAGACGGGCTCGTCGTGAATCACCGGCCCGACATTGTTCTCGCCCGGAATGTCTTCGGCGGTCAGAACTGCGACGACGCCCGGCGCGGTCCGTACGGGCGCCAGATCCATGGCGCGAATGGTGCCGGGTCCGGCGGGACTCAATCCCGGGCACGCATGTAGGGTAGTGGGCGGTTCCGGTATGTCGTCCACATAGCGTGCCAGCCCCGAAACATGGCCATTCGCGCTGTCGTGGGCCAGTGGGCGCCGGACCGAGACGGTCTTGGCCGGGAGGGTCGTGTCGTCAGGCATGGGCCGCCGTCGCGACGTTGTCGCCCTGATGCTGCCAATAAAGGCGCTCCAGCAAATTGCCGGCGACCTCTAGGCGGTACCAGGCCGAGGCGCGATGATCAGTCAGCGGGGCAAAGTCCTCTGCCAAGGCCGATTTTGCCTGCCGAACGCTCGCCAAAGTCCAGGGCTGGCCGACTAGGGCCGCCATGGCGTGACGCGCCAGCGCAGGCGTGCCGGCCATGCCACCAAAGGCCAGTCTTGCGTCGGTGCAAAGCCCGCTGGACCCGTCGACCGTCACCGCCAAGGCGGCCAGAACGCTTGAGATGTCCTGGTCGCGCCGCTTTGAGATCTTGTAGACGCCCAACAGCATGTTGGGCCCGCGTCGGGGCAGCAGCACGGCTTCGACAAACTCGCCGGCCCGCAAATCCTGTTTGCCGTATTCGATGAAGAAGTCCTCAAGCGCCACCTCGCGTCGCGCATCGCCTTGACGCAACCGCAAGCGGGCGCCGACCGCGATCAGGAAGGGCGGGCTGTCGCCGATCGGCGAGCCGTTGGCGATGTTGCCGCCGATCGTGCCGGCATTGCGGACCTGCATACCGCCAAGACGGTCAAACATGGTCTCTGCTTCCGGATAATCGGCCAGGATGCTGGGCACGGCAGCGGTGTATGTGGCTGCGCCGCCGATCTCGATCGCCTCGTCCGTGACCGTGATCTCGGCCAGGTCGCGGGCGGACTTGACGTTCACCAAGTGCGGCAGGGCGCGAAGCTGCTTGGTTGCCCAAAGGCCGACATCTGTGGCGCCGGCCACCAGCGTAGCGGCTGGATGCTCGTGCAGATGTGTCGCCAAAGCTTCTGCGTCTTCAGGCGCGAAGAACCGCCCCTCGGTGCCCCCGACATCAACGGTTTCTTGGGCCAATTCTTCCAGTAAGGGCAGGGCGTGGTCGATCTCATCGGCAAACCAGCTTGGCTGCGCGGTGCCGGCAACCTCACGGGCCGCCTCTTGGATCGGGCCATAGCCGGTGCAGCGGCAGAGATTGCCGGCCAGCCAGCTGTTGATTGTCCCGGTGTCCGCCTCGGCACCAGCCAGTTGATACGCCGCCAAGGCCATTAGGAAGCCCGGCGTGCAAAAGCCGCATTGCGAGCCGTGATGGTCGACCATCGCCTGTTGCACGGGGTGCAGCATGCCGTCGGGACCAGCGAGATCCTCCACCGTGATCAGCCAGGCGCCGTCCAGGGCACCCACGAACAGAATGCAGGCATTCAGCGCTTCGAACCGGATCGTGCCGTTACCGACCGCACGGCCAAGGATGACCGTGCAGGCCCCGCAGTCCCCCTCGGCACAGCCTTCCTTCGTGCCGGTCAGGTGCAGATCCTCGCGCAGATACTCCAGCACCGTCCGCGTTGGCGCGAAACCGTCCAACGTCGTGACCGCGCCCCGATGCACGAACCGAATCGCCGATCGGGTCATGGGCCAGCTCTAGCTGCCGCGATAGGTGGCATAGCCGTACGGGGACAACAGCAACGGCACGTGATAGTGCTCCTCCTCAGCGTCGATGCGAAACCGGATCACGACGGTCTCCAAGAACGTTCCTGAAGCAAGCGCCGTGCCGAGTGCCTCGAAATAGGTGCCGGCATCGAACTCCAATTGATACAGGCCTGCCTGCATCTCCGGCCCCGACAGGATCGGCTGGTCCAGCCTGCCGTCGTCGTTCGTGGTCGCCCGCGCGACAAGCGCCTGTGTCCCGCCGTCCATGCGGTAGAGGCGCACGGCCACACCGGCAGCCGGGCGACCGCGGCCTTGATCCAGGATATGTGTCGTTAATCTGCCCATTTCTTAGTCACTTTACGTCACGGCGACAGCAGCGTGACCGTTCAGTTTGCACATGCATATTCCACGTGCAATAGCCGCTTTGGCGCTGCAACATGCGCATTATGGCGCAGGTTCTGACGAGGGCGGGGACGGCATGAGCTATCGGTTGACGGATCACAGCCACGGTAAGGAACGCGTTCGGGTCATGCGCGTCGACCGTCGCCAGGAACGTCAGGATGTCAGCGAACTGGACGTGAAGATCACCCTGCGCGGCGAGGCGTTCGGCGTCGCCTTCGATCGCGCCGACAACAGCACGACCGTTGCCACCGATACCATGAAGAACCTGGCCTATGTCGTGGCCGCCGAAACCGGGCCGGGGCCGGCGCTGGATTATCTCGGAGCGCTCGCGCACAAGTTTTTGGTTCTCTATGCCGACATCGAGCAGGTCGAGAT
>JBCBSH010000302.1:0-4167 GCA_039819285.1 Pseudomonadota bacterium
GTTCAGAACGCCGATCGAGACGTTGGTCACCTCCAGGGTCGCGGCATAGCTGAACACGAGCAATTGCAGCAACGGCGGCATGATCAGCATCATGCGACTGCGCGGGTCGCGCAGCGCGGCCAGCAGTTCCTTGCGGATCAGCGCGCGCAGCCGGCCCCCCATTTCAATCCAGCCGCTTCTTGGTGCTGCGCGCGGCCAGGACGAAAAACACCAGGCCGATCAGCAGCATCGCGCCGATGTTGGGCAGGAACAGCGCCCAGATATCGCCGGCCAGAAACACGGTTTGCAAGCTGGCGATCAGATAGCGCGCCGGCACGATCACCGTGATCCATTGGATAACGGTCGGCATGCTATCGATCTCGAAGATGAAGCCGGACAGCAGGAAGGCCGGCAGAAAGCCGCTTAAGAGGGCCGCCTGCGAGGCGACGAACTGGTTCTTGGTGGCGGCGGAGATCAGCAGCCCCTGCCCCAGCGCCGGCAACAGAAACGCCATCGAGATCGCCAGCAGGGCCGGGACAGAGCCACGCATCGGCACGCCGAACAGGGTCACGGCAAGAACCGTGCACAGGGCCATGGAGCCGAGCGCGAGCACGAAGTACGGGATCAGCTTGCCCAGCAGCAGTTCCAGAATGCCGACCGGGGTGGCCATCATGGCCTCCATCGTGCCCCGCTCCCACTCCCTGGCCACGACCAAAGCGGTCAGCAAGGTGCCAATCAGGGTCATGACGATGGCCATGGAGCCGGGCACCAGGAAGTACCGGCTGGCCAGTTCCGGGTTGAACCAGAAGCGCGGCGCCAGCGCGATCACCGGCGCCTGGCCCTCGCCGATCGCGGTTTGTTGGGCGAGCCAAGTGTTCCAAACGCCCGTCGCGTAGTTCTGGACGAAATTGGCCGTGTTGGGTTCGGAACCGTCGGCGATGACCTGAAAGGCGGCTTGCCCGTCGGCGGAGCCAAAATCGCGGTCGAAGGTCGCCGGGATGACGACGATACCACGGATAATGCCGGCGACCAGATCGTCTTCCAGCGCCCGGATGTCGCTGGCGACCTCGACCTCGAAATAGCGGGACGCCTGAAAGGCGGCCGCCAGATCCTCTGCCGGGCCTTCGGCCTGTTCGACCACCAGGCCGATGCGCACCACATTGGCGTCCAGCGACACGCCGTAGCCGAACAGAAACAGCAGGATCAGCGGCAGCACGAGGGCGATCAGGATCGAGCTGGGGTCGCGCACGATCTGGATGCTCTCCTTGACCAGCAAGGCGCCGAACCGCGCGCCCGGCATCCTCACGCCGCCGCCTCCTGAGCCATGTCGGAGTCTTCGACCAGCTTGATGAAGGCGTCCTCTAGCGACGGGTCGGGCATGGACGGGCCGGCGACCCGGGCCTTCAGCGCGTTTGGCGAGCCGGTCGCGATCGTGCGGCTGCGATAGATCAGGGCGATGCGGTCGCAGTATTCCGCCTCGTCCATGAAATGGGTGGTCACCAGGACAGCCACGCCGCGTTCGACCAGGCCGTTGATATGGGTCCAGAATTCGCGCCTGGTGATCGGGTCGACGCCGGAGGTGGGTTCATCCAGGAACAGCGCCTCCGGCTCATGCATCACGGCGCAGGCCAGGGCAAGCCGCTGCTTGAAGCCAAGCGGCAAATCCTTGGCGTTGGTACCGACGAAACGGGAGAGATCGAAGGTCTCGATCATTGTTTCGATGCGCTCGCGCTTGCGCTTGCGCGGCAGGCCATAGACGCCGGCGAAAAACTCCAGGTTTTGGCCGACGCTGAGATCGCCATAGAGCGAGAATTTCTGGGCCATGTAGCCAAGCCGATTGCGCGCCTCGGCCGCCGCGCGGCGCAGATCGTAGCCGGCAACGGTTCCCTCGCCCGAAGTCGGGGTCAGCAGGCCGCACAGCATCTTGAACGAGGTCGACTTACCGGCACCGTTCGGACCCAAAAGGCCGAAGATCTCGCCGCGCGGGATGGTGAAGGTGACGTCTTGGGCGGCGGTGAAATCGCCAAAGCGCTTGGTCAGCCCGTTCGCGACGATGACGGCCTCGCCGTCTGCCTTGGCGGAGATATCGGTCGTCTTTTCCGCCAGTTCCGACCGGCCGCCGGGACCGCCCCCAAGCGCGTCGATGAAGGCGTCCTCGAACCGAGGCTCGGCCGGTACGACGGAGGCCTGCGGCTCGTTGGCCTTCACCATCTCGACGACCCGGTCGCGGGCGGCAGCGGTTTCGTCCTTGCGATAGACCACGCGAACGGCTCGGCCCTGGATGACGCCGTCGATCACGCCGTCGACGGCAAGCGCCTTGGTCAGCACCTGCCGGCGCCGGCCCTCGATATCGACCACTCGGTCGACCCGGCCGGCGATGCGGCTGGTCATATCGCCCGGCGGTCCCTGGAACAGTAGCTTGCCCTCGTTCAGCAGAATGACCGCGTCGCAGCGTTCGGCCTCGTCCAGATAGGCCGTTGACCAGACAACGCCGATGCCTTCACCCGTCAATTCCTTGACCATCTGCCAAAGTTCGCGGCGCGAAATTGGATCGACGCCGACGCTGGGCTCGTCTAGCAGCAACAGTTTCGGCGTCTGGATCAGGGCGCAGGCCAGGCCCAGCTTCTGCTTCATGCCGCCGGAGAGCCGGCCGGCCAGGCGATCGGTGAAGCGAGCCAGATCGGTGAAGCGCAGCAGGCGCTCGAAGACGCCGGCGCGCTCGGCCGGCGGCAAGCCGCGCAGCTTCGCATAAAGGGTCAGGTTCTCCTGGACACTGAGATCTTCGTAGAGGCCAAAGCGCTGCGGCATGTAGCCAACGGCGGCGTGGATCGATTGGGTCTGTTTCCTGGTGTCGAAGCCAAGAGCGGTGATCGACCCTTCGCTGGGCACGAGCAGCCCAGTGATCAGGCGGATCAGCGTGGTCTTGCCGGCGCCGTCCGGGCCGACCAAGCCTGTGATACGGCCGGCGGCGATCTGCGCGGAGATGGCGTCAAGCGCGGGCGGCCCCTTACCGTCGAAACGCTTGGTGACCGTGTCGACCTCGACAAGGGCATCTGCCATCGGTCACTCAGGCACCGGTCTCGCGCCGGCGACACGCACCGTGACCGGCATGCCCTGCCTTAGGCCGCCATCCGGCTGCTCGACAATGACGCGCAAACGATAGACCAGGCTGGTGCGCAGGGCGGTGGTCTCGACGGTGCGCGGCGTGAACTCAGCCGTTGGCGAGATGAAGCCGATCTGGCCCCGATAGGGGCGGTTGGGATCGGTATCCGTGATCACCTCGACAGCCTGGCCCGGCTCGATCAGGCCCAGATCCGGCTCGTCGATATAGGCGCGCACCCAAACGGGGCGGTCGAGCGACAGGGTGTAGACGGTCTGGCCCGCCGCGAGGATCGCGCCGGGCTCGTGCAGCCGGGTCAGGATCGTGCCGTCCGACGGGCTGAAAAGGCTGGCATCGTCGAGCTGGGTCTGGGCCTGGTCGACCTGGACCTGTGCCGCCTGCAGATTGGCCCGCGCGGCGGCAATATCCTCAGCCCGCGCGCCGTCAATCACCAGTGCCAGCGCCTCCTGTGCCGAGACCAGGCGTGCCTCGGTCTCGTCCATGGCGGTCAAGGCGTCGTCATAAACGCTTTGCGAGACATTGCCCTCCTGAACCAGCGTCTGCTGGCGTTCCAGAATGCGCATGGCGTTGTCCAGCGCGGCCTGCCGCTCAACCACCGTGGCCCGGGCCTGGGCGATTTCCTGAGGCCGAGCGCCGGCCTCCAGATTGGCCAGTTGGGCCACCCGAACGGCCACATTGGCCTCGGCATAGGCGACGGATTCCTCGAACGGCACGGGATCGAGCATGGCGATCAGGTCACCCGCCGCGACGGCGTCGCCCTCCTCGAACAGCATTTCCTCCAGCCGGCCGGTGACACGGAAAGCGAGATCGACCTGGCGGATATCGACATTGCCGTAAAGCAAGAGGTCTGGGTCTTGCGCTGTGACCCTTCCGTAGAAGTACCAGGCCGCGCCGCCGCCCAGCGCGGCCAGTATCACCAAGACGATCGCGACCCTCTTCATCGATCTTCGGCTCGGCCGCCCTTTCGGGCAGGCCTGCGCACTTCCCTATTGCATGACTGACTGGTCAGTCATAATATGTTTCGATCATGGATCGATTGCAATGAAAATTGAACATTCACGCGTTCG
>JBCBSH010000303.1:0-4086 GCA_039819285.1 Pseudomonadota bacterium
GGGTTCCCGCAGGCGAACCTGTACATCTCCGAGGTGCAGGCGACGCAATAACAAGCGCCGAACGCCTTGGGACCCTCCCGTCCCACCAAGAAGAAAGCCGCCCTCAACGGGGCGGCTTTTTTCGTGACTTCGCGACCTCGGGACCGGTCAGGATTTGCCGGTGTTTTTCTTCATGCCGTGGCCGGTGGTGCGCTCGGCAATGCGCGCCGACTTGCCCCGGCGATCGCGCAGGTAATACAGCTTGGCCCGGCGAACGGCGCCGCGCCGGACGACCTGGATGGAATCGATCCGCGGGCTGTAAAGCGGAAACACGCGCTCAACGCCCTCGCCGTAGGAAATCTTGCGCACGGTGAAGCTGGAATTGATGCCGTCATTCTTGCGCGCAATGCACACGCCCTCATAGGCCTGCACGCGTTCGCGTGTGCCTTCGACCACCTTCACATTCACCCGCACGGTGTCTCCGGCGGAAAACTCCGGCACCGGCCGTTCGGCGGTCAGCTTTTCGACCTGTTCCTGGCCGATCTGTTCGACGATGTTCATGGGTTCGATACTCCTTAAAACGTCTCAATCTTGTTGGTCTTGGTTGTTTTGGGCGGCCACTTGCGAGCCCGCCCGTTCGACACGACGCCAAAGATCTGGCCTGCGCCTTTTGGTGACGTCTTCCGCCTGCCTGCGCCGCCATGCGGCCACCTCGGCATGATGGCCCGAGGTCAGCACCTCCGGCACCGCTCGGTCGACGCCATCCGGCCCTTGCCAAACGGCAGGTCGTGTATAGTGGGGATACTCCAGCAAGCCGGATTGGTCCCCGAAACTCTCCTCCTCCGCACTGTCCGCGTTACCCATGACGCCGGGCATCAGGCGAACGATGGCATCGATTATGGCGATGGCCGCGGGCTCACCGCCGGACAGGACGAAATCGCCCAAACTTATCTCTTCCAGCCCGTGGGCCTCGATCACCCGCTGATCGAGCCCTTCATAACGGCCGCACAGCAGAATGATGTCCCGTCGTCCGGCAAGGTCACGGGCCACCGTCTGATCGAAGACGCGACCACGCGGCGACAGGTAAATCGCCACCGCATCCTGGCCGGCGGCCGCCTTCGCGGCGCTTACGGCATCGGATACGACATCGGGTTTCATGACCATGCCGGCGCCGCCCCCAAACGGGGTGTCGTCGACGGAGCGGTGCTTATCGCGCGCAAAGTCGCGAATGTCCAGCGTTTCCAGCCGCCAGTCGCCGCGCGCGAGCGCCTTTCCGGCCAACGAAACGCCCAGCGGCCCCGGGAACATATCGGGAAACAGGGTCAGCACCCGTACCGTCAACCGAGAGGCCGCCATGCCGTTTAGCCGCTCGCGGGCCCCGTCCACACCTCGGTCACATCGGACAGGTCCGGACGTGGCCGTTCATCCGGCGCTTGGGCGCGGGTGCCGATATAGATCAGCCCGACGATCTGATCGTTGTCGGCATCATGCCCCAGATGCCGGCAAACCTCCGGCCGGTAAGCGGGCCACTCGGTCAGCCATTGGGCGCCGTAGCCCAGCGCATTGGCGGTGTGAAGCAGGGTGGTGCAGACCGCACCGGCGGACATGAGCTGCTCAAGATCCGGGATCTTGTGGGGCGTCTTCGGCTTGGAGGTGACGACCAGCAACAGGGGTGCCCGCTGCGGCCGGTCCCGCTCGAACGCGATTTGCTTGTCGTTGGCCTCCGGTATCTCGCGCGCGAACAGGTCCGCCAGGAAGTCGCCCAGGGCGGCCTGACCCTGCTTGTTCAGCACCTGAATACGCCAGGGGGTCAGCTTGCCATGGTCGGGCACCCGCGTCGCCGCCCGCAACAGCGCCTCCAACTCATTCGGACCGGGACCTGGCTCGACCAGGTCGAAGGCCTTGGTCGAGCGGCGGGTGAGGATCAGGTCGAGCGCGCTGGGCGCAGTGTCGGCGGCGGGGGCGGCGGTCATGGGCTCTCCGGCACTAAGGCGTTGACGGGGATGGACCGCTGCGAGATGGGGGCGAGGCGGGGCCATTTCCACTGCCCTTTTCGCATGCCAATTGCGCGGCCAAGCCCTCGCGATAGGTCGGATGGGCGAGGCGCACCGCAAGCTCCCGCTTGATCAGACCATTGTCAGTGCGCTTGTTTTCGGCATAGAAGCTGCGTCCCATCGGCGACAACTCAGCCTGGTCGAAAGGCACCAGGGGCGGCGGGTCAACGCCCAGAAGTTCGGCGGCATGGGCGACGACCTCATGGCTTGGTGCCGGATCATCATCGGCGCAATTGTAGACCCCACCGGCGCGCGGACGGTTCATCGAGGCCTGGACGATCGTCGCAATGTCCTCGACATGAATCCGATTGAACACCTGGCCCGGCTTGTCGATGCGGCGTGCGCTGCCACGCCGAAGCTGATCGATGGCGCTGCGGCCGGGACCATAAATGCCGGCGAGCCGAAAGCAGTGAACCGGCACGCCGGTCTCGCGCCCCCAATCCAGCCAGGCCTGTTCAGCCGCGATCCTGCGTCGACCGCGCGCGGAAGTGGCCGCGAGCGGTGCGGACTCATCGGTCCAGGCGCCATCGCGATCGCCATAGACCGATGTGGTCGACAGATATCCGACCCACTGCAGCGGTGGCTCGATAGCGGAAATGTCGTTGTCATGGGCCGCGAGAACCGGATCAACGCAATCGGCCTCACCGTCCGTGCTCCGTCCGGGCGAAATCGATGACAGAAGGTGGGTCGTGCCGGCCAGCGCCGCCGATGGGTCCGCCAACGGCCGGCCGTCATCGAACAGGAAGGCCTCGATGCCGTTATCTGCCAATGCTTTGCGCTTTTCCTCGCGGCGGCACGTGCCGGCGACGGTCCAGCCGTCTTGCTTCAGCCGCCGCGCCAATGCCAGCGCTGTGTAACCCAAACCGAAGCAAAACAGTCGCGGCACGGATTGACCTTTCTGACATCACGCGCGTCCATCCATCGGACCGCCACGATCGCCCTTCAGCCTATTGGCGTTTAAGAGCAACCGACTGATATAAGGCGCCATGCACCGCCATCTCAAGAAGCGCCTGGTTTGGGCCGCGCCGCTGGCCACCGCCATGATGGTGTCATGGCCGGCCCATACCCAGGAAGCCGCCCCGGACGCCGCCGACGACAGGCCCCGCCTGATCGAGGTGCCGGACCTGGCGCCGCAGGAGCGTTTCCGCCAATGCCTGCAGCAGGCGGAGCGGTCACCGATCGCCGCCCTGATCGACGCCGAACGGTGGGAGACCGACGGCGGCGCCAACCTGGCGCGCGAGTGCGCGGCAACGGCACTGGCGAATAATGGCGAAGAGGATGAGGCCGCCCGCCGGTTCGAAACGCTGGCGCGCGACCTGGCTGAGATCGATGCCGACTACGCAGCGGGACTTTTCCGCGAGGCCGGCCGGCTGTGGCTGCGCGTGGACGTGCCGCAGCGCGCGGTATTCGCGCTGGAGGCGGCCGGCGAGATCGCGGCGCCCGATCCGCAACTGCTGGTCCAGCGGGCGCGGGCGCGCCAGGCGTTGGACGATGACGAAGGCGCGTTGGCGGACCTGCAGCAGGCGACGGACCTGGCGCCCGACCGCCCGGATCTTCTGGCCCTGCGCGCCTCCGCATTCCAAAGCCTCAACAGGCCCGACGCGGCCATCGATGATCTGACCCAGGCCATTGAGTTGGGCGGCGACCTTGCCGAACTGACGCTTGAGCGGGGGATCATTCGGGCCCGGCAAGGCGACAGTGAGGGCGCGCGCCGCGACTTTCAGGTGGTCTTGGACGAGGCGCCCGATAGCGTTTCCGCCGAGATCGCGCGGCGCGAGATCAGCCTGCTGGAAGAACCCGGCTAGAAATCCAAGTCGCGATAATGCCGCGCAGGTGCCACTCCGGGCACCAGCTCGTCCAGGATCGGGCGAAAGCTGGGGCGCGATTTTACGCGCGCATACCAGTTCTTGGCCTCACGATACTTTTCCCAGGGAATGTCGCCCAGATAATCGACCGCTGACAAATGGGAAGCGGCCACCAGGTCGGCATAGGTCAGGTCTTCGCCCGCGAGCCAGTTCCGCTGCTCGGCCAGATAGCCGATATAGTCGAGGTG
>JBCBSH010000304.1:0-4079 GCA_039819285.1 Pseudomonadota bacterium
CGGTGCCGGCGGCGCCTTCTGGATGCGCTCGAAGCAGTCGAAGGCAGAGGCGGACAGCTAGACCTCGTCCGACCGAGGGGCGGCTCCGAGCGCTGTCGAGCGCGGGGCCGCCCTTGCCGGCCGGCTCTACTGTTGGGGCGCCGACGCGCGGCCCGGCAACTCCGCCTCGAGCTCGGAGCCGACGACTACATGACCAAGCCCTTCGAGCCGCGCGAGGTGGTCGCGCGCGTCCGTGCCGTCCTGCGCCGGGTCGAGGCCGAGGAGATCCCGGCCGCCCGCCAGGCCGCCGAGGGTGACGACCCCCTGAAGTCCCAGGCCCTGCAACGCCTGATCGCGGCCAAGAACGATCTGGAACGCAAGGTCCACGATCTGAAGCTGACCCGTCAGGTGACCATGCAGTCCCTGCCCTCCATCGCGCTGGTTCAGGATAACGACAAGTCGCTGGTCACCAAGATCGACAGCACGGTGGTCAATACCATCCCGTTGTGGGAGGTGCAGATCGCGCAAGCGGTGACCCTGCACCGGTCGCAGCAGGCGGCCGGCACGATCCGCAAGGCCAACGACCTGACCAACGAGCTGTTGGAGGCCAACGCGGCCAATCTGAAGACTGCGAACGCGGAAATCAGGCGCGAGATCGAACGCGGCGTCTTCGACATCGAGAGCATCAAGAAGGCCAACGCCGACCTGATTTCCACGATCGAGGAAAGCGTGCAGATCGCCGAGGAGGGCCGCCAACAGCGTCAGAACGCCGAGCGCGAACTGCAGACCGCCGAACAGCAACTGCGCGACGCCCTGGAAAAGGCCAGCTAGAAGATGGCGGCGGCCGTGGGGACGCTTGCCGGTCGGAGTGGACTGCGGATTCCCTATTTCGGCGCCGCTTTGGCTCTGATTCTGCCGCCTTTCGGCTGATCATACGGCGGGTATGACCGAAGCGATCACTCCCGCCACCACGCGCCGACGGGGCTATTGGCGCTGGCTGCTCTACCTGCTCGCCCTACCCTTCGGCCTGGCCGCCCTCTACTTTGTCGCCGTTTTCGTCTTCGCCCGCATTCCCGTAAACGCCGAATTCCAAAGCGCGCCGGGCGGCATTCCCGTGATCGTCGCGGACAACGGCATCCATGTCGACCTGGTCGTTCCTATCGTCGCCGGCGGGCACGATTGGCGCGAGGTGTTCGATCCGGCGATTACACGCCTGGGGCCACAGGTCGGTCAATTGGCGACCCATGTCGGCATCGGCTGGGGCCATCGCGATTTCTACGTCAACACGCCGACCTGGGATGACCTGACGATCGGCACGGCGGTCCGCGCCGTGATGGGCATCGGTGGCTCTGTCATGCACATCAAGTACGGCGCCGCCCGGTTTGACTCCGAGAGCAACGTGTTCATCCTGCTGCCGGAGGAGGATTACCAGGTTCTCGTCGACGGCATCGTCGATACGGCCGTACTGGACGAAAACGGCCAGGCCGTGCCGCTGGGCGTTCCCGGCCATTTGGAGACCGACGCCTTTTTCCAGGCGCATGGGCGCTACAACGCGCTTTACACCTGCAACAATTGGGCGGCGTCGGTTCTGGCGGCGGCGGGCGTTCGGGTACCGCTTTGGAGCCCATTTTCCGGCGCCATCATCGACCAGCTCCGAGTTTCAACCTCCGGGTGACGCGCCTTGGAGTCCTGTCATAAGCGTCACGCGCCGGAAGACGGTGATTATTTTCACTGTTGACATCTTAATCAGTGGTTATTTTCATAGCGCATGTCATTTGCCTCTGTCTTCGAAAGGGTGCGTGGCCGGCTGATCGTGTCCTGCCAGCCGGTTCCGGGCGGGCCGTTCGACCGGCCGGAAATCGTGGCCGACTATGTGCGCGCGACGACGGACGGTGGCGCCGCCGGCTTTCGGATCGAGGGCGCGGCCAACATCCGCGCGGCACGCAAGGTGACCAATCTGCCGCTGATCGGCCTGATCAAGCGCCCGTTTGATGACAATCCAGCCTGGATCACCGGCACGACGGACGATGTCACAGCGATCATCGAGGCAGGTGCCGAGATCGTCGCCATCGATGCCACGATCGGCGCGCGGCCCGAACAGGTTGACGACCTCTTTGCCGCTGCCCACGCGCTGGACAGACCGGTTCTGGCAGACATTTCGACACTCAACGAGGCGCAAGCGGCGGCCGACAGCGGCGCCGACGCGGTCGCCACCACGTTGAGCCTGGATTGCCTCGACAGCTCCGGCCGGCCCTGCCCCGACCTTGCCCTGGCCCGCGATGCTGCGACGGCGCTGTCCATCCCGGTTCTTGCAGAGGGCAATGTCAGGACACCCGCCGACGCCATGGCGGCCCACAAGGCGGGGGCGTGGGCCGTTGTCGTCGGGTCGGCGATCACGCGGCCCGAATTTGTCACAAGCTGGTTTGCCGAGGCGCTGGCCGAGGCCGGCCAAAATCACCAAACCCATCCATCACAAGCAGGGAGATTATGAGATGAAACGGAGATTTATCGGAGCATCGGTATTCGCCTTGGCCGCCGCCCTTGGCGCGCAGGCGGCCCAGGCCGACGTCACATTGCTGTTCTGGCCAGGGCCGGAAAGCGACGCCATGCAGGCCGTCATCGATGCCTTCAACGAAGGCCCGGGGCAGGAGCTTGGATTCGAGGTCGACCAGCTCTTGTTCAGCCGTCAGGGCTTTTTCGACAAGGAACTGTCGGACCTTGCCGCCGGAAGCACGGAATTCGACCTGGCCTTGGTCACGACCTATACGCTGGGCCGCTACGCCCCGTTCCTGGAGCCTCTGGACCAGTATCTCGATCCCGGCGTCGCCGATCATTTCGCGCCGGTGGCGCTCGACAGCCTGTCCGCCGACGGCTCGATCTACGGCATTCCGACCGACATCAGCGTGCATTTCGCCTTTTACCGCACCGACCTGATCGACGAGTTGATGACCAACCCGGACTGGCAGGCACGGTACAGCGAGATCGCGGCGGAACATCTAGGCGCGGCGCGCGATCCCGTGGATCCCGGCGACTGGACCTGGGACGACTACATCGCCACGGCCTTGTTCTTCACCCAGTCGATCAATCCGGACGCGCCGACACAGTTCGGCAGCGCGCTGCAGCTTCAGAACCTGATCTTCAACATCATGATCTGGCAAAGCACGCTGGTCTCCAACGGCGGCAACTGGATGGACGCCGACGGCACCATCACCATCGACAGCGACGCGGCCCGCCGTGGCCTGGAGATCTATCAGACCATCATCGATGCCGGCGCCACGCCGCCGGGCAGCCTGTCGTACGAGTTCGCGGAGGCCAATGCCGCGTTCGGCACCGGGCGGGCGGCGACCACACTGCAATGGAACGCCGCCTTCAACATCGTCAACGACCCGAACGAGTATCCGGAGACGGGCGGCCTTGTCGGCATCGCGCCCATGCCGGCGGGCCCGGAGGGCCACCGCACGCACAGCCACAGCCTGGGCATCGGCATGAACGCGGCGTCAGAGAACAAGGACGAGGCCGGCCAGTTCCTGAACTATCTCGCCAGCATCGAGGCGCAGGAGGTCTATGCGGCGGCCGGCGGCACACCGGCAATACCGAGCATTCTGGAGGGCATGTCCGACCAGCGGCCGGAGTTTCCGCTGATCGGCCAGTTCGCGGCCGATTACGGCTTCGTCATCAATGGCGGCACGGCGGCCTATGCGGTGCCGGTCTACGAGGTCCTGGCGCAGGAGTTCTCGGGCTATTGGTCGGGTCAGACCGACATCGATACGGCGTTGAGCCAAGCCGCCAGCGGCATGGCCGAAGCGATGGCCCAATAGCGTCGGCCGAGGGTTGCGCCCGCCGGGTGGCCACGGCCTCTGGCGGGCGACCGACGCGACGGTCAAGGGTGAAGCGCCATGCATCGACGCCGTGAGGCCTGGTGGCTGATCGCCCCGCTGGCGATCTTCATGGTCGTCTGGCTGGGTTTCCCGTTTCTTTCCAACCTCTATTACTCACTGTCCGACGTCACGTTCGAGACGTTGAGCAGCCCGACGCTGACCGGCTTCGATAACTTCGCCGACGCGGCCGGCAGCGCGGCCTTTTGGCAATCGCTGTGGTTC
>JBCBSH010000305.1:0-4058 GCA_039819285.1 Pseudomonadota bacterium
GGCGGCGACGTCATCGTGCCCCTGGGCGAACGCATTCTGGGCCGGACGCCGGCGGTCGACGTCGTGCACCCGCTCAGTGGCGAGGTCTTGGTGCCGGCAGGGTCGCTGATCGACGAAGAGCGGGTCGAGGCGATCGACACCGCCGGTGTCGATCATATCGTCGCCCGCTCGGCGCTAACCTGCGAAAGCCGGGGCGGCATTTGCGGCAACTGCTATGGTCGCGATCTGGCGCGCGGCACGTCGGTAAATGTCGGCGAGGCCGTTGGCGTCATCGCCGCCCAGTCGATCGGTGAGCCGGGCACCCAGCTGACCATGCGGACCTTCCACATCGGTGGTGCGGCCCAGCGCGGTGCCGAGGTCTCCATGATCGAGGCGGCGTTCGATGCGACGGTGGAGTTGAAGAACCGCAATGTCGTGATGAACAGCGAGGGCGTGCCCATCGTCATGGGCCGCAATTGCGAACTCGTCCTGGTCGACGATCAAGGCCGCGAGAAGGCGCGCCACCGCCTGCCGTACGGCGCCAAGCTGGCGGTCGACGAGGGCGCGGTCGTCGAGCGGGGTCAGAAGTTGGCGGAATGGGACCCCTACACGATCCCGATCATCACGGAAAAGCAGGGTACCGCCCACTATGTCGACATGGTCGAGGGCGTGTCCATGCGCGAGGTGCTGGACGAAACCACCGGCATCTCGTCGAAGGTGGTGGTTGATTGGCGCCAGCAGCCGCGTGGCGACCAGTTGAAGCCGCGTGTCACGCTGCGTGACGACAAGGGCGAGGTGGTGCTGCTGCCGAACGGTCTTGAGGCCCGCTACTTCATGTCGGTCGACGCGATCCTATCGGTCGAGAACGGCGCGGCGGTCCAGGCCGGTGACGTGCTGGCCCGTATCCCGCGCGAGAGCAGCAAGACCCGCGACATCACCGGTGGTCTGCCGCGTGTGGCGGAACTGTTCGAGGCCCGCAAGCCGAAGGACTACGCCATCATCTCGGAGATCGAGGGACGGGTGGAGTTCGGCCGTGACTACAAGACCAAGCGTCGCATCGTCGTCGTCCCGCCGGAGGAGAGTGGCGAGGACAACAAGGAGTATCTGATCCCGAAGGGCAAGCACATCTCCGTCCAGGAGGGTGACTATGTCCTGAAGGGCGATCTCCTGATGGACGGCAACCCCGTGCCGCACGACATCCTCGCCGTCATGGGCGTCGAGGCGCTGGCCGACTATCTGGTCAACGAGATCCAGGACGTCTATCGCCTGCAGGGCGTGAAGATCGACGACAAGCACATCGAGGTGATCGTTCGCCAGATGTTGCAGAAGATCGAGATCCAAGAGCCGGGCGAGACCACGTTCCTGATCGGCGAGATTGTCGATCGCGAGGATTACGAGGCGGAAAACGCCAAGGTCGAAGCGGAGGGTATGCGCCCCGCCAAAGGCGTGCCGGTGCTGCAAGGCATCACCAAGGCCAGCCTGCAGACCAAGTCCTTCATCTCCGCCGCCTCGTTCCAGGAGACGACGCGCGTCCTCACCGAGGCCGCCGTTTCCGGCAAGATCGACCGGCTGGATGGTCTGAAGGAAAATGTCATCGTCGGCCGGCTGATCCCGGCCGGTACCGGCTCGGTGGTCAACCGCCTGAAGCGGGTGGCGGCAGAGCGCGACCGGGAAAACCAGGCGATCATGCAGCAGCGGGCGGAAGAGGCGGAGGCCCAGATCGCGGCCGAGGCCGAAGCCGGCGAACCCGACGCGGCATAGCCTGGCTGCTCACGTGTGACCTGAACGGCCCCGTTCCTGACCTGGAGCGGGGCCTTTTTCTCGCCAGGTCGACGCGTGCGGTTCAGATCGAGCGCACCATCAGATAAAGCCCGAGGAGGATCAGGCCCCAGAGAAAGACCCTGCGGAACAGCGTTTCGTCCATGGTTCGACGCAAGCGCGACCCTGCTGCCATGCCGCCGAACGCGGCGAGGCTGGCGACGACCACGCTGGCCGGGTCAATGCCCTCGAAGCTACCGGAGACGCCCAGGGCGGCGATCAACGCCACAGCCGAGACCAGGAAGAACAGCCCCATGGCTTGCACGAACGCATCTCGGCCAAGACCGATGGACTGAAGAAACGGTACCGACGGCATCGACGAAACGCCAGTGAAAGCCGTGACGAAGCCCGTGGCCACGCCCGAAACCGGCCCCAGCCAGCGCTCCGCCCTCTGCGACAGGGCAATCGCCGGCGTTCGCAGGCTGTAGGTCCCGTAGACCAGGAGCAGGACGCCCAGGATCGCGATCGCCAGGTCCGCCCGTGCACTTAGAGCCCCCGCGAATGCGAGCGTCGTGGCAGCGGACAAGAGCAACGGCAGCCAAAGACGCTTGAGCAAAGGCCGCAATTGCGGACCCCTGAAGGCTTGCAGCAGGTTTGTCAGCAGCGCCGGAACCACCATCGTGGCCGCGGCCTCCACCGGGCTCATCGCGAGGACAAGCAGCCCCATGGCGATCGGCGGCAGGCCAAGACCGACGATGCCCTTGGCAAACCCGGCGATGGCCAGCGCGACGAATGCCAGGAAGAGTTCAATCATTGCGCCGTTATTTCGTGTGGACCATCGCAAGACCAGCACCTTGATATCCGAGAGCGCCGAGTCGCAGAAGACTGACATTTGGCCACGCCCGATCATCGAGATTGGGCCGCAAGAGTGGCAAGAACGACTTGTGCCCTATACTGGCGGTAAGGCGATCGGCCTCGAGGCGCATAAAATCTTGATTTCGCTGCTGCCTGGCTTGACAGAACCCAGGCGCGTTCTTATGTTCCGCGCGCCTTAGACAAGGTGCCGGTAGGGAAGGGCGGCGGTTCGCGCGCCCTTCTTTAGTTTTTCGGCGACAGGTTTGGAAGGGCCGGCCATCGGTCGGCGAGACGCCTCGCTAGGGCGGTCCGAAACGGTCCGATCCCTGTCGAGGTTTTGCGTTCTTTCCAAACCGTGGTCGAGTGACGGACCGGTGAGGGTCGGATGGACCGACTTACATTTTGCAACCTTGCTTTTGTAAAGAGCACGAACAAGAAGGGCTGAAATGCCGACGATCAACCAATTGATCCGTAAGCCGCGTAAGCCGGACGCTGCGCGCAACAAGGTGCCGGCCTTGGAGGCCTGCCCGCAGAAGCGTGGCGTGTGCACCCGCGTTTACACGACGACACCGAAAAAGCCGAACTCGGCCCTGCGTAAGGTTGCCCGCGTGCGCCTGACCAACGGGTTTGAGGTTACCAGCTATATTCCGGGCGAGGGGCACAACCTTCAGGAACACTCCGTGGTCATGATCCGCGGCGGCCGCGTGAAGGATCTGCCGGGCGTCCGCTATCACATCATTCGCGGGACGCTCGATACCCAGGGCGTCAGGGATCGCCGCCAGCGCCGTTCGAAGTACGGCGCCAAGCGCCCGAAATAGGAGATTGACCTGATGTCCCGTCGTCACCGCGCGGAAAAGCGTGAGATCTTGCCGGACCCCAAGTTCGGCGATGTCACGCTGTCGAAGTTCATGAACAATTTGATGCTGGACGGTAAGAAGTCCGTCGCCGAGGGCATCGTCTACGGCGCCTTGGACGGCGTTCAGCAAAAGGCCAAGACCGATCCTCTGCAGGCCTTTCACGAGGCGCTGAACAACGTCAAGCCACAGGTGGAGGTGCGGTCGCGTCGTGTCGGCGGCGCCACCTACCAGGTGCCGGTCGAGGTGCGCCCCGAACGGGCCCAGGCACTGGCGATCCGTTGGCTGATCGCCAGCGCGCGCAACCGGTCGGAAAGCACCATGGTCGACCGCCTGTCCGGCGAGATCATGGATGCCTCCAACCAGCGCGGCGCTGCCGTGAAGAAGCGCGAGGACACCCACCGGATGGCCGAAGCCAACCGCGCCTTTTCGCATTACCGCTGGTAAGGAATTTTTGCGACCGGACGGTGCCGAGACACAGGCGCCGTTCCGCGCCGCCCCATTTGAAAGCAGACGAGCATGGCCCGATCCCACGCCATCGATAAGTATCGCAACAATTCCTTACCAGCGGTAATGCGAAAAGGCGCGGTTGGCTTCGGCCATCCGGTGGGT
>JBCBSH010000306.1:0-4021 GCA_039819285.1 Pseudomonadota bacterium
GACCTGAAAACCTACGCCATCCATCGGGCGGAGACGACCGCGCTGGTCGTCGCGCGCGTGTTGAGCGTGGTCATCGCGATCCTGGCCCCGATCACCAAGGGCATTACGCTCGTGGTGCGTGGTCTGCTTCGGCTGTTCGGGACGGACATTCGGGATGTTGGCGTCACCAACTATGTCGACGAGTTGCGCGGCGCCATCGAACTACATCGCGGCCCCGAACTTGAGGTCGATGAAGAGCGGGCCATGCTGCGCTCGATCCTCGAACTCAGCGAGGTCGAGGTTTCCGAGATCATGACCCACCGCAGAAACGTGGTCGCGATCGACGCCGATCAATCGCCGGAGAACATCGTCGCTGACGTCATCGAGAGCCCCTACACGCGGCTGCCCCTCTGGCGCGAAGACACCGACAACATCGTCGGCGTGCTGCACGCCAAGGACGTTCTGCGCGCCGTTCGGGCCGCTGGCGGAGACGCCAGCAAGATCGTCGTCGAAGAGATCATCAAGACCCCCTGGTTCATTCCGGACACGACGACCCTGCGCGACCAGTTGCAGGCCTTTCGGGCACGCCGCGGTCACTTCGCGCTTGTCGTCGACGAATATGGCAGCCTTCAAGGTGTCGTGACGCTGGAAGACATCCTTGAGGAAATCGTCGGCGAAATCGACGACGAGTACGATCAGCCGGTCACCGGAATTACCCCACAGCCGAATGGCAGCTACATCGTCGACGGCAGCGTGACGATCCGCGACCTGAACCGGCAGTTCGAGTGGGATCTGCCTGACGACCAGGCGTCGACGATCGCCGGGCTGGTCTTGCACGAGGCGCAACGCATCCCGCAGGTCGGCCAGATCTTCACCTTCTATGGTCTGCGGTTCGAGATACTGCGGCGTCAGCGCAACCAAATCGTGGCGCTACGTCTAACCCCGCCTGCGAAGTCGGAAACGGGGGATGTGGCCGCGACGACGGCCTAGCATGCATTGACAACGGGCCGTCGTAGCGCACATCAGGGGGCGGCACTGCCACCCGCCCCACCAACCCCCATTTCAGCAAGGCCAAGCCATGCCGCTGTCCCCTGCCGAGCCTAGAGAGCATCTGCACACACGGCAGGTGGAGTGCCGCGGCTATCGGCGCGGCGATGGTCTTTGGGATATCGAAGGCCATATCACAGACGTCAAGACGACCGGTTTCGACAATGAGTACCGCGGGCGCATCGAGCCAGGCATGGCGATCCACGACATGTGGATGCGCCTGACGCTCGACGACGCGCTGACCATCCGGGCGGTGGAGGTCTGCACCGACGATAGCCCCTTCGCGATCTGTCCCGGCGCTGCGCCGAACTACCAAAAGCTGGTGGGTCTCTCCATCCGTCCCGGCTTCACGCGCAAAACCCGCGCCTTGCTCGGCGGTGCCAAGGGATGCACCCATCTCACGGAACTGCTCGGCCCGGTCGCTACGACCGCATTCCAGACGATTTTTCCGGTGCTAGCCCGGGAACGGGAGGAGATGAAAGCCGTCGCGGGCGACGGCCCGGTGACAACCGCGAACCCGGGCAAACCCGAGAAACCGGTCCTGCTGAACAGTTGTCACGCCTTCGCCAGCGATGGGCCGCTGGTTAAGAAGCGCTGGCCGGACTTTTATACCGGCGACGTCTGAAACGCCGGCCCAAGCGGGTCGCGCCCCACTGTTCCAAAAGCGGCCGCACGCTCTCTGCCCACACCGACGGTTGACGCCAGATCGCGATAGTGCCGCAAGATGGCTATTCTCAAGGCGTTGGTGAAGCCGGAATACTCGGCCTTCGCGTGCTTCACCTCGGTGCAGAAATCGTGGATGCTGATCTCACGATGATGACAGATTTCCTGAAGGCAGCGCCAGGTGAACGGGTCAAGCTTGACGCTCGTTCGTCGACCCTCGACCATGACGTTCCGACATTCGAGGCCACTCATCTCACCACCAGCCATTCACCGTTGTTTGCGAGCAGATGATTAACATAACACGATCGTCTAATTGTATGTCACCCCCCATGGGAGATAAACTTGTCGTGTTTTGCAACGATACGCATGTCGCTCAAGGTGATTTGTGCGCGGCTTCGGCCGAAGTCAAGGCGCGAACCGAAAGGGCGTGAACGCGATCAGCCAACTCTTCGGACAAGATGCGATATACAAGCCTCTGGCGGTCAACGCGGGACCGTCCCTCAAAACGATCACTCACGACCGTAACGTTGAAGTGGCTTTCGCCGCGTCCATCATGTCCGGCGTGCCCCGCATGTCGCTGACTGTCGTCCTCGATGGTCAGTTCGATCGGCGCCAACGCGTCCGTCAACTTGCTCTGCATCCGCGATGCCACCGGCCCCAATGGACTCTCCGTGCTGTTTCCTTGTCTAGAACTTCCTTGTCTAGAACTTGTACAAATTCCCACATAACGAACGGGACCTGCAAGGAAATTCACAAAAGGCGTCCCGCATGGTTTAGTCACGCATCGTGATGGAAGATGCAGCGCCTCACATTCTGGACACGGTCGCCATCCTGCTGACGTTGACGGCAGTCTTCAGCTGGGTCAACGCCAAGTACTTGCGGCTGCCGCACTCGGTCGCGCTGGTGCTGGCGGGTCTCACGGTTTCGGTCGTCCTGCTGCTAAGCAACCTGTCATTTCCCGGGCTTGGTCTGGCAGACGGGTTGCGCAACGGGATCCGGCAAATCGATTTCTCGCGCGCTCTGCTCGACGGGATGCTTGCCTTCATGCTGTTTGCGGGCGGCATGCAGATAGATTTTGACGAGATGCGCGGGCGCCGGATCACGATCGGCATCCTCGCCGTCGCCGGCACCTTGATATCGGTCGCGGCTATCGGTGCCGCCTTTTGGGGCGCCGCGATGCTGTTCGGCATTGATCTGCCGCTGATCTGGGCCCTGGTCTTCGCCGCGCTGATTAGCCCGACGGACCCCGTCGCGGTCCTGGTCACCTTGAAAAGCAGCAAGCTGCCGTCGCGCATCAAAATCGTGATGCAGGGCGAGTCCCTATTCAATGACGGCGTCGGCATCGTTCTGTTCGCCGCGTTCATTCAGATCGCTGAGGGCGATGCTAGCCTCGGCATCGGCCATATCCTGGTGGACATGGTGATTGAGACCGGGGGCGGCATCGCGCTTGGCGCGGCCGCGGGCTATCTCACCTACCTGGCCATCCGGGCGATCGAGGAGCATGCCATTACCGTGCTGCTCACGATCGCGCTGGTATCCGCGGCCTACGCGCTCGCGCATCACATACACGTCAGCGGCCCCATCGCCATGGTCGTCGCCGGCTTGCTGATCGGCAATCGCGGCGCCAGCCACGGCATGAGCGAGCAGACCCGTCGATATGTCGACTCGTTTTGGATACTCGTCGGTGAAATCCTCGATTCGCTGCTGTTCTTCCTCGTCGGGCTTGAAGTCCTGTTGATCCATCTCGATTACGCCCATGTCGGCCTGACACTCTTGGCGATTCCGATCGCGGTCGCCGCCCGGGTGCTGTCGATCGCGATCGCCTTACCGGCATCCGGCCACTGGCGCGGGATTCGAGCGTCCAGCGTCACTTTGATGACCTGGGGCGGCGTGCGCGGCGGCATCTCGATCGCTTTGGCCCTGTCCATCCAGGACGAAACGTTTCGCGGCATAATCCTGTCGGCCACCTATGCCGTGGTCCTGTTCACGATCGTAGGCTTCGGCCTGACGATTTCGGGCGTTGCCCGCCGGCTCTATCCGGAAGAACCAAAAGATCATAGCTGATCGGCAATTTGCGGCCTTGCCGATCCTTGTCAGCGCGCCGACCGCACCACATACTTGGGCCATGGTTGCCTTGAAGGACAGTTTGGAAGACCCGTGGCCGGCCGACGAGCCGGAAGCCATCGAGCGCGGCTGCGATCATCCTGGCTGCACGGCTGCCGGCATCTATCGGGCGCCAAAATCAAGGCATCGCCTAAACGACTATTACTGGTTCTGCCTGGATCATGTCCGGGCCTATAACAAGGCCTGGAATTATTATGAGGGCCTGTCC
>JBCBSH010000307.1:0-4014 GCA_039819285.1 Pseudomonadota bacterium
TGCGGGTCGACGTTGAACATTGCTGCCCCCCTAGCCCGCCGCGCCTCTGGCCAGTGCCATCTGGCGCACGACCTGCGGCGTCGCCCCGAACATCGCCTTCAGTTGGCGCGCGAAGTGCGAGCCGTCGGCGAAGCCGCATTCATAGGCGATGTCGGTAACCGGCCGGTCGGTATGGGTCAGCAACCAGTGCCCCTGATGAAGCCTCAAGCTGCGCTGGCATTGGGATGGGGCCACACCTAGCTCGACCCGAAACAACCTTTCAAGCTGTCTGCGAGACAAACCGACCGCCGCCGCCAGCTTGTCGACAGGCCAAGGCTGGGCGACGGACTGTTCCATCAGGCTGAGCGCCCGGCGCAGGCGCGGGTCGCTGACTTTGGTGCCGAACACGGCATGGGGTTGTGGGGCATCGGCCGGCCGCGCCTGATCGGCGATCAGGATCTGGATCGCCTTTTGCGCCGAGGCACGACCGAGATGGCGTTCGACCAGCCACGCGGCCAAATCGATGGCCCCAGTGCCGCCAGCGCAGGTGATCCTGTCACGATCGACGACATAGAGTTGGTCGGCGACAGGCGAAACGTCGGGGAAGGTCCGTACCAAGTCCCAATAGTGGTACCAGGATACACAGCAGCGGCGCCCTGCCATCAGACCCAAACGCATCAGCGTGAAAACGCCCGTGCAAACGCCGATCAACGGCACGCGGCGGGCGGCGGCACGTTGCAAAAACGCGTCCTGTTCGGCGTCGACCGGCAAGCCCTCATGAATCAGGCCGCCAAAAACCGCGATATAGTCAAAGTCGGCAGGGTCGACGAACGTGCCGTCCGGCCGAACTTCCGTGCCACAACTGGCGGCGACCGGTGCCCCGCCGGGCGTCATCACCGTCCAGCGACAGCTGGCTTGGCGGCTGCGGTCGCCCTCGTCGGCTGCCAGACGCAGGACATCGATGAAGCCTGCGAAGGGCAGCAAGGTGAACTGCGGCAGGATTACCAGGCCGACCGACAGGGGGCGGCGCGCGCCTCCGCTCGGCGCAGGGACGCGCGTGGCGTAATCCTCGCCTTCGGTCGATGTCCCAACCGGCTGCCTGCCCTCGGTCATGCACGCATTCTCCAAGGTCCACGAACGTTTGTCGCGGCGACATCCACGATAGCATCGGACGCGATACCGTGTCGCAAACATTCTTGCGGTAAGGGCGCTTCGTTCTAGCCTCAACGCGGATCGAGCGGCCAAACTGGCGGCTCTGACAGCAAGGCTGACGAACGCCCGTGAAACGCTTTTCCTTCTGGTCCGTCGCCCGCAATGCGCTGAGCAACCACGCGAACTGGCCGCGCCAGTGGCGCAGCCCGGAGCCGAAACCGTCTTATGACGTCATCATCGTCGGTGGCGGCGGGCACGGCTTGGCAACCGCGTACTACCTGGCCAAGGAGCACGGCATCACCAATGTCGCCGTCCTGGAGAAGGGCTGGCTGGGCGGCGGCAACACGGCGCGCAACACCACGATCGTGCGGTCGAACTACCTATGGGACGAGAGCGCGGCGCTATACGAGCATTCTCTGAAGCTTTGGGAGGGCCTGTCGCGGGATTTGAACTATAACGTCATGTTCAGCCAGCGCGGCGTAATGAATCTGTGTCACACGCTGGGCGATGTGCGGGCCAGCCGCCGGCGCTCCGAGGCCAACCGGCTGAACGGCGTTGACAGCGAATGGCTGGAGCCCGCTGACATCAAACGCATCTGCCCGATCCTGAACCTGTCGCCCAGCCTGCGCTACCCGGTGATGGGCGCGACCTTTCAGCCGCGCGGCGGTGTGGCCCGGCACGACGCGGTCGCCTGGGGCTTCGCCCGGGCCGCGGACGCGCGCGGCGTCGACATCATCCAGAATTGCGAGGTCATCGGCCTGCGCCGCGAGGGCGGCCGGATCGTCGGCGTCGATACCACGCGAGGGGCGATCGACGCCAAGAAGGTCGGCATCGTTGCCGCGGGCCACAGCTCGGTGCTGGCCGAGATGGCCGATATCCGCCTGCCGATCCAAAGCCACCCGCTGCAGGCGCTGGTGTCGGAGCCGATCAAGCCCGTGCTGCACACGGTGATCATGTCCAGCGCCATCCATGTCTATCTCAGCCAGTCCGACAAGGGCGAGTTGGTGATCGGTGCCGGGGCGGACCCCTACAACTCCTACGCCCAGCGTGGCAGTTTTCATGTCATCGAGGAGCAGATGGCCGCCTTGTGCGAACTGTTCCCGACCCTTGGCCGCCTGCGCATGCTGCGCAGTTGGGGCGGCATCGTGGATATCTGCCCTGACGCCTCGCCGATCATCGGCAAGATGCCGGTCGACGGGCTGTATCTGAACGGCGGCTGGGGTACGGGCGGTTTCAAGGCAACCCCAGGCTCCGGCTGGGTCTTCGCCTGGACAATCGCTAAGGACGCGCCTCACCCGATCAACGCGCCCTTCACGCTCGACCGCTTCACGACCGGGGCGCTGATCGCCGAGCACGGCGCGGCGGCCGTGGCGCATTGAGGGCCGACCAATGCTGTTAATCACCTGCCCCTGGTGCGGTGCGCGCGACGAAACTGAGTTTCACTGCGGCGGCGAGGCCCATATCGTGCGACCCGAACAGCCCGACCAGCTCGATGACGCGGCCTGGGCCGACTATCTGTTCATGCGCGGCAATCCCAAGGGCCGCTACGCGGAGCGGTGGGTGCACAGCGCCGGCTGTCGCCGCTGGTTCAACGTCATCCGCGACACCACCAGCCACCGCATCCTGGCGGTCTACAAGCCAGGCGAGCCACCGCCTGACTTGGCGGAGCCGTCGTCGTGAGCCAGCCCATGCGCCTTGCCGAGGGCGGCCTGATCGACCGTTCGCGTACCCTGTCATTCCGCTTCAACGGCAAGTCCTACAAGGGGTATGCGGGCGATACCCTGGCCTCGGCGCTGATCGCCAACGGCGTTCACCTGGTTGGGCGCAGCTTCAAGTATCACCGGCCGCGCGGCATCATTGCGGCGGGCGTGGAGGACCCCAACGGGCTGGTGCAGATCGGCCGGGGTGCGACCACGGTGCCAAATCTCATGGCGACACAAGTGCCGCTTTCCGAAGGGTTGCGTGCCAGCAGCGTGAACGTCTTCCCCTCGGCCCGGTTCGATGTCGGCGCGGCCCTCGGCTGGGGTTCGAAACTGTTGCCGGCGGGCTTCTACTACAAGACCTTCTTCGGTTCGCCCTGGCTGTGGCGCCGGGTCTACGAGCCGCTGATCCGACGTGCCGCCGGCTGGGGCAAGGCGCCGAACGCGGCCGATCCGGATCGATACGACCATCGCCATCACCATTGCGACGTGCTGGTGGTCGGCGCCGGTCCAGCCGGCCTGGCCGCTGCACGCGCCGCAGCGCGATCCGGCGCGCGTGTCGTGCTGGCCGACAGCGACGACCGGTTCGGCGGCAGCTTGCTGAGTGCCGAGGTCGAGATCGAGGGGCGGTCGGGATCGGACTGGAGCGATCAGGTTGTCGACCTGTTGGGCCAACAAGACGAGGTTCGCCTGCTGCCGCGCACCACCGTGTTCGGCTATTACGATGGCAACTATCTGTGTGCGCTTGAGCGGACTGCAGACGGTCCGGTTCGCGAACGGCTGTGGCACATCCGCACGCGGGAAGTCGTGCTGGCAACCGGTGCCCATGAACGGCCACTTGTGTTTGCCGACAATGACCGGCCGGGCATCATGTTGGCCGGCGCAGTCACAGCCTATCTCAGGCGCTGGGCGGCCAAACCAGGCGAGCGGATGGTGCTGTTCGCCAACAACGATCGGGCCTACGAATGCGCCGTTGTCGCGAACGAGGCCGGCATCGAGGTCGTGGCGGTCGTGGATGCCAGAGAAGCGGTCGATCCTGCACTGGGCAAACTGCTGTCGAGCCGGAACATCCGTCATCTGACCGGGCATGTCGTGGCGCGCGCCGAAGGCACCAAACGCATCAGCGCAGTGCTGATCGGCCGGCTGTCCGGAGTTTGGATCGTGATCTTGACTGAGAAGTTCG
>JBCBSH010000308.1:0-4008 GCA_039819285.1 Pseudomonadota bacterium
CATGCCGGCCAGCGCACAGCCGATGATGCTGCCGATCGCCCCGATCGCCATTGGGGCGAAGATGCCGGTCCAGCCGAACAGGATGACGAAATCGCTCACCGTTGCACCTCCTTGCGGGCAAAGGCCCTGAAGGGATAGCCCTCGCCCTCCATGCCCCAATTGTAGAATTCGATGTAGTTCAGCCTGAGGCCGTGAACGACGCCACTCATGATCGCCAGGCCGATATTCAGCGTGTGGCCGATCAGCAGGATCAGCAGTTCCAACAGCAGGCCCAGGCCCGGCACGTCGCCCGAAACCTCGCCGGCGAGCTGGTTGAAGGTCAGGGCCAGCGAGGCGCTGGCGAGACCCAAGGCAAACAGCCGCATATAGCTCAAGACGTCGCCGAAGGCCTTGGTGATGTCGGTGATTGCGCGCAGCCCGTCCAGCACCCGCCAGACCAGGTCCACCGGTTTCTTCAGCGGCCGCTGGCTGGTGAACAGGAAGACGAAGGCGATGCCGACCACCACTAGGACAAACCCGACCGTCGCGACATCGCCGGTGCCGCCGCCGGCATAGACCGTGAAACCGCCGATCAGGAACAGGCTCCACCCCACCTTGGACGCCATGAGCCCCAAATGTCGCCGGTTATTGTAGGCGACGATCAAGTTCGCCAGCACCAGATGGGCGACGCCGACCGCGATCGACAGCTCCATCATGGCGTTGAAGTTCTGCAGGTTAATGACGTGCAGGGCGCCGAGCCAGGTGCCAGGGTCCGGCGTGACGCCGAAATAGCCGCCGACCAACACACCCCAGACGAACGATCCGCCAAGCAGCCAGGAGAACAGGTTGCGCATGCGCCTGCCGCCGTCGCTGCGGCCCATCTTGCGCCAGATCAGACCCAGGAACACGGCCAGCACGACGGCATAACCGGCGTCCGACAGGATCATCGCGAAGAACAGTGTGAACGAGAAGAACACGACGAGCGAAGGGTCCCAGGTGCGGTAACCCGGCGTCTGATAGAACAGGGCCAGATCGGTACCAGCACCCAACGCCGGCGGGTTCTTCAGCAGGGTCGGCGGTTGCTCGTCGTCGGCAGGTTCCTCGGCCAGCATGGCCAGCCCGTGCTCGGAAGCAAACTCACCGAGCCGTTCCAGATCGGCCACCGGCGCCCAGCCCTGGACGGCAAAGACGCCGTCCTCGTCGCGGGTCTGCTGAGTCGCGTGGTCCAGCGAGGCGGCGTTCTCCGCCGTCGCCAGGTTCAGGTTGATCAGGTAGATGTAACGGGTCAGCGCCAGACGCCGCGCCATCAGCGCCTCGATCTCCGCCTCGGTCTCTTCAAGCTCCAATTGAAGCTCGTTCAGCGGCTTGCTGCCCGTGTGGGTGCGCGGCACCGGCAGCAGGTCCGTCGGCGGCTCGTCCCTGGCGATGACCACCACATGGGTCCGCCGCTGGTCCCGGTGCACGATCTGCCACGGCAGGTCGATCTTCTGCAGCGCCTTGGTTCGGCCGGCTGGCAGGATGTAGAACCACAGCCGATAGCCGGCCAGTTGCTCGTGCGGCGGAAACACCAGATCGCCCCACGGGGTCACGTCCTTGATGCGCTGTTCCAGAAAGTCCCGCTTGTCGGTCGCCTCGCGCAGGCCCTGCTTGATCTCCAGGGCCTCGGCCGCGACCGCGGAGACATCGAACGAAGGATCGCGCGGCAATTGACGGCGCTTCACCTTGGTCCTGCTCAAGAAACGCAACGCCTGCACGACATCGTCTGCATGCGGCGAGGCGGCGCGCTCGGGCTCCGCCGGTGGCGGCCGCAACGGCACCAGATGCAGGCAGCCGAGATCCTGCAGCCCGTTCAGAACGCGCTGCTTTTCCGTTGTGAGGCCGCAGACCGTCACCTTCTTCAGTGCGACGAGGGTCATGCCGCGGCCTGCCGGTGATGTTTCGCCTTGGCAATCTTGGCGCGCACGACCGCGGCCCGTTCCGCGTCCGACAGATAGATCTCAATGCGCTTGATGTTCGCCCTTGTGCGCGGGATCAGCACCTTGTCAAAGAGGTTGACCCGCTGGGTCACCGTGCGCACGGCCTGGGCCAAAAGCTCCAGGCGGCTCTGTTCGACCTGCAAACGCAGGCGCAAATCCAACATCCGCTTCAAATCGTCGGCCACCTGGTCGACCCAATGGGGCTTACCGAGATAGGAGTACGGCCGGACGTCGACCTGGGCGCCGGAGAGGCGCGGCAGCCGAACGCCGACCACATTCTCCATCTCAACCTGAACATTAGAAACACGCACCAAATCATTGAGATCAATGTCAGTGTTGGCGAGCATCGGCAGGCGATCGGCGATCTCGGCGCGCAATTCCGCAACCTGCTTTGTGAGGTCGGCAATCGTTACGGCGGTGCCGGCCCTCAGCGCCGTCAACTGCCGCCGCTTCAGGTCAAGCGACGGTAAAAAACGCTCGAAGCCCTCAAGCCGGCGCTTCTCGTTCGTCAGGGAGGTTTTGCTGAGCTGCAGGCGTGCCATCGTCGTGCCTGGCGTCAGGCGGCAGAGGTTTCAGGGGTGGAGGTTTCAGTGTCGGCCGTCGCCGAAGCGGGCGTGCCCTCGCCCGCCGCTTGCCTGGGGAAGTATTTCTGAACCAGATCCTGCTTCATCAGCAGCTGTTCGGGCCGGAAACACTCCGCCATGGTCTGCCAGCACAGGTCCAACGCCGGCTCCAGCGGCATCGAAACGTCGATATCCATGAAGCGCTGCCTGAACAGCGTGCCGAACTTCAAGAGCTGTTGGTCATAGTCGGACAGTTCGAAGGCCATGGCCTGCTTCTGTTCCGCATCCCGCGCGCCGGAATAGAGCCGGATCATGGTGTTCATGACCTGGCCGTGATCCTCGCGCGTGACCTTGCCGATCACATGCTGCTTCAGGCGCGAGAGTGAGCCGAACGGATCGATGGCGCCGTCATGCAGGTAGAACTGCCCCTCGGTTATGTAGCCAGTATTGTCCGGCACAGGGTGGGTGACGTCGTTGCCGGGCATGGTGGTGACGCTGAGGATCGTGACCGAGCCGCCGCTGGCGAAGTCGCAGGCCTTTTCGTAGCGCCGCGCGAGCTGGGAATAAAGATCGCCCATGTAGCCGCGATTGGACGGCACACGCTCCATGGCGATGCCGATTTCCTTCAAGGCGTCGGCAAAGGCCGTCATGTCGGTCAACAGCACCAGCACGCGCTTGCCCTCGTCGACAGCGAAGCGCTCGGCCACCGCAAGGGCCATGTCGGGCACCAACAGCCGTTCGACGATCGGGTCGGAGGCCTGGTTCACGAACATGACCGTGCGGGCGAAGACGCCGGCATCCTCGAACCGCGTGCGGAAGAAGTGATAATCGTCGAAGATCAGACCCAGCCCGCCGAAAACGACGATGTCCGCGTCGGCCTGAATGCCGATGCGGGCCAACAGTGGATTGTAGGGCTCGCCCGCGACCGAGAAGATCGGGATCTTCTGACTTTCCACCAGGCAGTTGAAGACGTCGATCATCGGCACGTCTGTGCGGATCATCTTCGAGGCGAGAACGCGCCGCACCGGGTTCACCGACGGCCCGCCGATCTCCACCTTCGGGTCCATGGTCAGGTCCGGGCCACTGTCCATGCGCTCGCCGTCGCCGCGAAAGACCCGGCCCAGAATGTTCTGCGAATAGGTCGCCTGCATGGGATGGCCGAGGAAGCGGACCGAGGCGCGGGTCGACAGGCCCTTGGTACCGGTAAAGACCTGCAGCGAAACAACCGTGTGGTCGACGGCGATGACCTGGGCGGGCGATGCTGCGGAATGCGCATCCTCCACAACGGCCAGATCATGCAGCCGAACCGGCGGCGGCTCGCCCGGCTCGGGCACCGGCACATAGACCTTGATGATGTCGCCGACGATCTCGAGCACGCGCGAGTATCGAACGAGGTTCAGCGCCATGGGACTCTACCGCTCCATGCTCTCTGTCGGGGGCACCATCTGAGCGAGATAACGCCCCTGGTTAGTAAACCAAGTCGACGGTCC
>JBCBSH010000309.1:0-4003 GCA_039819285.1 Pseudomonadota bacterium
CTGGGAGCCGGAAGAGCGCCTGATCGTGCCGATACCGGACGGCTGGGCGCCCGCCGGGACCGATACGCCGCCGACCGGCCGGCTGACGGTCTACCTCTCGGCGATAAACCCCAGCCAAGACCAGATCGGCGTGCAGCGATTTTTTGGCATCGCCGGCGAATCCCCGTCGGACGTCGCGTCGCGCATGCTGGAGGGTCTGCCAGAAACCTGCGCCCCGGAAGACGCGGATCTGGCCACGCCGCCGGCGCGCAACGGCCAGCCGTTGGCGATCGCCAGCATCGTCTGTCGGCCGCAAACCGAGGACGGTGGCGAAACCGGCCTCGTTGAGGTCAGCCGGGCGCTGGTTTTGGCGGGCGACCAGGACCTGCACATGGTCACGCGCGTATGGCAGGGTCCTGAGGGCACCGAGGACGACCCGACCGGCGGAGCCGGCGCGGCGTCCGCGTGGACACGGTTTTTTGATTCGATCACCTACTGCGGTGCCGACGGCTGTTAGCGGTTTCTAACCGCCTGAAAACCATGTATCTTGTGGTTTGGTCGGTTGCCGGACCCTAGATGCAGCCTGCCGACGTGACCTGTCGTCACCATGTCGGTATTCTCTTGGTTGCAGTGACCTTTTAGGGTATCTGTCTATCCGATTGAAACGATTGCCAAATGGGGGAGAGGATGTCACGCCTTTCCACGCTGTTCACGCGTTTGCTGTCACGCTTTCTCCTCCTGGCCGGCCCGCTGGCGCTGGCCGCCTGCGCATCAACGCCTCCGGAACAACGCACCTTCAACCCCAGCGACCCGTGGGCGAGCCACATCGCCGCCGCGTCGGAACGGTTCGACGTGCCGGAGACCTGGATCCGCGAGGTCATGTGGGTGGAAAGCCGTGGCCAGACCCATCTGAACGGCGGTTTGACCGTCAGCCATGCCGGCGCGATGGGCCTGATGCAGGTGATGCCGGGCACGTGGGACTATCTGACCAACCGCTACAATCTGGGCCGCAACCCGCACGATCCCGCCATGAACATCATGGCCGGCACCGCCTATATCCGCGAAATGTACGAGGAGTTCGGATCGCCCGGCTTCCTTTATGCCTACAATGCCGGTCCCGGACGCTACCGCCAGTTCCTTGAGGAAGGCCGGACGCTGCCGGACGAGACCATTCGCTATGTGGCGATGATCGGCCCGCGGATTACCGGCCGCTTCCCCAATGGGGTCCGCCGAGAGGCGGCACCGATTTCCGGCGTGACCGCCGTGGTCGCGTCGGCCCCTTGGGTCGACGAAACGGCGGTCACTGCTCAGCCTTCCACGGTGGTCGCGCGGGCGCCGGCCGCCTCGCCGGTTGTCACAAGACCGGTTGTGGCGACCGTTACCCCGGTGGTCAGCCGTCCGACCGCAAGCGGCCCAACCTCCATCACCGACCTTTACATGACACCTGGCGAGCCGTCGGTTCGGACCGCCACGCCCGTAACCTACACGGCCGGCGCTAGGCCGCCCGTTGTGGTGCAGCCCACCGCCGCGCCATCATCCGGCCCCAGGATGGTTTGGACACGGATGGAACCGTCCGGCAGCGTGCCGGTGATACCGGCAAGCCTGCCCGCACGCCGGTCTTACAGCCCCTGGCATTCACCGGTGTTCATGGAGGCCCCGAGCGCCCCCTTCAACCCACCTTACCCGGCCAGACCGCCGCTCTACCCGACCCATAGCGCCGACACTATGACCGACCTCGTCGGGCGGGTCGCGGAAGCAGGCTAAGTTCCGAAGAAACCGAGACCCTCAAAGAACAGTGGGGCCACCCGTTGCCGGATGGCCCCACCGCCGATCGAAGCCCAATTGGGGGGAATCAAGCTTCGACGAACAGTTCGTCGGGTTGATCGACGCGCCGTTGTATTGAGGCTTTCAGCTTCGTCAAGGCCCGATGTTCCAATTGGCGCACGCGTTCCTTGCTGACGCCAAGTTCGCGGCCTAGCTGTTCCAGCGTCGCGCCATCGTCGACCAGCCGTCTTTGGCGGATGATTTTCTGTTCGCGCGGGCTCAACTCGCCGATCGCCTCCGCCAGCCAGCGGGACCGGGAATCGGCATCGCGCATGCCGATGACCACGTCCTCGGGGCTCGGCCGTTGGTCCGGCAGAAAGTCCTGCCAGCTGTCTTCGCTGCTGTCCGCGATCGGCGTGTTCAGCGATTGATCGCTGCCGGACATGCGCATTTCCATCGATTCAACGTCGCGCATCTCGACACGCAGTTCCGTCGCGATGCGCTGGCGCCCTTCATGGCTGAGCGAGGCCGATGACGGATCCTCGATCTTGGCACGCAGCCGCCGCAGGTTGAAGAACAGCGATTTCTGGGCAGCCGTCGTACCGGTTCGCACGATCGACCAATTGCGCAGCACATAGTCCTGCATGGCGGAGCGGATCCACCAGGACGCGTAGGTCGAGAACCGGACGTCCCGCTCCGCTTCGAAGCGCGCCGCGGCCTGCATCAATCCGACATTGCCTTCCTGGACGAGGTCGCCCATCGGCAGGCCGTAGTTTCGATACTTCGTCGCCGTGCTGATGACCAGGCGGGTGTACGATCGCACCAGCTCATGCAAGGCATCCTGATCGCCGCTGTCTCGCCATTTTCGCGCCAGTTCGAACTCGCGGCTGCGGGTCAGCAGCGGTTCGCGCATCGACGCCCTGATGTAATCGAGATTTGCCCGTTGGGTCTGCGGATCGTCAATGTACGCCATCGTAATCCTTTTCCCGCTGCGAATGGCCATGCAGGGCGATGCAAAAGACCATCCGCCCGATTTAGCTCTCCGACAAATATACGGGATGTGCAGTGACGCGGATCACCGCCGCGGACAGCCTTCACTATCCATTTTGAATCGGCAGGTGGAACGCGGCTAGACGGCCTGAGGACTTGGGGTTTTGACCGGCCGGGTCAAATTTCGAACAGGTCGATGACCCCGCCGCTCGCCGTCAACTGGGCGGCCGCGATGCAGCCGCCACGGGCGGCACCGCCGTCCAGGCTGATCGTGTGTTCGGATGCCTGAACGTCGCGCCCGTTTTCGGACAGACCGCGCACCAGGCAGGCAAAATTCTCGTACCCGCCGTTGATCTTGCCGAAATCCGACGCCCCCCACCAAAAACTGTCGCCTTGGGTGGCCAGGGGGCGGTTGATGTCGATGCCGGCGCTGACCAGCAGCATGGGCGCCTCGGCGTCGCGTGCGTTCGGCGTGGTGTAGGCGGCCCGCTTCAGCACCGTGAACAGGGCGCTGTGACCGGGCGAGCGGCGGATGGATTCCCGCAGCCGGTTGGTCCATCTTGTGAGTTGCAGCGGGCCTTCGCGCGCGGCGGCCAGGCCCTCTTCCGGTTTTCCGCCGTAGGCCTCAAGGGTCTTGTCGACCCCCTGGCCCAGCATCCAGCGCAGCACTTCCTGCGGGTTGGGCGCGAACTGAAGCTGCAGCAGCTTCTGCCACATCTCCTCCTGGGCGCCGCGCAGAAAAACGATGTCGCTGACCAGCATGCCCGCCTGGCTGAGCATTCGGCGGCGAAACGACAGGATTTCGTCGATGGTCGCCAAGGGGGCCGGGCCCCGGCCGATCGTATTGCCCAGATAGACCAGGCGATCACCAAGTTGAAACCTTGGCAAGATAAAGTCGTGCAGCGCCGCCAGCCTGTCGACCTCGCCATGCACCGCGCCAATTGCCCAGACGGTCTTGGGCCAGCCCAGGTCGGCGAATTTCTTGTTATCGGTCGGCAAAGGTCAAGCGGTCTGACGGTTTGTCGCGTTGGTTTGCGCGAGTTTAGACGGAACGTTGACCATGAACACCCCCAATGACAAACGACCGGACCGGCGCCAATCGAAATCGACTGTCCCCAATCCGCGCGCCACCTAGGTTTTGGCAGTCACGGAAAACCGCGCTAGCCTAGATGAAACACCGTTGGACGCCGACACGCGGCGCAACCATCGAGGGAGGATCGAACGCGATGACAGGCTGGATCGACCCCTACAAAGTCGAGATGATCGACAA
>JBCBSH010000310.1:0-3849 GCA_039819285.1 Pseudomonadota bacterium
CAGGGGTCGGCCGCGAAGAAGTCGATATTGACCTGGAACACCATGGGCATCAGGCCCAGCATGGTGGTGACGGTCGTCAACAGAACCGGCCGAAGACGCTGGGCGCCTGTACGCAGGATCGCGTCCATCGGGCTCTTCGACTGCTTCTTCAGCTTATCGTAGGTGTCGATCAGCACGATGTTGTTGTTCACCACGATGCCGGCGAGCGCGATGATGCCGATGCCGGTCATCACGATGCCGAAAGCTTGGCCGGTAATCATCAAGCCCAGCAGAACGCCTACCGTCGACATGATGACGGCCGACAGGATCAACATCGCGCTGTAAAAGCTGTTGAACTGGGTGACAAGGATGATGGCCATCAGGAACAGCGCGACGCCGAACGCCTGCGTCAGAAATGCCTGCGCCTCCTGCTGTTCCTCGTCCTCGCCGCCGAACCGCACCGTAACCGACTGATCAAGGTCGGCATCGCTGGCCAGCCACTCGCGGATCTGACCGACCAAAGCGTCCGGGAAGTAGCCGGGTCCCGCATTGGCAGAGACGCTCATCGTGCGCTCGCCCTCAATGCGGTTCAGCGTGCTGACCATGGGCTCCGCAGAGCGGGTGACGAAGTTGCTGATCGGAATGGCGCCCTCGCCGGTCACGACGCGGATGTTGTCGAGCTGTTCCAGCGAGCGCCAGCTTTCCGGATAGCGCACCAGAATGTCGACCTCTTCGTCCGTATCGTCGGGCCGGTACGACCCGATTTCCAGGCCACGCGTGACCAGCTTGATCGAATCGCCGATCGAGGTGACGTCCAGCCCGAACTTGGCGGCCTGGGCGCGATCGACGGCCAGCTCCCACTCAATGCCGGGGATCGGCCGCGAGTCCTCGACATCCGTCAGGCCCTCCAGCGAATCCATGAAGTCGCGCACCCTCGCGGTTGCTTCCGGCAGTCGTTCCGGGAAGCGCGACGACAGCTCCAACTCAATGTCCTTGGCGATCGGCGGGCCGGAGGACGGCAGCCGGGTTTCAACACTGACGCCGGCCAAGTCGCTGGTCAGCGCGCGGATGTCTTCGATGATCTCCGCGGCCGGGCGTCGCTCGTCCCAGTCGGCGAACTCGACGGTGATCTGGCCGACCACGTCCTCAGCCACATCCTCGCCACCGCCGCCGACGCCGCTGCCGGTCAGGGTATAGACGGAGTCAAACTCGTCGCTGAGCGTTAGAACCCGATCCTCGACCTCCTGCACCAAGGCGTCCTGCTCATAGATCGACAGATTGCCGCGGGCGTGAACCAGGATACTGGCCTGTTCGGCCTCAACATCCGGGAAGAACTCGATGCCCGTACCAAAGTTGGCAAAGGCCATCCACGTGCCGATCAGGGTTACCCCGGCCAGCAAGACGACTTTCCCGGGATGTCGCAGCGCAACGCGCAGCACGCTGAGGTAAGCACCGGTGCCGCCGCGCAATTGGCTCAGATCGCCCTGCTCGCCGGCGGCCAGAAGCTTTGCCTTCTCGCTGCTGACCTTCTGCGCCTTGCCGAAGCTCGCGCCCAAGGTCGGGATGAAGATCAACGCCATGGCCAGCGACGCCGTCAGCGTGGCGATCAGCGTGATCGGCAAGAAGCTCATGAACTCGCCGACGATGCCGGGCCAGAACAAGAGCGGCATGAAGGCCGCCAATGTGGTCGCTGTCGATGCTGTGATCGGCCAGGCCATACGCTTCGCGGCGATGGCATAGGCTTCCCTGCGCGGCAGGCCCTCCGACAGCTTGCGGTCGGCCAGTTCGGTCACGACGATCGCACCGTCGACCAGCAGTCCGACGGCCAAAATCAGTGAGAACAGCACCACGATGTTGACCGTCAGTCCCATGATCGACAGCACCAGGATGCCGGTCAGGAAGGCGCCGGGAATGGCGATGCCGACTAGGCCGGCGGTGCGCAGGCCCAAGGCGCCGACGACCACGATCATGACCAGCAGAATGGCGCTCAGCACGTTGTTCTGCAGATCGGCCAGCATGGTCTCGATCTGCTCGCTTTGATCCTGGCTATAGCCAACCTCGACCTGATCGGGCCAGTACTGCCTCTCCATATCGACGACCTCTTGGATCGCCGCGATGGTGTCGATGACGTTTTCGCCCGTGCGCTTGACCACTTCGATGGTCACCGCCGGGTTGCCGTTGACCCGGGCGAACTGGGTCGGGTCTTCGAAGGTCCGGCCGATCGTCGCGACGTCCTGAAACTCGACCACGGCGTCGCCAAACGCGGCCAGCGGCAAGGTCAGGATGTCGTCCACGTCCTCGAACAGGCCCGGCACGTTAATGGCAAAGCTGCCGACGCCGGTGTCGAGGTCGCCGGCCGCCACCAAGCGGTTGGACCGGCTGACGAAGTTGACGATGTCGTTGGCGTTCAGCCCGTAGCTTTCGATCTCGCGCGGATCGACAATGATCTCGACAATCTCCTGGCGGTCACCGCCGATGTTCGCCTCCAGAACGGACGGAAGGGACTCCAGCCGGTCCTGAAGGTCGCGTGCCAGGCCAACCAGCGTGCGTTCCGGGATATCGCCGGACAGCGTGACGACGATGACCGGGAACAGACTGAAATTGACCTCGGTGACCGTCGGGTCGTCCGCCTCTTCCGGCAGTTCGGGTTCCGCCCGGTCGGCGGCCTCGCGAACGTCCAGCAAGGCCTGGTCGGAATCGAATCCGGCCTCGAATTCCAGGATGACATTGCCGCCGCCGCGATAGGCGTTGGACGAAATCTCCGTCACGCCCTCGATCGATTGCAGCTCCGCTTCCATCGGGCGGACGAGCAACCGTTCGGAGTCCTCCGGCGAAACGCCGGCGAGTGTCATCGACACGTAAATCGTCGGGATGCTGATGTCTGGGTTCGATTCCTTGGGAATCGTGATGTAGGAGATCGTGCCCGCGATCAGCAGCAGCGCCAGGATGCTGAGAACCGTGCGCGACCGGTTGATGGCAGCATCGATGATGGCGTTCATCAGTTGCTGCCCCCGACAGCGTCGGCGGCATCATCCATGGCGGCGGCTTGCGCGGCGATGTTCGTGGCTTCGATGGCATCCGGACGATTGGGCACGCCGTCGACAAGGGTGGTTTCGACCCGAACTCCGGGCTGCACAAACCCTTGGCCGACCACGATGATGTCCAGGCTGTCGGGCAAGTCGGTGACCCACATATAGTCGCTCGTGGCGCCGACGATCCTGATCGGCAAGAAATCAACCACGTTGTCCTCGGTCACCGTCATCACGCCGACGCGGCCATCGTCGGCCAGGTTCAAGACGGACGGGCTGAGCCGATGGGCGACGATCTGCTGGGTCGGGACATTCAACTCGGCGGTCAGGCCCTGAATGATGGCGCCGTCCGGATTGGGAATTTCGACCTCCAGCCGGAACGTTCGCGTGGCCTCCGACGCGGCGGCCGAAATGTAGGAAACGACGCCGGGAACCGTGCGCCCGTCGATCAAGCCGACTTCGGCGACGGCGCCAAGCTCGATCTGGCCCAGATGCCGCTCCGACACCTGGCCGGCGACGCGGATCGGGTCCAGGTCCAGGATCGTTGCGATCTCGTCGCCGGCGCGCACATAGGTGCCGACCTCGACATAGCGGTCCTCGATATAGCCGTCGAACGGGGCGACGATCTCAAGGCGGTTCATGTCGACCTGCGCCAGCTCTACCATGGCCATGGCACTGTCCAGGCCCGCGCGCGCTTGTGCCAGCGTCGTGTCCGACGCGTGCCCTTGCTCGTTCAGCCGTTCGGCCGCGATGAACTCGATCTCGCGCTGGCTGTACAGCGCCTCAGCCTCTGCCAGTCTGGCGTGGCGGTCCTCCGGCGCGATACGGACGATCGGGTCGC
>JBCBSH010000311.1:0-3819 GCA_039819285.1 Pseudomonadota bacterium
GCATCGCTGGCACCACTCCGCCGACCTGGAAGAGGCCCAGTCCAATTACGGCAACAACCTGATCATCTGGGACGCGGTCTTCGGCACGCGCTTCCTGCCCAAGGACCGGCGCCTGGGCCGCATCGGCATCGGCAACCCGCATTGGCCCCACGGATTCCTGGCGCAACTGGCCGCGCCTTTCACGACCCCGACCGAGGCAAGGGACTGACCCATCATGCCCGCTAACATGATCGCGAACCGGGCGATCGACGCCTTTATGCTCTGGAACCGCTGGACGATGCGCGCGCCCGTGCTGCGCGCCACCCGCGAGGTAGCACGTACACAGCACCAGCTCTTGATGACCATCCTGCGCGAAAACGCCGACACGACCTTCGGCCGCGCTCACGGTTTCGCCACCATCTCCAGCCTTGCGGACTACCGCAACGCCGTGCCCGTTCATGGCTTTGATCAGCTCGCGCCCTACATCACCCGCCAGCAGGGCGGCGAGAGCGCGCTGACCGCCGAACAGCCCGACTACTACGCCCGCACCAGCGGCACGACCGGGCGCAGCAAGGACATCCCGCAGACCAGCCACGGCCTGCAGCAGGTCAAGGACGCCCAGCGGCATCTGGCCCTCTCCCTCTGGCGCAGTACGGGCTTTTTCAGGGGCTCGATCCTCGGCTTCGCCAGCCCGGCTGAGGAAGGGCGGCTGGAAACCGGCCAGCCCTATGGCGCGATTTCCGGCACCACTTACCGGTCCCTGTCGCCAATCATGGCCCGCAAATTCGTGCTGCCGCCGTCGGCCTTCTCGATCCGCGACTTGGAGGCCAAGTACCAGGCCTACGCGCTGGCCGTGCTGGCGGCGGACGACATCACCGGCGTGGTCGCCGCCAACCCGTCCTCACTGCTGAAAGTCCAACGGATTATCGAAACGCAAGGCCGCGAGTTGCTGCACGCGCTCGCCTTCGGCCGCACGGAAAATCTGAAGATCGAGGCGGCGTCGGTGGCGATGGACATCATCGCAAGGCGCGGCCTCGACCGGGTGAATGTGCTGCGCCGAAAGCTGGTGTCCCGCGACACGCTCGATCCGCGCGAAATCTGGCCCCGCCTGTCGGCCATCGCCACCTGGACCGGCGGCAGTTGCGGCGTCGCGCTCAGCCAGGTGCGGTCCCAATTGCCGCCCGGCGTGCGTATCGTCGAGTTCGGCTACAGCGCCAGCGAGTTCATGGGCGCGGCAAATGTGGATGCGGAGGCCAACACCTGCCTGCCCCAGCTCACCCACCATGTCTATGAGTTCGTCCGTCGCGACGATTGGGAGGCGGGACGGCAGTCCTTCCTCGGCCTGCACGAGCTTGAGACGGGCGAGGACTACTACATCTTCGTCACCACGCGCTCGGGCCTCTACCGCTACGACATCAACGACATCGTCCGCGCCGAACCGGGCGTGCGCGGCTGTCCCGGCCTGCGCTTCCTGCAAAAGGGCCGCGGCGTCACCAACATCACCGGCGAGAAGGTCAGCGAGCATCAACTCGCCGCCGCCGTCGTCACGGTGCTGGACGATCACGGCTTGAAAACGCCGGGTTTTATGGCCGTTGCCGACGAGGCCGCCGCCCGCTACGTGCTGCACCTGGAATGCGGCGACGACCCACTAGCCGCCAGCCTGGCGCACGACATCGAGACGCAGTTGCGCGCGCTGAACAGCGAGTATGACGACAAGCGCGCCAGCGGCCGGCTTCACCCGCTGGTCATCCGCCAATTCGCGGTCGGCGCGACGGAGCAGATCAAGCGTTGGAGCGTGGAGGGCGGTGTGCGCGAGGCTCAGTACAAGCCCGTCTTGGTCGCCTATGCACGCGACTGGTCGGAAAAGCTGGCCCCGCTGACCCTGGAACCGTTCCGCGAACCGGCCCTGAACCGCGTCGCGTCATGACGCCTTCGGTCCGCGTCGGCCAGTTTCACACCGATCTCCGCTTTCGCTTCCGCCACGCCTCCGCCGACCGGTCGGCGACGGAAAACGTCATTGTCGAAGTCACCGGCGCCGACGGCGTGTGCGGCTATGGCGAAGGCTGCCCGCGCGATTACGTCACCGGCGAAACGGTTGCGACCGCCCAAGCCTTTTTGCGAAAACACGGCCCCGACATCGCCGACAGTGTCGCCTCGGTTGCCGATCTCCAACGCTGGATCGACGATCACGAAGCCCTGATCGATGCCAACCCCGCCGCCTTCGCCGCAATCGAACTCGCCATGCTCGATCTTCTCGGCCGCCGGTCGGGCGAGCCGCTGGAGGGCCTGATCGAGGCGCCCACCCTCGCCGCGCCGATCCGCTACAGCGCCATCATCGGCGACGCTTCGCCACGCAAGACCCGTCTGATCGCCGGCGCCCACCGGCTGCTGGGCTTCAAGGACTATAAGATCAAGCTGAACGGCGACCTGGACACCGACCGCCGTCGCCTCCGCGCCTTGCCGCGCAGCGCCCGCCTGCGCGCGGACGCCAACAACCTCTGGCCCGACGCCGAGGCCTGCATCGCCCATGCCCGGGCGCTCGACCAGCCCTTTTGGGCGATCGAGGAGCCCGTCGCCGCCGGCGACATCGAGGCCATGCGCACCATCGCGAAAGACCTCGACGTCAATATCATCCTCGACGAAAGCCTAAGCCGCCAGGGCCAGCTCGACAGCTACGCGGCCGACGCCGACCGCTGGATCGCCAACGTCCGCGTCTCCAAATGCGGCGGCGTCCTGCGCGCGGTCCGGCTCGCGCGCCACGCCCAGTCCCTCGGCCTCGGCGTCATCCTCGGCGCCCATGTCGGCGAAACCAGCCTGCTGACCCGCGCCGCGCTCGCCGTCGGCCAGGCCCTCGAAACCCCACCGCTCGCCCGCGAAGGCGCCTACGGCACCATCCTGCTCCGCTCTGACATCAGCCGGCAGTCGCTCAAGCTCGGCCGCGGCGGGCGCCTCTTGCCCGGCTCATTTGCTTTTGCAGAGGCACCAGGCACGGGGCTTGCGATCGATCCTGACCGCCTCGATTGTTAGGACTAGCGTGCAGGGGCGCGAACCCCAAACCGCGTGATCCGGCGCAGAAGCCATTCGAAGGGCCCCAGGGCAAAGCGTGATCGCCAGGCGATCAGGGCGAGGATCAGCACCACAGTCGTTGCCAGCGCAAGGACCACCGCGACGGCGGGGCCGACACGATCCCACAGCCCCAGCCCATAGGGTGCGAACAGGGTCGCCAGCACGATCGACTGGCCGAGATAGACGCTCAGGCTCGACCCCCCGGCCTTCAGGAAGGGGGCGAAGCGCGGGCCCGGGGGCTTTGCGATCAGGGCAATCAGACCCAGATAGCCAAAGGTGGCCAAGGGCGCGACCGCAAGAACGAGAACCATCCCCAGGTCTCCCGCATTGCCTGTCGGACCCCATTGCCAAAGCCCGGCGGCAAAGAGGCTGAGCGCAACGCCAGGAACCAGGCACCATCGCCGCGCCCGCGTCCAAACCGGGTGATCGGGCGCGTCGATCAGGCCGGATTTCACGGCCGCCAGCCCGAGGCAGAACCAGCCGAGCGCGGAGAACCCCTGCAACGCCAGCAGGAACGGAAAGATGTTGAGGAAGCTGAGCGTGCGGAAGATCGTCACATCGACAAAGCCGCCATGAACCATGATCTGCCGTTCAAGCGCGCCAACCGCTTCATCGGCGGGGGCATTCAGCAAGAACAGAGACGCGAGCACGATTTGCACGACCAGCAGGATCATCCCCCACCGCACCAGGCGGCGCACCGCCCAGTTGCGCATGACGTAGAGGATCGACCCGGTGACCGCGTACAGCACCAGGATGTCGTAGGGAAACAACAGA
>JBCBSH010000312.1:0-3735 GCA_039819285.1 Pseudomonadota bacterium
CCAGATGCGGGGTCACGTCGATCACCATGATCAACAGGCACCCAGCCGCCCCGGCACAGGCGGCGCCGATGCCGAACGTAATGGCGTACAGCCGGCTGACATTCAGGCCGACGACCTGGGCGCCGCGGTTGTTGTCCGCACAGGCACGGATCGCCTTGCCGGTGAGCGTGTGGTTGAAGAACAGATACAAGAGCGCGATCAGCGCCAGTGCCGTGATCGCGGAATAGACCCGGACATTGTCGAGGAAGAACGGCCCGACCTCGAACGAGGCGAACGCGTACGGCACCTGGACGTTGCGCGCGTCCGGCCCGAAGATCATGTCGAGACCGTTGGTCAGGATCAGCGCAACGCCGATAAGGACCAGAAACTGCTGATGTTCCGGGGCGGTAATGAACCGGTCGATCAGGCCGCGTTGCAAGGCCACGCCGAACAGGAACATCACCAACGCGACGATCGGGATGGCCAGGATCGGGTCCAGGCCAAGCGTCACGAAGACGAGATAGGCCCCGAACATGCCGGCGACCAGCATCTCGCCATGGGCAAAGTTCACCACCCGCATGACGCCGAAGATGATCGACAGGCCGACCGCCAGCATGGCGTAGACCGATCCCGTCAACAGCCCCTTGATGGCGGCGTCGAAATAGAACTCAATCGGCAGCATCGGCGGCGTCTATCCGTCCTGAACAGGGCGGGGGTTTGGATCGGGGCTGGCCATCCGCGAAAGACGCCAGCCCCGAGGCGCGTTGAACGCGATCAGCCCCGATCGGCCCAAGAAGGGACCGGGAAGACCGGCTCGGCCGTGGCGATGTCGACCGGTGCGGTCACCACCGGGCCACCATCCTGGATCTGGACGACGACCGTGCCGATGTTCGGGTTCTGGCCCTCTTCGTCGAACTGGATTGGGCCGCCATACATCGGATGCTCGGCAATCTCGGTCGCCCGCAAGGCCGCCACCAGATCGTCGGCGTTGGTCGAACCCGCACGCTGGGCCGCATCGGCGCAGATCATCAGCGCCTCGAAGGTGAAGCCGGGGTTCAGCTCAAACGTCTGGTCCGGGAACTCGGCCACGAACTGGCTCTGCAGCTCGGTCGTGATCGGACTGGTCGGGTTGAACCAGGGCACCGACGTGGTCGCGTACTCAGCATACGGGCCCAGCGTGTCGGCGAACTGCTTTTCATACATGCCGGGGCTGCCGGGCGAGATGATGCCCATCGTGTCGAAGCGCTGGCGCACGCATTCGCGCACCAGCAGGATGGCGTCGTTCAGGCGGGTAACGACCATCAGGAAGTCAGGGTCCAGCGCCCGGGCCCTGGACACCTCCACGGACAGATCGCGCGCCTGCGGATCGTAAGAGATGGAGTCCAGGAACTCGTACGGCACGCCGACCTGTGGCGCCAAGGCCTGGATGCCGCGCGACATGGCCGTGCCGAACGTGTCGTTGATGTGCATGAACACGGTCGTCTGCGGCGTGGTGCCCGTGACCTCGAACAGGTTGTTGATCGAGCCCAGGCCCCGCATCACCAGGGTCGGCGCCTTGGGGAAATTGCGGAAGACGTATTGATAGCCCTGCTCGGTAATCGCGGGGTCGGCCGCGATGTTGATCACGAACGGCATGCCGTTCTGCTCCGCCACCTGGGCGACTGCCGCCGTGGTGCCGCTGTCAAAACAGCCGACCAGCATGTCGACGCCTTCACGGATCAGGCGTTCGGCCTGGGTGCGGCCGGTGTCGGGGTTGGATTCCGTGTCCGCGCCGACGACCTCGACCGCCAGCCCCATGTCAGACAGGATGCTAGGCGCCAGTTCCGCGCCGCGCCAGCAGGCGGCGCCGATCGCGCTCAAGAAGCCGGACCGCGGCAGCAGCACACCGACGCGCACGGGTGCCTGCGCGCGAACCAGGCGCAGCGGGTGAAGCACCGGCAGGCTCGCGGCACCGGCAATCGCCGCCCCGGTGAACTGCCGCCGGCCGATCCCGTGCCCGGGTTTCAGCGTCTTATCGTCTGTCGTCATCGAACTCCTCCCATTTTTTTGGCCCGTTCTTCGGCGTGTCGAAGCGATCCGCCGCGATGTTGGCCCGGATACCAGCCATGATGTTAACTGTCGCCATCTCACGCCATTGTCGCTAAGCGTGCAATGGCTGATCCACGCGACGCGATGGCTACCCCTTCCAACGCAAATAGTTTGTCCGACCAACAGTTTTCGGATGGTACAGCCGGTTGAGGAAACTGCGCAATATGAGAGACCGCCGTGCAACCCGCCGATAGGCACACGTGGCCCGGCACCGTCGCCCATGCGGATTGGAGTACCGACCCCGCCAAGCGCTGGCTCTCCGTGGCGGAACGGGCCGGCGACACCTACCGGCTTCAAAAAGCGTGTGTGTGCCCACCGACGTCGGGGTTGCTCGACGGCCTGAGACACCGTTCGACGAATCGAAGCGTGATGCTCGGCTTCGATTTCCCGGTCGGGCTGCCGATTGTCCTCGGCCTAGCACTGAAAGTGTCCGCGTTTGGCGAGGTCTTGCAGAACCTGGCTGACGGCGTCTGGCCCAACTTTCTGAAGCCGGCGGAAACAATCGACCAGGTCGGTCCGACCCGGCCCTTCTATCCGGCGCGCAATCTGCCCAAAGGCGCCGTCTCACGCCAAGGGCTGTCGGAGGCGCTGGGCGCGGCCTCCTATGACGATCTGCTGCGGCGGTGCGACCGGGCGAGTGCCGAACGGCGGGCGACGTCCAGCCTGTTCTTCCTGGTCGGCGGCCAGCAGGTGGGCAAAGCGGCCATCGCCGGCTGGCGTGAGCTGATCCTGCGGCACGCAGGCGACGCGACAACCGCGCTTTGGCCGTTCGACGGCCCGCTGGCCGATTTGGTTGCACCCGGACGAACGGTCTTATGTGAGACCTATCCGGGACAGTTCACACGGCCCCTGGGGCTGACCGTCGGCACGGGTGGCCGCAGCAAGCGGCGGCAGGCGGACCGGCAGGCCCAGGCGACGGCGTTGCTCGGAAACGCCGCCGAGATGGACCTGGTCCTGGAACCTACACTCCGACGCCAGATCAAGGACGGATTCGGCCCGGGCCCGCAAGGCGAGGACGCGTTCGACAGCCTGGTCGGGCTGCTGGGCATGTTTCTGGTTCTGACCGGGCGACTTGGCGAGGGCTGCCCTTGGGACGACCAGGACATGGCCCTGGAGGGCTGGATCCTCGGGCACCAGGCCTAGCTGGCGCGTCAGTCCGGCGTTCGCGAGCTTAAGCCCAGCAAGGCCCGCCGGCGCAGCCACAATGACGGCCGGTAACGGTCATCGCCGGTGATCTGCTGCATGCGCATCAGCATGTCATGCACCCGGCCCGGCCCCATCTCGTCTACAAGCTCCAGCGGGCCCATCGGGTAGTTCAGGCCCAGCTTCATCGCGGTGTCGATGTCCGCCGGGCTGGCCAAACCCCGCTGGGCGATCTCGCAGCCCAGATTGCCGACCATCGCCTGGATGCGCTGGGCGATGAAACCGGGCGAGTCCTGGATCGCCGTAACCGCGACCCCGCTGGCGGTCAGCCAGGCCGCCACGCTTTGCAGATTGTCGAAATCGGCCCCCGGCGGCACCATGACGACCAGCCGCTTCGACGTATCGAACTCCGTGTCGACAGCAACCAATCGCGACGGGTCGACACCGGTGTCGAAGGCGGCTGGTCGTCATGGTGCCGCCGGGGGCCGATTTCGACAATCTGCAAAGCGTGGCGGCCTGGCTGAC
>JBCBSH010000313.1:0-3685 GCA_039819285.1 Pseudomonadota bacterium
CGATCTAATTGAAGAGGGCATCGACGTCGCCGTTCGCATTGCGGAGTTGAAGGATTCCAGCCTGATCGCGCGGCGGCTGGCACCGATGCGGCGCATCGTTTGCGCCGCACCCGGCTATCTGGAGCGCCATGGCACACCCGAACGGCCGGAGGATTTGCGCGGCCACAACTGCCTGACCTTCATCGAACGAACCCATCAGATGGATTGGCGCTTCGGCCCGGAGGATGCCCAGCGGGTGGTCGCCGTCAGCGGCACGCTCAGCACCAACGCCACGGAGACATTGCGCCACGCCGCCCTGGCCGGCGTCGGCATCGTGCGCCTGTCGAACTACGTCGTCACGCCGGATCTGAAGACGGGTGCTCTGGTCCGGCTGTTGGTCGACTACGAAATCCAGGAATCGTCCGTCTACGCCGTGTTTCCGGCCAGCCGCCACCTGTCGCCCAAGACACGGGCATTTGTCGACTATCTGATCGAAAAGGTCGGCCGCCCCCAATACTGGCAGGAGAGTGGGCTGGACGAAGCCTAGCCGTGGCGGGTCGGTTCCAGGCCCAGAAGTTCCTCCAGCGTCTCTTCCCGGTCCAAATCGGTGGGGAGATCCACTCGCGTTTGCGGCGGTGGCACCTGGCGACCCTCATTAACGGCAACCGGTGCGGCAAGTGCTGGCGGGGCCGTGTTTCCGATCATCGGCAAGTCGTCGGTGGCAGTCGTTTCGACCGTGTGACCGGGCGGTGGCCGATCGACGATGGCGACGAGCGGAGGGATGATCAACACCACGGCCAATCCAATGCCGCCGCCAATGATTTGCAACCAGGGCCCCTCCTCAAGAAGGAGCGGAAGACCCATCGCGAACGTGGGCGCATCGGGGTCGACCTCGGACGCAAGCTCCATTGCCGTGATATAGAACACACCCGCCAGGCAGAGTGGGATGTAGGTCAAAAACAGCGGGCCGACATAGGCGCCAAGCCCGACCTGCGCGCGGCCTCTGGTAACATGATTGGCCAACCCCCATGCGACAAAGAAGTAGATCAGTACGCTGAAGCCGAACCCGATGGGCGAACCGGTCGTCATCATCCCGGCAATGCCAATGGCCGCCGCCCCGACGAGGACGCCGAGATTCAGCAAAACTCTGACCAGCCAATGCCTCATGAGCGAGATTTCTCGGTGCGTCCGCGCGGCGCGGCCTCACATACACCGAACGGATGGCGAAGCCAACCGGGCGTTGTGGCCCGGCCGTCCTATTCCGCGGGCTGACGCAGCTCGATATCCGCTGCCCGGAACGGCTGTTCCAGCCGGTTGACCATTTCCTTGGGCACCACCTGCCAGAAACGGCCCTTCACCAGGTCCCAATCGGTCAGGATGCGATAGGCGTGCCGGCTCTGGGTCTCGTTGACATGGTCGTTGATCAAGTTGACGACCAGTTGCTCGTAATGGTCGGTCTCGATTCGCTGCCAGACGATGCTGTCGGTGTTGATGCGGTCCTCGAACGTGTTGTCAGCGTCGTAGACGAAGGCCATGCCACCGGTCATGCCTGCGGCGAAATTGTCGCCCACGCTGCCCAATATGACCGCAAGGCCGCCGGTCATGTACTCGCAGCCGTTGGACCCGCAGCCTTCCACGACCACGGTCGCGCCGGAATTGCGCACGGCAAACCGCTCACCGGCCTGGCCGGCGGCGAACAGGCGGCCCGCCGTCGCGCCATACAGCACCGTGTTGCCGATGATCGTATTGCCGGCCGTATCCATGGTCAGCGGGCTCGACGTCAACGGACGCACGGTGATCGTACCGCCGGACAGCCCCTTGCCGACATAGTCGTTGGCGTCGCCGAACACCTCCAGCTTCAGCCCTTGAACGGCCCAGGCGCCAAGAGACTGGCCTGCCGAGCCGCGCAGCCGCACGGTGACATGGCCGGGCTTCAGGCCCCACATGCCGAACTTGCGCGTGATCATCGCCGACATCCGCGTGCCGATCGCCCGGTAGGTGTTGCGGACATTATAGGTCAGCTGCATTTTCTCGCCGACCTCAAACAGCGGCTTGGCGTCGCTGATGATGCGCGCGTCCAGCGTGTCCGGCACCTCGTTGCGGCCCTCGCGCGTGCAATACATCGCCTGGTCGCCCGGGTCGGCCTTGGTCAACAGCGGGTTGAGGTCGAGGTCGTCCAGATGCGCCGCCCCCCGGCTGACCTGGTGCAGCAGCTCTGTCCGGCCGATGATCTCGTTCAAGGTCCGATAGCCGAGTTGGGACAAGTATTCGCGTACCTCTTCGGCCATGAAGGTGAACAGGTTCACGACCTTTTCCGCCGTGCCGGTAAACTTCTCCCGCAAGGCCGGGTCCTGGACACAGACGCCGACCGGGCAGGTGTTCGAATGGCACTGGCGCACCATGATGCAGCCCATGGCGACCAGCGACGCCGTGCCGACGCCGTATTCCTCCGCACCAAGGATCGCGGCGATGACCACGTCGCGACCGGTCTTGATGCCGCCGTCGGTGCGCAGCCGCACCCGGTGGCGCAGCCGGTTCAATGTCAGAACCTGATGGACCTCCGACAGGCCCATCTCCCACGGCACGCCGGCGAACTTGATCGAGGTCTGCGGGCTCGCGCCCGTGCCGCCCGTGTTGCCGGAGACCAGGATGGTGTCCGCCCCGGCCTTCGCGACACCGGCCGCGATCGTGCCGATGCCGGTGCGCGAGACCAGCTTGACCGTCACCGTGGCGTCCGGGTTGATCTGCTTCAGATCGTAGATCAGCTGGGCCAGATCCTCGATCGAATAGATGTCGTGGTGCGGCGGCGGGCTGATCAGCATCACGCCTGGCGTCGAGTGGCGCAGCTTGGCGATCTCCACCGTCACCTTGAAGCCGGGCAGCTGGCCGCCCTCGCCGGGCTTGGCGCCCTGGGCGACCTTGATCTCGATCTCACGGCATTGGTTCAGATATTCCGCCGTCACGCCGAACCGGCCGGACGCGATCTGCTTAATGGCAGAGTTCCAATTGTCGCCATTGGCGTCCGGCTTGAACCGCGCCGGATCCTCGCCGCCTTCACCGGAGTCGGACTTCGCACCGATCCGGTTCATGGCCACGTTGAGCGTGCCGTGCGCCTCGGGCGACAGCGCGCCCAGCGACATGCCGGGTGTCACGAAGCGCTTGCGGATCTCCGTAATGCTCTCGACCTCTTCCGGCTCCACCGGGGCGCCGCCATCCTTGAAGTCGAGCAAATCGCGCAGATTGATCGGTGAGGTCTTGCCGATGGCCTCGGAGTATTTCTTGAACGCGAAGTAGCTGTCCGTGCCCACGGCGTTTTGCAGCATATGCACCAGTTCGCCCTCATAGGCGTGCTGCTCGCCGCCGCGACGATAGCGGTAAAAGCCGCCGACAGGCAGCGCCACGATCGCCTGGTTCCAGGCCTTGCGGTGGACCTCGATGACCTTTTTCTGGATACCGCCGAGACCTATGCCGGAGATGCGGCTGGACATGCCGGGGAAGTATTCCGCGACCATCGAGCGGCTGAGGCCCACGGCCTCGAAATTGCAGCCGCCGCGATAGGACGACACGATCGAGATGCCCATCTTGGACATGATCTTCAAAAGGCCGTCATCGACCGCCTTCTTGAACCGGTTCAGGCACTGGTCCAGCGAGAGATCGCCGAACAGGCCGCGCCGATGCCGGTCGGCAATCGACTCTTGCGCGACAT
>JBCBSH010000314.1:0-3636 GCA_039819285.1 Pseudomonadota bacterium
CCATGGCTTCGGCAACGGCCAGGCCCAAATCCCAAAGGTGGTGGCGGAAGGCCAGCGTCCTGTCCCAGTCCACCGCGCTGTCGAGCCACGGGTCGTGCGCGGCCATCGGGTCTGCCACCACATGGGCGGCGCCAAAGGCAATGCGGTTGAACCGGTGGGGCGGTTTCGGCCGCTCAACCGGTGTCCCGGATAGGGTGTAGCGTTCCGTCCCGCCGCTGGGCAGGGGCAGGGTCAGGCTCGTCATGCTCTCAGTCCTCCAGGGTCGGGACGTCCAACCAGCGCCGCTCGGCCCAGCTTTTTAGCCCCAGCTCCGCCAGTTGCACACCCTTCGCACCCTCCAACAGGGTGTACCGATAAGGGGCATCTTCCAGCACGTGGCGCAGGAACATCTCCCACTGGCTCTTGAAACCGTTGTCGGTCTCCTGATTGTCGGGGACCTGCTGCCATTGCTCGAAAAAGTTCAGGGTCTGGCGCTGGTCGGGGTTCCACACTGGGCGCGGCGTCGCCTGGCGCGGCTGGACCCAGCAATCGAACAGCCCGGCGACCGCGCTGCCATTTGTGCCGTCGGCATGGAAAGTCACCAGATCGTCTCGCCTCACCCGCGTGGTCCAGGAGCTGTTGATCTGCGCGATCACACCGCCCTCAAGTTCAAAGGTCGCATAGGCTGCGTCGTCCGCATCGGCGGCATAGCTTTTGCCGGCCTCGTCGACCCGCTCCGGGATATGGGTGGCGCCGAGACAGCTCACCGCCCTGACCTCGCCGAACAAATTGTCGAGCACGTAGCGCCAATGGCACAGCATATCCAGGATGATGCCGCCGCCCTCTGCCTTGCGATAGTTCCAGGACGGGCGCTGGGCCGGCTGCCAGTCGCCCTCGAACACCCAATAGCCGAACTCGCCACGCACGGACAGCAGCCGGCCGAAAAACCCGCTGTCGCGCAGCATCGCCATCTTTCGCAGGCCCGGCAGGAACAGCTTGTCCTGGACCACCCCGTGCTTGATGCCCGCATCGCGGGCGGCCCGATAGACGGAAAGGGCGTCTTCCAAGGAATCGGAAACCGGCTTTTCGCAATAGACGTGCTTGCCGGCCGCGATCGCCTGTTTCAACAAGTCGGTGCGCAGTTGGGTCGAGGCCGCATCGAAGAAGATGGTGTCATCGGGATTGGCCAGCGCCGCCGCCATGTCGGTCGTCCAGCGGGCGACGCCGTGCTGCTTGGCCAAGCGTTCGATCTTGTCCGGATTGCGCCCGACGATGATCGGGTCGACCTGGACCCGCCGCCCGTCGCTCAATGCCAGGCCGCCCTGATCACGGATCGCTAGAACCGAGCGGATCAGGTGCTGGTTCATACCCATGCGGCCGGTTACGCCGTGCATGATGATGCCAATGCGGTCGTCGCCCGCCATGAAGATCTCCCCTCGTCTTAAGTGTTAAGCCAGCGATCGCGGTGTTTCGCGACGAAGGCGTCGTCGTTTAAATCCGGGTAGGCTGCGTAAACCCGATCGATCTCAGCCGCCTGTCCGGGGCCAAGCCCCTCGTTGGGGTCAAGGCACCAAATGCCGTCGAGCAGGCCTTGGCGGCGCAGGACCTCATGCAGGCCGGCGATGACGCCGCGATAGTTGTTCGCGGCATCGAAAAAGGCGCCGTTAGCGTCCGTCGTGTTGGCGTCTCGTGTCAGCCAGCCGCGGTCCAAGGCCCTGTCCGGCAGCGCCTTGATGTCATCGACCATCTTGACTGCGCTGTGTGTCCAAACCGACCAATGGCCCAAAAGGCCACCAACGATCCTCACATCGACCCTGTCGTCGCCGCGCCGGATGGCGAACGGTGTCAGCAGGTCAAGCACGATGTGATCGTCATTGCCGGTGTACAGCGCAATCCTGTCCTCGGCGCCGGCCGCGACGACGCCCTGGATAACGTCTAGCGTCCGGTAGCGGTTGAACGGCGCGATCTTGATGCCAACGATGTTGTCGAGCGCGGCGAACTCGCGCCAAAAAGTGCGCGACAGCACACGGCCGCCGACCGCTGGCTGCAGATAAAAGCCCATCACGGGCATGACCGCGGCGACTGCCCGGACATGGTCGATAAGCTCATCGTCGCCAGCGCCGTCGAAGCCGGCCAAACTGAGCAGCGCCGCGTGGTACCCAAGGTCGCGCGCGATCGTCGCCTCGGTTACGGCCTGACGGGTCGGGCCGATGGCGCCGGCGATCAGGAATGTCGGGCGCGAAACCCAAGACACCGCCTCTTCGGCGGCCAGCCCGAGGACCGTTTCGAGCAGGTCGGCTTGCCTTATCGCGAATTGGGTGGTGTGCACACCGACCGCCAGCCCGACGGCACCGGCGTCAAGATAATAGCGGCTCAGCGCGCGCTGACGCCGTTCGTCCAGTGCGCGATGGGCCGTCAGCGCCAGCGGATGTGCCGGTATCACACCGCCGCGTCTGAAGGCCGCCAAAGCGTCGCTCGATATGTCCCCAATCTGCATAATATCTCGAAATCAGGAAGTAACTGACGAGTTACTTACAGGGTGTGTCGGAAGCCGTCAATCGCATCCATCGACCTTCATCGATTTCTGATTCGTAACGAAAGGTTCAGGGCCGGAGGTACCCCAGGATCAGGTCGACCACATGCTGACGACGTTGCCGCAGGGCCCCGGGAGCCTCCAGATCGCGGTTGAAAATCGCCGACAGCGTATGCCGGTTGGAGAAGTAGAAATAGCTGATGCCCGCGATCGAGATGTAGAGTTGCACGGGGTCGACACCGGTGCGGAATTGCCCGCTGGCCGCGCCTCGCTCCAGCAACTCGGAAATCAACTCAACCAGCGGCATGTTCAGGCTGCGGGCTACGTTGGACGATCGGACATGGGCTGCGCTATGCAGGTTTTCCTCGTTGAGCAGCTTTACGAATTCCGGGTGTCGCAAGAACCAGTCAAAGCTGAACGCCACCAATTGGCCCATCGCCACGACTGGGTCCCGGCTGGTCAGTTGCAGGTCGGCCTCGCTGCCCCTGATCCGCGCGTAGGTATCCTCCAGCACCGCCTGGAACAGCCCATCCTTTGAGCCGAAATAGTGATAGATCATACGCTTATTGGCACCCGATCGACGGGCGATATCGTCGGTGCGCGCGCCTTCCAGCCCCTTGGCCGCGAACTCCTGCGTCGCGGCACTAAGGATGCTGGCCCGCGTCCGTTCGGGGTCGCGGGTCGCCCGCTCTGCTGCCTTTGCCTGGGCAGAGGCGGCGGTTTTTGTGTCAGTAGCTGCCGTCACGTACTTCGAAATGGGTAGGTTTGCCGAGAGATCCACCCCCGGCCTTCACCCAAGTGGCCGTCCAGTCCAGCAATTTGGCCAACGGCACCGTTGGATATCCGAAAAGGCGAGTCTGTTCGGCGGTGTTCACCAGCCAGGCCGTAGCCGCCTCGTCGCCTTCGATGATGGGTTTTCTGCCGAGCCTTTCGCCCATCGCCTCCGCCATCGCGCGCACGCTGGCGACCTCCGGGCCGGAGACATTCAAGGGGCTTGTCGGGGTCGTGCAATGCTTCAGCGCCCGCAAGGCGCAGGCATTGGCATCACCTTGCCAGATGACGTTGACGTGGCCCATGGCGACGGAAATCGGCTGGCCGTCGCGGACCAAGGTCGCGACATCGTG
>JBCBSH010000315.1:0-3633 GCA_039819285.1 Pseudomonadota bacterium
GGTGGTGACGCTGATTTCAGGCTTCAACGTCTACGCCCAGGCGTTCGTGCTGGCCTCCGACTCGCAGGGCGCGCGCGAGCGGTCATGCCAAGGCCTGGGACCGTTTCGACGGCTGGCTTTTGATCCGCGTCGCTCATCGGTTCCACTTCTCGCGCAACAGGCCGAATTGGACCAAGGTCAGCACCAGGACGATGCAGAGCAGAATGACGGCCTCTGACGCCGCATAGCCGACGCGGTAGTTGCGGAAGGCGTTTTCCAGCATGTCCAGCACCAGCACCCGAACCAGGCGGCCCGGCGCGCCCTGCGAGTCGGAGGCCAGCACGAACGCCTGGGCGTAGACGTTGAAGCCTGAAATCAGCGTCACCACCGAGACGTAGAGCGTGATCGGACGCAACAGTGGCACGGAGATGAAAAAGAAGCGCTGGATGCCCGAGGCGCCATCCAGCTTGGCGGCCTCGAACAAAGTATGCGGCAGGTTCTTGAAGCCGACCAGATAGATCAGCACCGCATAGCCCAGCGCCTGCCACGAGCACAGAATGATGATGCAGATCACCGACAGCACCGGATCGAACAGCCAGGCCTGGCCGGGGATGCCGAAAAACTCCAGGACGGCATTCAGCGGCCCGAGATTGGCGTCGAAGATCCATTTCCAGGCCATCGCCGCCGGCACCAGCGAGACGATGTGCGGGATGAAGACGGTGGTCTCGTAAAAGCCGGCGAAGCGCGAGCGGGTGCGGTGGTAAATCAGGGCGGCGATCACCAGGGCCGCCGGGATGGTCACGAACAGCACGCCGAAGGCGATGATCGTGGTGTTGACCAGCGCGTTCAGGAACAGCTGATCCTGGAACAGCTCGCGAAAATTCTCCAGGCCGATGAAGGGCTTATCGCGGGAGAGAATGTCCCAGCGGTGCAGGCTGAGGCGCAGGGTCTCCCAGATCGGAAACATGCGCACCCAGACGAAGATCGCGAGCGTCGGCAGTATCGCCAGGATCGCAAACCGCCACTTCTTGGTGCGCAGCATTTGCCTGCCCTATCGAACAAAAAACATGCCGTTCCGGGGGGTGAGGCAACCCCGGAACGGCAGTTTCTCAAACGTTACGGCTATTGCGCAAGCAAGCCTTCACGCTCGAGGATCCTGTTGGTCTCGTCCGCGGCGGCCGCCAGGAACGCGTCGATGGCATCCGGGTCGTCCGCCAGCGACGAGTCGGCAAAGGCCTGCTCCAACTGGGCGGCGAGGCGGGTCAAGACCTCTTCGATCGGCCCAATCGCCGGCAGGGTGAAGAACTCAAAGCCCTGCGGGTTGTCGACGAAGGCGGAGAAGGCCGGAATGGCCTCCGTCACCGACGAATAGTCGACATTGATGCGGTTCGGCAGCCAGCCGACATTTTCCAACAGCCAGACCAAATTGTCAGGCTCATTGGCGGCCATGGCGAACGCCCAGGCGGCGTCCGCGCCATCCCCGTCTGCCTCGTTGACATAAAGGTTGACGGGCAGGGCGATCGAGCCGACGGGCAGGGGGGCGGTCGCATAGTTCAGGTCCGGGGCCCGGGCGGCGATGTCGCCGATAACCCAGGATTCACGGATGAACATGGCCGTCTGCTCGCGCTCGAACGCCTCGGCATCGGCCGGCATTTCCGGCGTCACCGTGTCCAGCGTGTAAAGGTTGACCAGATACTGGTTCAGCGCGTTGCGCCCGGCCTCGTTGGCGTACCCGGCCCGCCACATGCCGTCATCGGTCTGTTCAAGCACCGCGCCGCCGAACTGGAACAGGTTGATCCAGAACTTCTCCGCAATGCCTTGCCCGCCGCCGGACAGGCGCAGGCTCCAACCCGAAACAGTTGGATTTCCGTCCGAGTCCCGCTGGGTTAACTGGTCGGCATAGGTCGTGTAGTCGGCCATGGTCGCGGGCGGCTCGCTCAGGCCCGCCGCCTCGAACATGTCAGTGTTGTAGAACAGGGCGCCCTGGCCCCGGAACAGGGGCACGCCGTACACCGTGCCGCCATCGCTGGCCGTGTTGATGAAGAACTCCGAAAAATTGCCGTCACCCGTTACGAAGCTTGCAACGTCGTCCGGCACGGCCGGCAACAGGTCATTTTCGATGTAGCGCTGGGCTGTGGAGCCGGCCAGCTCGATCACCAACGTGCCTTGCCCGCCTCCGGTGAGGCCGAGCGCGATGCGGCGTTCATGCTCGCGCAAGGCGATGGCCTCGACATTCACCTCCAGGTCCGGATGGTCGTCGGCCATGGACGCTGCGACGTGCTCGTAGAACGGCACCATCTCGGGGAAGCCGCTCCATACCGTGATGGTTTCCGCCGCCGCCGAGTTGGCCCCGATCGCGGTGCCGACCAGCAGCGCCGCACTCAAGGTCATCGATGTCTTCGTGTGCCTTCCCATTCTCCCCTCCTTGGTTGCGCTTAAAGAACGCCAGAGCTTGAATGCAGTGTTGCATGCAACCGGTTGCATGTCAAACGCGCTCGGCGCCGGTGATGGCCAGGGCCGCATCGCGAATCGCCTCGGCGCAGCCCGGCGCGATCGTGGCCGGCTGGCCGTAGAAACGGTGCGCCTCGTCGACTTCGTAACCGCCGAACGGGTATTCCTGTCGGGGCGGGATGTAGCCGGGGTTATCGTCGCAAAATCCGGCCAGCATCACGGGCCGATCGCCCAGCGCCGCGCGCAGATCCAGCGCTGTGGCCGCGAAGATCTCGCCCGGCATGCCGACCAATGTCATGCCGCCCCAATCGAACATCGCGACCCGCTCTTGCAACGGGTCCAGCGGACGCGGTGCGATATCTCGTGCCCAATGCGCCCAAATCTTCAGCAGCTCAGCGCGTGCCTGGCCGCTGCGCGCAGCCTCGTCCAGCCAGGACAGGCGCAGGCTTTCGAAGGGTGCCCGTTCGCGCCGCTCAAATGTCAGGGTCACGCTGGTCGAGGCGGCCGAGGAGTAGGTGCCGAGCGGCATGTCCACGCCCTCCGCTGCTGCCACCGCGATCCGCTTGCCGATCGCCTCAGCGGCCGGGAAGCTGCGCGCCGGGTTGCCGGCCAGGCTGATCGAGGCCTCGGCGGAATGGCCGGTGTTCAGATCGCCGATACACCCGGTCAAGAAGATCGCAGTCGCGCCAGGATTGGCCGCTTCAAGTTCGGCGCGGACGAAGTGCGGATAGTCGCCCGTCCATTGCCGGTTATCGGCGCCCAGCACCACGGGATGACAGGCATAGTTGACCAGGATCGCCAGCAACTCCCCGTCTTTTCGGCGTACCTTCAGGACCGGCAGGGTTCGATCGATCGGTCCGTCGTCGTGGCGCCGGTTGCGCGCCACGTCCGGATCGGCACCCGCTGCAAAAGACAGCTCTGCGTCGACCCGCCCATCACGCGCTTGGTCGATGGCCGTGACGCAGGCATCCTCCAGCCGGCTTAAAAAGTTGGGGTCGGCGGCCGCATGCAGCCGCCCGCGCATCGAGACCGGCCCGCCATGGGTGTGCGTGGCGCACAGCATGATGTTCTGATCCCGAACCTCGAGGCGCGCGCGCACCCGCGCACTCATCTCATGGTGGAAGCCAATGATGTCGGCGACCACCAGCACGGTCTCTTCGATCGCCAAAGCGCGGACCGTTAGCCGGTCGTGGGCACCCTCCG
>JBCBSH010000316.1:0-3557 GCA_039819285.1 Pseudomonadota bacterium
ACGGGCCAGCCGGAGCGGGTCATCTTCGACACGCTTCTTGAACGCGAACGCTTGGGCACGACCGGTGTCGGTCGGGGCATCGCCATTCCGCATGGCAAGCTGCCCGACCTGAACAAGGTCTATGGCATCTTCGCGAAGCTGAGGGAGCCGGTCGATTTCGACTCCGTCGACGACCAGCCTGTCGACCTGATCTTCCTGTTGCTGGCCCCGACGGAAGCCGGGGCCGACCACCTCAAGGCACTCGCTCGTGTGGCGCGCCTGCTGCGCAATGACGGCCTGTGCCGAAAGCTGCGCGGCTGCGACCACATCGATGGCGTGCTGGCGCTCGTCAACGAAACGGCCGAAGCCCACGCGGCTTAAGGCGGCGCGATCTCTATTCGCGCCGAGGCTATCTCGGTTAGTGGACGCTAAGCGGTTCTAGATCGTTCTGCCGGACCACGGCGAACGCCTTTTCCAGACTGTCGACGACGAGGTGCTGTGTGCCGTCAGCGCTGTGGATGGCGTAGGCCGCCTCGCCGTTCTCGACGACCGGCTTTACGTAGGCGATCTGTTGGGCGCCCAAGGCCGCGAAATCCGTCGGCGTCATGGCACGCATGGAAACAGTGTCGTTGGGGGTCATACCTTGGTCCTCAATACTCAAGAGCCTGATCGTCAGTCGGCGTCAACCGCATCGGCGCCAACATCGATGGTCTGGCCGGCGTCGTTCTTGGCCTCGGGTTTGATCTCGATCTTGCGCACCTTCACCGCCGGCATCGGCCGGCGCAGGTCGACATGCAGCAAGCCGTTGTCCAGCGAGGCGTTTTCGACCTCGATGCCTTCGGCAAGAACGAAACTGCGCTGGAACTGCCGTGCGGCAATGCCGCGATGCAGGTAGTTCCGGTCGCGATCGTCCTGCTGCTTGCCACGGATGACAAGCTGATCATCCTCGATCTGGACCTGCAGATCGTCCTGGGTGAACCCAGCCACCGCAACGGTGATCCGCAGCCTTTCGTCGGACAATTTTTCGATGTTGTACGGCGGATAACCGTCGGCCGACGACTTGGCGACGCGGTCCAGACTGCGCTCAATGCGCTCAAACCCCAGCAACAGGGGACTGTTGAACAAAGACAAACGAGTCACGCTCTCATCTCCTCTTGCATGAGCGAGATAGGGTCCTGGGCCCAGCCCAATGCCGGCGCCCTTGCCCACGGCCCTCTCGGCGCCGCGGCCCTTCATATTTGGTGCGCAATGCGCGGGCGATCAACCCGACGCTGGAACTGGCCGGTCTACGCGACCTGAATGACCTCGCTATCGGGCGCCTCAGCCATGACCCGGTCCACCAGGTCGGCTCGCCTTTCGCGGACGGCTCTCTGGTTGATGTAGCCCTTATCGGTGATCTCGTTGGCGTCGATCGATGGCGGCTCGGCCATCAGGAAAGCGCGGGCGATCGCGGTCGAGCTGGCCGGGTTTTCCCGATTGTGCCGAAGCAGGGCCTCGCGGACATGCGCGCAGACCGCCTGATCGGCCAAAACCTGGTCAACCGGCGCATCGTCGGCCAGACCCGCAAGTGACCGACAGCCGGGCAGGTTCGGGAAGATCAGCGCACCGGCATGGTCGCCATTCTCACCCACGAGCACTATGTCCTGCACCGTCGGCGCGCAGGCCGCAATCAGCGCGATGCGCAGGGCGCCGACATGCACCCAGGTGCCGGTGGACAGCTTGAAATCCTCCGCCGTGCGCCCGTCGAACACGACGCCCGCGCATGCGTCGTTCTCGTCCAACAAACGACCGGCATCACCGATCTTGTAGAACCCCTCGTCATCGAACGCCGCTTCGGTCAGATCCGGCCGCTGCCAATAGCCGGGCGTGACGTTCGGGCCCTTCACCCGCATCTCCAATTTGCTGCCGGCGGGGACCATTTTCAGCGCCACGCCCGGCCCGGGCAGGCCGATGACGCCGGCGCGCTCAATAGGGAAATGGACGGTCGTGACCATCGGCGCCGTCTCTGTCGAGCCCCAGGCGGAGATCATGGGCACGCGCACGCCGCGTTCGGCGACCGACAGATCCTCCAGCCGTTCCCAGAGGTTCTGTGGCAGGGCGGCGCCGGCATAGAACAGCAGGTCCAAACGCCTGAAGAAGTTGGCGCGCAGGGCGGCGTCCGCTTCCAGATGGTCCAGCAGGACGGCGAAGCCGATCGGCACGTTGAAATAGAGCGTCGGCGAGACCTCACGCAGGTTAGCAACCGTCCGGTCGATCAACGCCGGCACCGGCTTGCCGTCATCGATGTAGAGCGTGCCGCCATGGCGCAGCACCATGTTGAAGTTGTGGTTGGCGCCGAAGGTGTGGTTCCAAGGCAGCCAGTCGACGATGACCGGCGGTTTTTCGCCGAGAAACCGCCAAAGCTGGGCGATCATCTGCTGGTTGGACACCAGCATGCGCTGGGTGTTGATCACACCTTTCGGCGCCCCGGTGGAGCCTGAGGTGAACAGGATCTTCGCAATGCTGTCCGGGCTGACGCCGGCAAAGGCGAAATCGACCGCGTCGGTCTTCACCGTCTTCAGCAAATCGTCGATCGTCACCATGCCCGGTTGAGCGACCGACGTGACCAGCCGGTCAGGGCCGGCGCCGATTGCCGTCAACGCCGCCGCGAACGGGCCGGCATCCTTGGCGTAGACCAGGCTCGGCTGCACCAACTCATGGATCGCCTTCAGCTTGGCGTGGTCCTGGCTCATCAGCGAATAGGCCGGCGACACCGGTACGGCGGGCGCGCCGATATGCTGGGCAGCAAGCTGCAGCAGCGCGTTGTCGATGCCGTTATCGGACAGGATCAGCAAGGTGCGGCCGGGCCCGAAACCCCGGTCCAGTAAGGCCTGGGCCAGACGCTCGACCTGGTCCAAGGCCTGGGCATAGGTCAACTCGCGCCAGCCGCCCGCGCCGTCGCGTTCGGCCAGGAACACGCGTGTCGGGGCCAGCGCCGCCCAATCGACCAGATAGTCGCCCATCTTGGTGTCGCAGGCGCCGAGCTTCTGCGGCGATCGCAGGATCATGCCACCGTCGGCCAGGCGTTCGACATCGACCGCCGCCGGCGCGAAGTCCAGCGGGGCGAACGCGGGTTTGAGATCGGCTTGCGGTCCGGTCATGGCGACCCTCGAAGCAGTGGTCTAAAGGCCCAAATAGGCCTGGCGCAGGCGGTCATCGTCCAAGAGGGCCTGGCCACTTCCGGCCATGGCGATCTGGCCATTCTCCAAAACATAGGCCCGATCGGCCAGTTTCAGCGAGCCAACCACGTTCTGTTCGACCAGGACCACAGTCAGCCCATCGGTGTTGAGCTGGTGCACGATGCGAAAGACCTCCTGCACGATCGTCGGCGCCAGGCCCAGCGACGGTTCGTCCAGCATGATCAGCCGGGGCTGGCCCATCAGGCAACGGCCGATCGCCAGCATCTGCTGTTCGCCGCCGGACAGGGTCCCCGCGTCCTGCCGCACGCGCTCGGCCAAGCGCGGGAAGATCGTGAAGACGCGGTCCATGGTCGACGCGGCCAGCTTGCGCGCGCGTGGGATCACCGCGCCCATTTCCAG
>JBCBSH010000317.1:0-3451 GCA_039819285.1 Pseudomonadota bacterium
CTGTTGCTCAGGCTCCAGAACTCGCCCGTACAGCCGGCCGCGACCACGCCGGTCGCGCCGGCCTTCATCAGCCGCTCGATGTTGGCCGAAAGCTCGGTGTGGTCGACGCTGCCATCCTTGGCGAACGGCGTCGTGACGGCGGGCATGGCGCCCGTCCAAGTGACACTGGTTCTATCCAACGTTCTGGTACTCGCTTTGTTGGTCACTCAAGACGCCGTCGCTGTTCAACGTCTCCAAAACCTTGGCCGCCGCCTGGCGCAAGGTACTGGCGGTGAAGGCGATTTGGTCCTCGGTGATTACGAATGGCGGCGACATGGAGATGGCGTCGCACAAGGGCAGTGCGCGAACGATCAGTCCGGCGTCCAGAGCTGCCCGCGCGATTTTCGGGCCGACGGTCAGCTTCGGATCGAACCGTTGCCAGCCATCGGCGGATGGTTGGCCGAACTCGACCGCGGCCATAAGCCCTTTGCCACGCGTCTCGGCCGCAATCGGGAAACCCCGGAATGTCTCACGCAGCTGCTCTTGAAGGACCGCCCCCATCTTGCCGGCGCGTTCGATCAGCCCTTCGCTTTCCATCAGGTCGAGGTTGGCGAGGCCAGCCGCCGCCATGACTGGGTGCGCCGTGTAGGTATAGCCATGCCCGAAGGCGCCATACTTGGCCGCCTTCTCGCTGGAAATCACCTGCCAAACCTTTTCACCGACCAGGCAGGCTGAAAGCGGCGCATAGCCCGACGTGATCCCCTTGGCCACGGTCATCAAGTCGGGCCGTATGCCCAACTTTTCGCAGCCGAACCAGGTGCCGAGCCTGCCAAAGCCACAAATTACTTCGTCGGCGATCAACAGCACGTCGTGGCGGTCCAGCACCGCTTGGACTTTTTCGAAGTACCCTTCCGGTGGCACGATCACACCCCCGGCGCCCATCACCGGCTCCGCGATGAAGGCCGCCACCGTCTCCGGCCTTTCGGCCAGGATCGTGTCTTCCAGCTCACGCGCCAGGCGATCGGAGAAGGCTGTGTCGGTCTCGCCGGCCTTCCGCACCCAGAGATTGTGCGGCGCGCTGACATGGCGGACCATCGGTAACGGCAAGTCGAACCCGTCATGCAGCGTGGAAAGCCCTGTCAGCCCGCCGGACATGACGGTGACGCCGTGATAGCCCCGCTCGCGCGCAATGATTTTCTTCTTCTCCGGCCGGCCCAGCACGTTGTTGTAGTACCAGACCAGCTTTGCCTGGGTGTCGTTGGCGTCGGAACCGGAGGCGCCGAAGAACGCCTTCGACATGCCCGCGGGTGCCTTTGAGATCACCCGCTCGGCCAGCAGAGCGGCCGGTTCGGTCGCCATCGACGAGAAGCCGTGGAAATAGGACAGCTTGCGCGCCTGATCGGCCAGCGCGTCGGCAATCTCGCCGCGGCCATAACCGACATTCACGCACCACAGCCCGGCCATGGCATCGAGATATCGTTTGCCCCGATCGTCGGTGATCCACACGCCCTCGGCGGAGCGCGCCATCATGGCGGCCCCGGCCTGCTCGTGCGTGTTCAGCACACTGAACGGGTGGAAGATGTATTGCCGGTCGAGTTCTCTGATGTCCGTCATCTTAGCTCTCATCCGAAGCCGATCGTTGGGCTTGCATCGGGATTACGTGGGCTTGGCCGGTGGTCTCGAACCGTGAGCCGTTCTCGCCCGGTTCGAACAGATGAACGAAATCGGCGTCGAAGCCGATCTGGCAGGTTTGCCCCACGCTCGGCCGCTGGCCCGAGGCCTCGCGCACGAGCAGCCTATGACCGCCGGGGATCTCAACAGTCACGATCTGCTCATGCCCGGCATTTTCGACCAGCCGCACTGTCGCGGGAAGGCTGCCGCCCGAAAGCGAGACATTCTCCGGCCGGATGCCGAGAACGACCGGCCCGTCCTTCAGGGCGTCTTCATAGAGCGCCCGGTTGATCGGCACCTGCTCGCCATGGATCACAAAGCTCGATCCGGCGATCTCGCCTTCCAACTGGTTCATTGAGGGCGTGCCGATGAACCCGGCGACGAACCGGTTGGCCGGCCGGTTGTAGATGATTTCCGGCTCATCGAACTGTTGCAGCCGGCCGTCATGCATCACCGCGATCCGGTCGGCCATGGTCATGGCCTCGAGTTGGTCATGGGTGACGTAAACCATCGTCTTGCCGATCCGGCGATGCAGCTCGATCAGTTCCGCCCGCATATAGCTGCGCAGCTTGGCGTCCAGGTTGGACAGCGGTTCGTCCAGCAGGAAGACCTTGGGCTCGCGGACCAAGGCCCGCCCCAGCGCCACGCGCTGCTGCTGACCCCCTGATAACTGCCTGGGCTTGCGGTTAAGCAGCGGTTCAAGCTGCAGCAGCGCGGCGGTCTTTGCCACCGCGGCATCGCGCTCGGGCCGGGCTACGCCACGCTTCTTCAACGGGTAGGCGATGTTCTGCGCCACCGTCATGTGTGGGTAGAGGGCGTAGGACTGGAAGACCATCGCGATGTCGCGCTTGCCCGGCGCCACATCGTTGACGACACGCCCGTCGATTGAGATCTCGCCCGCTGTCGGGAAATCCAACCCGGCCAGCATGCGCAGCGTGGTGGATTTGCCGCAGCCGGATGGGCCAAGCAGGGCCACGAATTCCCCTGCGTTTATGGCGACGTTCAGCTTTTCCAGCGCGACGAACGTGCCAAATTCCTTGCGGATGTCTTTGAGGACGACTTCGGCCACCGATCCGGCTTCCCCTAACCCTTGACCGCGCCCGCGCCGAAGCCGCGGGTGAGATAGCTTTGCAGGAAGGCGAACACGACGATCAGCGGCAGGCTCATCATCACCGACGCCGCCATCAGCAGCGACCATTCGATGTTGAAGGCGGAAATCAGCATCGTCATGACGCCGGTGGTCAACGGCCGCGCCGCATCCGAGTTCACCAGCACCAGCGCGTAGAGATACTCGTTCCAGGACAGGATGAAGGTGAACAGCGCGGTGGAAATGATGCCGGGTAGGAGCTGCGGCAAAATCACGTCCCGAAAGGCGCCCATGCGGGTGGCGCCATCAACCAAGGCCGCCGATTCGAGATCCTCCGGCACGCCCTCCATGAACGACCGCAGCAGCCATAGCGCATACGGCAGCGCGAATGTCGTATGGGCCAGGACCAGGCTGGCAAGGGTGTTGGACAGCCCCAACTCCACCATCATCAGATAGAGCGGAATGATCAGCACGACCGACGGCAGCAGATAGGTGAACAAGACCAGCGTCGCCAGGGTTTCGCGCCCACGATAGGCGAAGCGGACGAGGCTGTAGGCGCCGATGGCGCCTAGCACGACAACAAAGACGGTCGTCGAGGTCGCCAACACGACCGAGTTGCGGAAATAGGTCAGGAACGGCGTCTCGGTCAGCAGGCGCCAATAATGCTCGAACGTGACCGTCTCCGGCAGCCAGGTCGGCGGGATGCGGAACAGT
>JBCBSH010000318.1:0-3407 GCA_039819285.1 Pseudomonadota bacterium
GACGTTCGGTGCGGTGGAGCCGGGTGATCCGACAGCCGATGGTCTGCAGGATGAACTCGTCCATCGTGGCCCCCGGCGCCAGCCTGTCGCGGATGTGTTCCAGGACCTCGGCCTGGTTCAGCGCCGTGTGCCGTCGGCCGTCTGCCCTGATCGCCGCAAGCGGGATTGGCGCGCCGTCCCGGTTCAAAGTCGGCCGCCGTCCGACATAGGCGTGAGCCCGGTCCAACACCGTTTCAAAGGCGGGAAATGTCAGGGTCAGGCGATGAAGCCGATCGAACCGGTAGTTCAGGGCGCCCTCGGTCTCGTGCATGCGCGCCAGTTGGGCGGGATCGAGCCAGATCACCCCGACCTCGACGGTTACGCCCGCGACATGTTCGATCTTCGCCGGCGCGGAGCCGTAGCGGGACAGATGCGCCGAATAGACGATGTCGTGGTCGTCCAGCCTTGCGTGCGTCACCGGGATGCTGGTCTCGCGGGGCCAGCCGGCGAATTTGCGCGCCAGCGCGGTTGCCGATCGGTTGGCGCCGTAGGCCAGAACCGGCACACGTCCCTCGCGGCGCCACTGGTCGACCGGCAGATGGCCGCCGTCCGATACGGGCAACGGGTGCTCGGCGCCGCCGCGGTACAGGAACGATCTGGACGGCGCCTCGTAGGGATAGCCCCTTGCGATCGCCAACAGCGCGTCGCTCACGCCTTCTCGCTCGGCGCTGCCGGTTCAACGGGGCTTGAAGCGCCATAGACCGTCTGTCCCAACGCCTCGGCCTCGTGCTCTGCGCGCAGCTCCGGCCGGTCCTCGAACGCGATCCGGGCGGCGTGGTAGGGGCAGGCGACCGATGCCAGCTCGACAAAGCGGTCCAGCAACGGCTTGCCGATCGGGTAGGCCTCCGGGCTTTCGCCGGGGAAGGCGTGGGCGCGCAGCGCCGTGCTGACCGTGCCGGGGTCGATCAGGTTTACCTTGATGGTCGATTTCGCGACCTCAGCCGCGTACATGCGGACCATCATCTCCAACCCGGCCTTGGAGACCGCATAGGCGGACCAAAAGGGCTTCGGCACCCGCGCCTGGGCCGCCGTGACGAAGATGGCCCGCGCGTTGCTGGAAGCTCTCAGCAACGGGTCCATCGACCGGATGAGGCGCTGGTTGGCCACCAGATTGACGTTCAGCACCTGCTGCCACATTTTCGGATTGCCATGGGCGATCGGGCTCAAGGTGCCCAGATGCGCGGCGTTGGCGACCACCACGTCCAGCTTGCCGAACCGTTCGAAGATCGACGCGCCGAGCTGGTCGATCAGATCGTGCTCGGCCAGATCCATCGGCACCAGGGTCGCCTTGGCGCCGGCGGCCTGCACCTGGTCGTCGACCTCCTCCAGGCCGCCGACCGTGCGGGCGACCAGGATCAGCTGCGCGCCTTCTTGCGCATAGCGCTTGGCCACCGCCGCGCCGATGCCGCGCGACGCGCCCGTGATGAGGGCGATCCGGCCCTCCAACCGCTTGTTCGCCATGGTTCAACCAGCGCGACGTTCGGAGAGGAAGGAGAGTTCCGGCTGGCGACTGGCCTCTTCCCGGTCGGGCAGTGCGGTCGGGTAGTCGCCGGAAAAGCAGGCGTCGCAGAATTGCGGCGCATCCGGGTCGCGGGCGGCCTCGCCCATCGCCCGGTACAGGCCGTCAATCGAGATGTAAGCAAGGCTGTCGACGCCGATCAGGGCCGCCATCTCGTCAATCGTGTGCTGATAGGCGAACAGCTTTTCCTGCGCCGGCGTGTCGATGCCGTAATAGCAGGGGTGCATCGTCGGCGGGCTGGAGATGCGCATATGGACCTCCGTGGCGCCGGCCGACCGCACCATCTGCACGATCTTGCGGCTGGTCGTGCCGCGTACGATCGAATCGTCGACCAGCACGACCCGCTTGCCGGCCAGGATCGACCGGTTGGCGTTGTGCTTCAGGCGCACGCCCAGATGGCGGATCTGGTCCGTCGGCTCGATGAAGGTGCGGCCGACATAGTGGTTGCGGATGATGCCGAGTTCGAACGGGATGCCACTGGCCTTGGCGTAGCCCAGCGCCGCCGGCACGCCGCTGTCCGGCACGGGCACGATGGCATCGGCGTCGACGGCTTGCTCCCGCGCCAACTCGGCCCCGATCCGTTGGCGCGCGTCGTAAACCGACTCGCCTTCGACCACGCTGTCGGGGCGGGCGAAATAGATGTACTCGAAGATGCAGAAGCGCTGCTTGGTCGGCATGAACGGCTTCAGGCTGGTGACGCCGTCCTTGTCGAGGACGACCAACTCGCCCGGCTCGACCTCGCGCACGAAGCTGGCATCGATGATGTCCAGCGCGCAGGTTTCCGATGCAAGGATGTGGCTGACGGAGCCGTCGGCGCCGTCCAGCCGGCCCAGCACCATCGGCCGTACACCCAGCGGGTCGCGCACGCCGATCACCTGGTCCTTGGCCATGGCGATCACCGAATAGGCGCCCTCGATCTGGCGCAGGGCTTCGACCAGGCGGTCGATCACATTGCCGCCCCGGCTGGTGGCCATCAAATGGACGATCACCTCGGTGTCGGTGGTCGACTGGAAGATGCTGCCCCGGCGCACCAGTTGCCGCCGCAGTTGGTATGCGTTGGTCAGGTTGCCGTTATGGCCGATTGCGAAACCGCCGAAATCGAAATCGGCGAACAGGGGTTGGACGTTGCGCAACAAGGTCGCGCCCGTGGTGGCGTACCGGTTGTGGCCGATCGCCTGGCTGCCTTTCAGCGCCTCGACAACCTCGGGCTGTTCGAAATTGTCGCCGACATGGCCCAACGCGCGATGGGCGTTGAACTGGTCGCCGTCGCAACTGACGATGCCGCAGGCCTCCTGCCCTCGATGCTGCAGGGCATGCAGACCAAGGGCCGTCAGCGCGGCCGCGTCGCTGTGGCCGAAAATGCCGAAGACGCCGCATTCCTCATGCAGCTTGTCGTCCAAGGCGGATGTGTCCAGGTCGGCCGTCGAGCCCGTTGGGGCCGGATGTTCTGTCGGCGTCACTTTGTGCGATCTGTCCTTCCACGCACGCAGAACCGCCATCGCTATTGGGCGGTCTCGATCACGCGGTCCAAGTCGCCGCGCTGGCGCTCGTTATAACCGCTTGGTCTGTCTCTTGCATCCTCATTCGGCAGGGCCGGTTGCGGTTGGCTCAGATCCCGCAGCGACGGTCCGAAATCGTCGTTCAACTCACGCCGCAATGTGCCGAACTCGCCGCCGCCGTCGAACGATCCTTCGGGCACCAGATCGATCAGCCAGGCGGCCCCCTGCTCAACGAAGGGCCGCGTGCGGGCGTCCTCGACCCAGGTGGGCAACTGGCCGTCCTCGCTGGCGTAGACCAGGATCAGGTAGGCCAGACAGACCAGAACCGCGCCGCGCACCAGCCCGAACAG
>JBCBSH010000319.1:0-3383 GCA_039819285.1 Pseudomonadota bacterium
AGCTGGTAATGTGGCGCTGGCGGTCGCCGACCTGGACATGGAGACGCTCGACCTGCTGGAAGACGTCTTGGGTGCCTACAAGGGCACGTTCGTGCTGATCAGCCACGATCGGGACTTTCTGGATCGGCTGGTGACCTCGACCATCGCCTTGGAGGGCGATGGCACGATTGGTGAATATGTCGGCGGCTATTCGGACTATGCGCGCCAACGGCCGGCGCAGTCGCGCCCAGCCGAGCGCTCCAAGCGACAGGGCACGGCGCAACCGGTGAAGTCAAAGCCCAAATCCGAACCAACCAAGCTCAGCTACAAGGACCAGCGTGCGCTGACCGAACTGCCAAAGCAGATCGACGCCCTGGACCGCGAAATCGCGACGATCGAGCAAAGCCTTGCCGACCCGGACCTGTATCGGCGCGATCCGCAGCGCCACGGGGCGCTTAGCAACCGGCTGGAGATCGCCACCGGCGAGAAGTCGGCGGCCGAGGATCAATGGCTTGACCTGGCGGCACGCGCGGAAGCCTTGGCACGGTAGTCGCAGCCTAATGGGCCCTTGCGCGGGCCCACGGACCGCCCCATAAGAGATTGAGCCAGACGGCTGGATGACCGCCGCCGGCCTTCGGGCCGGGGGAGGAAAGTCCGGGCTCCACGGGAAAACGGTGCCGGGTAACGCCCGGCGGGGGCGACCCCAGGGAAAGTGCCACAGAAAGCAAACCGCCCGATCACGGTCAGGCAAGGGTGAAAGGGTGCGGTAAGAGCGCACCGCGTCGTCGGCAACGGCGACGGCATGGCAAACCCCACCGGGAGCAAGATCGAATAGGGGTGGTGCATGGCGCCGCGTTCGCGCGGCAGGCATGACGGGTTTCCCGCCCGCCACCCGGGTAGGTCGCGCGAGGCGTTCGGCGACGAACGTCCCAGATGAATGGTCATCCACCGCGGCAACGCGGGGACAGAACCCGGCTTACAGGCCGTCTGGCCATTTGCGGGGCTTCGACCTTGCGACGGTCGATCGGACGCGCTAGTCTTAACCAGAACAAAAATGGAACCAACCTGAGCCAATGACTAAACAAAAAGGAGAACTGCCAACGTATCTCTAGTTGATTCGACCGGGTCGTCGAGGAACAACCGTTAAATGAGTGTTAGAAATTTCCTCGAAGAAACAGGCATTTACCCCGAAATACTGTTTGACGACCCATAAATACCCATGATATCCCATACCATCCCGTCTGAGACCGGGATCGTCCTTGCGTGGCTGCGCGTGGCTGCCAGGGGCGCAATGGCCTTCGGGCCTAGGCGTCGGGGATATGATGAGCCGGTTTACGGGCATCCATCTGAACAAGGTCGATCGGAAAGGACGGGTCAGCGTGCCCGCGGCCTTCCGTGCGATCCTTGAGAGCCAGGGGGGTGGCCTTTTTTATCTCAAGCGCAATGACGCCGATGGGGCGATCGACGGCCTGACGGAGGCGTTCATGGACGATGTCCAGGAACGCATCGACGCGCTGCCCATCAACTCGCCGGAACGCGACGCCGCCGAGGACGAATACTTCGCCGACAGCTCCGAGATGCGCTGCGACCCCGACGGCCGCATCATCCTGCCAAAGGTCTTGCTGGAGCTCGCCGGGATCGACGGCCAGGCGATGTTCATCGGCAAGGGCAGCAGCCGGTTTCAGATCTGGCAGCCGGAGACGTATGAACAGCGTCGGGCCGAACGGGCGGCAAACGGCCAGCCCAGTATCCTGCACAAGGCCGGCACCTGATGGCGGCGCAAGCGCATATTCCGGTGCTGCTGGCCGAAACGGTCGCCGCGCTGGCGCCCGGCGACGGCGATACGGTGGTCGACGGCACGTTCGGGCGGGGCGGGTATGCGGCGGCTTTGCTGCAAGCGGCGAAGTGCCAAGTCATCGGGATCGACCGCGATCCGCAGGCGATCGCCCATGGTCGGGAGATGGCCGGCGAATACGACGGTCGTCTGACGCTGATCGAAGGCCGGTTCGGCGACATGGACCGGTTGGTCGACCGGCTGGTCGACGCGGTGGCGCTGGATCTCGGCGTTTCGTCGCCACAGCTCGACGAGGCCGAGCGGGGTTTTTCATTCCGCGCCGATGGCCCGTTGGACATGCGTATGGGTAATCATGGGTCAACAGCGGCCGATATCGTCAACAACGCCGACGAAAGCGACCTGATCCGCATTCTCCGCGATTATGGCGAGGAGCGGTTCGCCCGCCGGGTGGCCAAGGCGATCGTTGCGGCGAGAGGCACGGCGCCGGTCACCACGACCGGCCAGCTGGCCGACATCGTGCGCCGGGCCGTGCCTCGGTCCAAGGATGGCATCGACCCGGCCACGCGCAGCTTTCAGGGCCTGCGCATCGCGGTCAATGACGAGATGGGTGAGTTGAGCCGTGGCCTGGCGGCGGCGGAGCGCATCCTGGCGCCGGGCGGACGTTTGGCGGTCGTCTCGTTCCACAGTTTGGAAGACCGCCAGGTCAAACGGTTCCTCACCGGTCGCAGCAACACGTCGCGCGCGACGTCGCGCCACCTGCCGGTGCCGGCCAACGACCTGGCACCGACCTTCCGGCTGATCAACCGCAAGCCGATCGAGCCGGGCGCGGAAGAGCTGGCCGCCAACCCGCGCGCGCGCTCGGCCAAGCTGCGCGCTGCGATCCGGACCGAGGCGCCCGCCTGGGAGGGCGCAGCCGCATGATCCGGGCACACACCATGATCTGGCTGTCGTTGATCGCCGTCGCCAGCGCGATCGTCTTCCATGTCAGCTATCGCGTCCAGTCCCTGGAAGACGAGTTGACTGTGCTGAACCGGTCGATCGAGTTTGAGCGGGAGTCGATCCGGATTCTGAATGCCGAGTGGGCCTACCTGACGCGCCCCGACCGTCTGCAGGCCCTGGCCGACGCGCATACCGACCTGACCGCGCTCAGGCCCGAACAGATGATCCACAGCGTTCAGGAGATCCCCGAGCCCTTGCCAAATAGCGAATACCGGGTCGCCGCACCGCTCGAGCTGGTCGCGCTCGATATGCCGATCATTCCGATCCCGCGCCACCGTCCGCTGGAGGCGAGCTTCGGCCCCGGCCTGCCGCTTGAAGAGGGCAGCGCGCCATGAGCGACGCCCACGCGGTCAACGCCCTTGACGAAGCCCTGTTCTACGCGGGCGACGACGCGGAGGTCGATCCGGGCGGACGGCTCGTGGCGGACGAACCGTCCAAGATCGCCGGCGCCGTCGCCGTCGGTCAGACCAGGCTGTTGGTGACCGCGGCCGTCTTCGCGCTGGCCTTCCTGGTCGTGGCGGCGCGGCTGATCGACGTGTCGGTTTTCGACGGCGCCGAGGAAAGCCGGCTGCTGGTCGCGAATGCCGCCGTTCTGCCCCATGACGGCGCG
>JBCBSH010000320.1:0-3367 GCA_039819285.1 Pseudomonadota bacterium
AACAGGTCTCGCACCCCGTCATGCAGCCCGTAGATGGCAAACAGGCCGATGGCGATGAAGGCGAACAGCTTCACGATCGACTCAAGCGCGATCGCGGCGACGATACCGGGATGGCGCTCGCGCGCGCCGATGTGGCGCGTGCCGAACAGGATGACGAACGCCCCCATCGCAATGGCGACCCAAAACGCCGTGTCCGCCAGCAGGCCGCCTTCAGGGGCCGTCGCGATGGCGGCAATCTCGGGCGTCACCAGCACGTCGAAGCTGGCGGCCACCGCCTTCAACTGCAGCGCGATGTAGGGCGTGATGCCGACCAGCGCGATGATGGTGACAAGGGCCGAAATGCCGCCGCTCTTGCCATATCGGGCCGAGATGAAATCGGCGATCGAGGTAATTCGCTGGGCGTTGCTGATCCGCACCAGCTTGCGCAGAAAGAACCACCAGCCCATAAGGACGACGGTGGGACCCAGATAGATGGTCAGAAACTCCAGCCCATTTCGCGCGGCCGAACCGACGGCGCCGTAGAACGTCCAGGACGTGCAATAGACCGCGAGCGACAGCGTATAGACCACGGGTGAACTGACGAAGCCGGCAGCGCCGCGCGCCGCGCGCCGATCGGTAACGAAGGCCAGGACGAACAGGCCACCCAGATAGAGCGCGGCGACAATGACGACGAAGCCCGAGCTCATCATCGCCTAGCGGTCCTCAGGCGGCTTGTCCTGGCCGTCGCCTGCGCTGACTGACGCCCGATCGGCCCCGACGTCGGCGGCCGACGTCCGGGTCAGCCGTCGCGCCAGAAGCAGTGTCAGCACAATGCCGACCAGCCACGCGACAAAAATCGCCAGTGGCAGCAAAGGGATGCCGTAGACGGCAACCGGCTGATCGAAAACACGCAGATAGGGCGGCAGAAAAATCGCCAATGCGCCAAACGGCAAGATGATTGCCAGATCCCGCGTGCTTGCGCGCAGTTTCATGAGTTGTCCGACGTTGCGTTGGCCGGTTTGGCCCGCGGCTTGGCGATCAAGCCTTCGACTGTTGCCAGCAGGTCTTTATTGGAAAAGGGCTTGGTGACAAACGAGTCCGCGCCCAGCGCCATCATGCGGCGCCGGTCCGCCTCCTGCCCCTTGGCGCTCAAGACCAGGATGCGCAGCGCCTCCAAGCCCGGCGTGGCGCGCAACTGCTTCAACGCCTCGAAGCCGTTCAAGGTCGGCATCATGATATCGAGGATCATCAGGTCCGGTTGGCTGTGAACCGCCGCCGCCACCGCCTTGGCGCCGTCCCGCTCCGCGCGCACGCGATAGCCGGCCCGCGACATCAGAAACATCAGCGATTCAAGAATGTAAGGCTCATCCTCTGCGATCAGCACAGATCTGGCCATGGTCACTCCTCCCTCAATCGATCGGGCTTCTTCGACGAGGGCCCGTTACGATTTCGTGCCAGTATTCTGTGCCTCGCCGCGCTATCCTGCAACCGTCCCTTGCGCGTCGGCGCCGGCCAGCATCACCGGCGCATAGGCGCGCTGCCCGCAATCGACCCGGCGGCAGGACCGGCAATTGTGGCCGACCGGCGTCTCCAGTGATGTCCGTGCGGACGTGAATCCGTCGCCATAGACGATGCGATCGCTATAGGCGACGTCGCAGGCCAGCATCACGCTGAACGTGACCGGCGGCTCGCCATAGGCGGCCATGCGCTTCTTTACGTTCCTTGCGATGAAAAGATAGCGCTCGCCCTCGGGCATCACGGCAAGCTGCACAATCGGGCGATCGGCAACCGCAAAGGCGCCATGGACCGCCCACAGCGGGCATGAGCCGCCATAGCGAGGCATCCGCAGCCCAGAAATGCTCAAGGGCTTGGACAGGTTGCCCGCGGCGTCCGATCGCAGGAATGCGAACGGTACGCCTTCCGACCCTGGGCGTCTCAGCGTGACCAGGCGATGGGCAACCTGCTCGAAACTGCCGCCGAAGATGGCGCCGATCCGATCGATATCATACCGCGCCTGCTCCGACGTCTCCAGGAACCTTTCGTACGGAAACAGCAACGCCGCGGCGGCGTAAGAGGCGACCGCACGCAAGGCGCGCTCTCTTGCCTCATCCGTGGTCAGGCGGTCATCGTCGATAACGCTCTTCAGCGCGTCCGGCACATCCGCCACGACGAGGCGACGGGCCTGGGCAAAGCGTGCGGTCGTCTCCGGCACATCCGACGGCGGGGCCGGCTCATGTCGGTTCGTCCCTTCCGACAGCGCGGCCAGCCGTTCGGTGATCTGGCTGCCCAGTGTGCCCGGCTGCCGCTCAAATCGTGCCCTGAGTTCTCCTGCAGCGTCCTCCAGTGACGGAAAATGATTGCCGTGATGAATGAAGAAGTCGTCGACCTCTTCGGCGGGCGAGGTCGGTCGCGCTTCGCCGAGAGAGCCCCCCAGCAGGGTGATCATCTCGCGGGCGCTTTCTGCCAGCTCGTCGCTCTGATCGGTGATGATTGTTGTGAAACGCTCCCTGTCACTGTGGCCGATATCGCCATGCTGCTGGAGGATCTCGGCGAAGGACCGGATGGCCGTCACGCGGCTCAGCACCGTGTGGCTCAATTCGCGGACCGTCGGGTCCTGGCTCAGCCGATCAGACAGCACGATCGCCGTCTCGTCGGCGTCTCGATACGCGCGATGAAGCCGGATGAAAATGCGGGCCCATTCCGGGTGGCGATCGGCGAACTGCGCGGCGCGGACACCATCGACATCCGGCGTGCCGAGCGCGCGGGCGATTTCCAGCACGTCAGATGCCAGCCTCTGGCGGACGCTGCCGGTCAGGTCGGCGAGATCCGTCCGCAACAGGTCGGCAATCTTGCCCAAGAGGCTGCCGCCGATCTGGCGCTTGTCGTGTTCGATGAGGTTCAGATAAGCGGCGGAAATTCCGGCCCTTTTCGCCAGCTCCGCCTGGGTCATTTCCTGAGCCAGGCGCCGGTCTCGAATCCTCTTACCTGTCGTGTAGTCAGCCATTGCGAGCAGATACAGCCCTTTGCGCTTGTGAAGATCTTAACAGGCTAATTGGCTAAGCAACAATGTTATTTACAAACTTTATCACGTGACCCTTGCGTCGGTTGGCGCTCCCGTTTCGCCTTGTTACGACCAAAAAGACAAGAAGTTCGATTTCGTCTTCTTAATGATCGGCAACAGGGAGGAACGGTCATATGTCTCTTTTCAAGAAGGAGATCAGTCGACGCAGCGCATTGAAGGGGGCGTCGGCGTTCGCCGGGTCCGCGATTGCGGCGCCGCTGGTGTTTTCAAAGGGCGCATGGGCCCAGGAGTTCCTGAACGACCCCGGCGACTCGCCGACCGTGACGCTTGGCTTCAACGTGCCGCAAACAGGTGCCTACGCCGATG
>JBCBSH010000321.1:0-3347 GCA_039819285.1 Pseudomonadota bacterium
GGACACCTCATGGCTCCAGCAGGTCGGGTCGGTCTCGGCGTGACGCCTGATCTGGTCGGTTTTTTCCTCGACCGAAATGTACGGATAACCCAGAAAGACGGGCCGAAAACGCGCCTGGCGCAGCAGGCCACGGTCGATCGACTCTGGCGTCAAGCCAATGCCTTCGACAATGATCGGGATGCCTTCCCGGCGGCTTAGGCTGCGCGCGTAGCGGCAGACCACAAGCGACAGGAAAGCCGAATCGAGCATTTCGGCCGCGCCGTTCGACAGGCCCGTCTCGGCGGCCGTCGATGTGAACGCGGTCATCAGCGCATCGGCACGAACAATCATGCCGCCGATCTCGTCTTGCAGCAGAGCGGCCAAGGTCGATTTGCCTGATCGCGGCGGACCGCCGATCATGAAATGCCAAAGGGCGGTGCCGTCGACAGCTACGCTATCGATCGCCATGGGCGTTTAAGGTTGGCATGCAGTGAAACGCTAATAACTCAGTGTCGATTATCGTCTGACGACCACCGACTCTAGGCGATACGGCTACCGGTGAAAAGCAATCATTGAGCTAAAGTATATCGCTGGAAAGTAGTTGATCTGCGGCTTTTATGCCTCAAGGGGAACTGCCGATCGGCAACGCGATGGGACAGGCGGTTCCGGCAACATTGACCAAGCTGCGATCGCCCTGTTCGACGGCGAAGCGGAATTCCTGATCGCCGACGACCATGGTGTGAAACAGCGGCAGGACACCGTTGACAGTCTGTCGTTCGCCGCCGATGGCCGTAAACACCAACGTGATCTCGCGCGCGGGGTCGAACCAGGCTTGGGTCGTCCCGTCGTCGTCGATGGCGCCCTGGCCCCGGCCGGTGACGGTGACCAAGCCCTCGCCGAAGCCAACGGACGTGTTGTCGCCGGTGAAATTCGGCGTCGGCATGATGAAACGCCGCGAAATCGGGTCGGTGCAGCCCTCCGGCTCGCTGGAGGCGTCGAGATACAGTGCAATCCGCTCGGGTGCGATTCCTGCCTCCAGCCGATCATCAACCAGGTTCAACAGCCAGTTGCGCACACCTGTTGGCAGATTCCGGTCGTAGAGTTCCCGCATTTCCTGGTATTGGGCGAGGGCGGTACGCGCCTGTGCCTCCATGCGGACCGCGTCACCCGTAAGCTGCCGGTTTTGGTCTTCCAGGACCTCGATGCGATCATTTAGATGCTCTTCACGTCCCGCGACCTGTTCGACGCCGATCTGGTAGGCAAAAAGGGCTGCCACGCCGATTGTGACGACGTAAAAGCCCACGCGGGTAATCCCGCCCCAAATTCGGCGCCGATAACGGCGGTCGTAGTCGTAAAGACCATATCCCATAGAATGATCGCTTCGCCTCGCTTGGGTGTTGCGTTCGACTCAACGGCCGCCTTCCGGCCCTCGACTCGTACGACAAACTTTTCGCTCTGGCCAGGGGTCGAAACGGGATGACGAGACATTAGTCGCGCTGCTAGTGTCGCCGGCCTGTTCGGGCGGTCAGTCAGCGGGTCGTTACACGCGGACCCGGCCCGCGATCGTTAAGGCCGCGCCTCGGCGGGGCGGATGATTTTCTGGAGGAAGAGGACATGGTTCGCAGCGTCCACCATTTCGTCGACGGCAAGACCTTTCAGGGCTCAAGCGGCCGTACGGGCGACGTCTACAACCCGGCGACAGGCGAGGTTCAGGCCAAGGTCGATTTTGCCAGCGCCGACGAGGTACGTACGGCCATACACGCGGCCCAGGCGGCCCTGCCGGGCTGGGCGGCGACGCCGCCGGTACAGCGTGCGCGGGTCATGTTCCGCTTCAAGGAACTGATTGAAAAGCACATGGACGAGTTGGCCGGCATTCTGACCTCCGAGCACGGCAAGGTTTTCTCCGACGCCAAGGGCGAGGTCCTGCGTGGCTTGGAAGTCGTGGAGTTTGCCTGCGGCGCCCCGCACCTGCTGAAGGGCGACTTCACTGAGAATGTCGGCACGGGCATCGACAGTTTTTCGACGCGCCAGCCGGTGGGCGTGGTCGCCGCGATCACGCCCTTCAACTTCCCGGCGATGGTGCCGCTGTGGATGTTCCCAATGGCCATCATCTGCGGCAACGCGGTGGTGTTGAAGCCGTCTGAGAAGGACCCGTCGGCATCCGTCCGCCTGGCGGAGCTGCTGATCGAGGCCGGCGCGCCGGCCGGCGTCTTGAACGTGGTTCACGGCGACAAGGAAGCGGTGGACACGTTGCTGACCGATCCGGGCGTCAACGCGATCAGCTTCGTCGGCTCAACGCCCGTTGGCGAGTACATCTATGCCACCGGCTGTGCCAACGGGAAGCGCGTTCAGGCACTGTGCGGCGCCAAGAACCACATGCTGGTGATGCCGGACGCCGACATGGACAAGGCCAGCGACGCGCTGATGGGCGCCGGATACGGCGCGGCGGGCGAGCGCTGCATGGCGGTGTCGGTAGCGGTTGCCGTCGGTGATGCGGGCGACCGGCTGATCGAGAAGCTGGAGCCGAAGGTGCGGGCGCTGAAGGTGGCGCCCGGCAACGACCCGGACGCGGAGATGGGCCCGCTGATCACGCGCGAGCACCGCGACAAGGTGAAGGGTTATGTCGATCTCGGGGTCGAGGAGGGCGCCGACCTCGTCGTCGATGGTCGCGGCCTGCGCCTGCAAGGCTATGAGGACGGGTTCTTCCTCGGCGGCTGCCTGTTCGACAATGTCCAGCCGGACATGCGCATCTACAAGGAGGAGATCTTCGGCCCCGTCCTGTCGGTCGTGCGATCGCCGGACTTCGGGCATGCGCTGTCCCTGGTCAACGGCCACGAGTACGGCAATGGGGCCGCGATCTTCACCGGCGACGGCGACGCGGCGCGTTCGTTTGCCGCCAACTGCAACATCGGCATGGTTGGCGTCAATGTGCCGATCCCGGTACCGATGGCCTTTCACAGCTTCGGCGGCTGGAAGCGGTCCGCGTTCGGCGACCATGGCATGTACGGCATGGATGGCATCCGCTTTTATACCAAGCTGAAGACGGTGACCTCGCGCTGGCCAACAGGGATGACCAGCGGGGCGGAGTTCACGTTCCCGATCATGCGCTGACCTCAAGCGCCAAAAGGGATCGAGGCGCCAAGCGGGCGCCTCGATCTTCTTAGCGGTTTCGATGCTGCGGGCCGTGCAAGGCGCGCTTGATCGTCTCCACACAGTCTTCGACGGCGGCGTTGCAGCGGAAGATCATATTGATCGTTGCCACCGGCCGCAGTGCTGCTGCCGCAAAGGCGATAAGCAAAATGGCGACAAAGCCGCCAAGCGCGGACAGAAAACCCCAGGGCAGCGTCGCCGAGACGACGTCCCTGCCC
>JBCBSH010000322.1:0-3324 GCA_039819285.1 Pseudomonadota bacterium
CGATGTTCACTGCGACGAAGTCGGCGCCAAGCTTGTCCGCCGCCTTCAGGCCGGCGGTCTCGTCGCGGTCGGCGATCGTGACTGACCAGCCGTCGCCGACCAACCGTTCGGCAATGCCATAGCCGACACCGCTGGCCGCGCCCGTAACGAGCACGCGTTTCGATTTGGCTGCCACCTGTCTCGTCAACCCTTCGACCAGGCACGGAACTTGTCGCGCAGGCCAATGGTTTCGGTCAGCACGTCGTCATAGAGCGTGTCCATATAATCCTGATGAACATACTCAAGCGCGAGATAGCCGTCGAAGCCGGCGTCGCGTAGGGTCGCGAACTGCGCCTCCATATTGATCGTGCCTTCCGCGCCCTTGGTCTGCAACGCGCCGGGGCGGGCCTGGCGCAAATGGACGTGGGCTGCGTGCGGCGCCAGCACGTCGACCTCCTCTTGGCGATAGCCCAGGCAGGCGAAATGGGCGTAGTCCAAGGTCAGTTTCAGCCCGGGCACGCGGTCCAGCAGATCCAGCACCAAGGACGGGCTTTCCAGATAGGAATGCACGTGCGGCTCGATGGTCACCGTGACACCAACACCGCTGCCGATCTTCACCAACTCCGCCAGGCCGTCCGCCGACACGGCCAGCGCGTCCTGCCGGCTCTGGCCCGGATTGACGACACCGGGCAGGACAAAGACGGTCGGAATGCCCGCGGCTTTCATGAAGCGGCAGATTACCCGGAAATCCGCCCAATTGCCCGAATGCTGGGACCGGTCGGCCATGTTACGGCCGGCGAGGCTGTCGCCGAACAGGTGGTAGAAGCAGGGCACGGGGATGCCCAAATCGCGGACCCTGTGCGCCTCGCCATCCGGGTCTTCGAGGATGGCGTCGCGGCTGAGCGCGGGCCCGTAGAAATAGCCCAGATCAAGTGCGCCGATGCCCAACACTTTGGAGAGGCCGACTGCCTCCTGCAGGGAACAGGCGCGCAGTGACCAGGATGTCAGGGACAGTTTCATGGGCGTTGCTCCTCCCTCAGGAAGCCGTCTTCGCGACCAGGTCGACCGGTTGTTCGCCGGTGGTCTCCATGGCCTGTAGCGTCGTGCGGTGAACGTTCTGCATGTGTTGAACCATGGCTGCTGTCGCCTGTTCCGGCGATCGCGACTCCAAGGCGGCCACGATCGCGATATGGTCCTTGTAGCTCTGGCCCAAAACCCCGGGCGTCTCGGACGCGATCCGCCGGTAATCCATGCCCAGGACGTTGAGAGACCGCGCCACGCGTTCGATAAACGGATTGCCGGAGGCCTTCCAGATGATGGAGTGAAACTCCTGGTCAGAGACGCGGAATCCGATCGGATCGCCAATCAGTCGTTCCTGGGGTCCCAGCAGCGCGCGCAGGCGCTCCAGATCCGTTTGCTCCAGCCGATCCGCGGCAAGGGTCGCGACCGTGCTTTCGATCGCAATCCGGGCCTCGTAAAGCGAGTCAACGGTCAGCCGGTCGAGCGTGATGTAGAACTGCAGCGGCTCCAACAGGTCCGAGGCGTTGAGCGACGAGATGTAGGCCCCGCCGCCTTGCCGCGTCCGCACGACGCCGAGAATGCTCAAGCCCCGCAAGGCTTCGCGCACGCTGGGGCGGCTGACCTGCAGCATGTTTGCTAGCTCGCGTTCCGGCGGCAACTGATCGCCAGGCTTCAAATTGCCGGCCTTGATCAGCTCCAGAATGCGGCCGGCAACTTTCTCCGCGACGCTTTCGCGGGCAATCGGCTCGAAATCCTGCGTCGCGCCGGCCATGCGCTTACTCGCCCGCCGCACGGGTGCGCACGATGTCCAGCGCCACCGCCAGCAACAGGACCACGCCGCGCGTCACATCCTGCCAGAACGAGGACACATCCATCAGGGTCAGGCCATTGTTCAAGGTGCCGAGGATCAACACGGCCAGCAGAGTGCCCCAAACGCTGCCGCGACCGCCGAACAGGCTAGTGCCGCCCAGGATGATGGCTGCGATCACCGTTAACAGATGGTCGCTGGCCGCCGTTGGTGCCGCGGCGCCCAACGTGGCGCTGAGCAGAATGCCGGCAACCGCGCCGCTAAGGCCCGAAATGACGTAGAGGATGATCTGGGTGCGGGCCACGGGCACACCGATCAGTCGGCTGGCCTCCGCATTGCCGCCGGAGGCATAGAGGTGGCGGCCGAATCGGCTGAACCGCATCAGCCACCACAGAATGGCAAAGACGATCAGCATCAAGATCAGCGGTACCGGCACTTCGAGAAAGCGCCCGCTGCCCAGCCAGTTGAAGCTGGGGTCGAACAGGGGCCGGCTGAGGCCGCCGGTCAAGACCAGCGCGAGCCCCGACACGATGCTCATCATGCCCAGCGTGACGATCAGCGGGTTCATCTTCAGGCCCGTCGCCAGCGCGCCGTTCAATAGGCCGATGCCCGCGCCTATGAACAGCGCCACCACGACGCCGCCCCAAATCGGCACGCCGGCGGCGTTCAACAGCGCCACGATCACACCGGCGAGACCCGCGATCGCCGCCACGGACAAGTCGAGGCCGCCGGCGATGATCAACGGCGTTCCGGCGGCCGCCATCAGGCCGATGAAGGCCATGTTGGTGCCGATACTCATCATATTGTTGAACGACAGGAACCAGGGCGACAGGATCGAAAAGGCCGCCAGCAACACGATGTAGAACACCAGCAACATGGCTACGCCGGCCCAGGGCTTGCCCATCAACTCGCCGAAATGGCGGCGCTCCGCCGGCCGGTCCAGGCTTTGCGTCGTCATGCCCTTGCCTCCTGCGCCGCGTCGGGCGACGCGCCTTCGTGGAATGCCATCGCCATCAGGGCCTCCGGTTCCTCGGGTGTCTCGCTGCGGCCGACCACCTGGCCGCGATCGAGCACGATGGCGCGATCGGCGATGCCGGCGATCTCCTCCACGTCCGACGACAGCACCAAAATGCCCAGGCCCTGATCGGCCAGCGTCCGCAGTTTGCGATAGATCTCCTTACGCGCGCCGACATCGACGCCGCGTGTCGGCTCTTCCAGGATCAGCAATGCCATGCCGTCGACCAGCCAGCGGGCGATGCAGACCTTCTGCTGGTTGCCGCCCGACAGAAAGCGGATGCGCTGCTCCGGCCCGCGCGCCCGAATGCCCAGCGCCTCGATCCAATGCCGCGCATGGGCCTTCTCCGCACCGACATCCACCCGCAACGCTGACCCAAACCGATCCAGAAAAGGCAGGCTGAGGTTTTCTCTTAAGGTCAGGTCAGCGACGATGCCTTCCTGCTTGCGCTCCGCCGCCACGAAGGCGATGCCGGCCGCCTTTGCCGCCCGCGGGTTGCGGG
>JBCBSH010000323.1:0-3303 GCA_039819285.1 Pseudomonadota bacterium
CCAGAAATTGCGATGGACGATCAGGGCCGGGTAATCGCCCAGCGATTCCGGCACCGCCAGGTCCGGACTGCTGAGATTGAACCGCACCGTGTGGTCGTCGATCGCCTCCGCGCTCTCAAGCGACGAGAACCGACTGTAGTTCGACGAGCCATGGGCCTCGTCCAGCCATTTCTCGATGTTCGCGACAACATCGTCGGCGATGAACGCATCGCCGTTGGACCAGGTCGCGTTCTGGCGCAAATGGAAGGTCCAGGCGGTCAGATCGTCATTCGCCTCCCACCGCTCAGCCAAATAGGGGCGCGTGATGTTGTCCGCGCCGATCTTCGCCAGCGGCTCGTTGACGGCCCGGTAGACATTGGATTTCTGCGACCAGTCAGCCAGCGACGGATCGGAAAGTTCCATCACGTTCATCGAGATGCGCACCGTACCGCCGGGCGTCCCCTGGGCCCGCGCGGGCGCCACGAAATGCTCACCCGTGATCCTGCCGGCGATCCCATAGGCGGCGGTCGCCGACAGGCCCAGCAACGTGGAGGTGCGCAGGAAGTCGCGGCGCGTCGTGCGGCCTTTTTCCAACTGCTCAACCAGATTGGGCAGTGCGACGTGAACGGACGCTAGTTCTTTCTTATCCATCAAATCATTCCCTGTTTTTACCAATCTATTGTTCGTGTGTTAAAGCATTGCAGTGTATCTTGACGTTTGTTTTCAAGATAACACGCAGCTCTAACGTAGGTTTTTGGATGATGTCTTGATCCCACATCGCAGTATTCTCGCGAGGCGGGATTCACCTTAATTATTCGCCGTTGTCGGTCCATTGTCAAACGCCAATCCCCTTTTACCCTGCGACTTTGGAGCATACCGTGACGACAAACCCTCGCATTGGTGGTTCCCATGCCGAACGCGTTTGAAATCGAGCGCCGCGAAACCTGCTTTGAGGGCTTCTTTCAGCTCGACCGCCTTGTCGTGAAGCACCAAAGGTTCGACGGTGGCTGGACGCCTCCGCTGCGCCGAGAGGTCTTCCTCAGAGGCAGGGCCGTGGCATTGCTGCCGTACGACCCGCTGCGTGATCGCGTCGCACTGGTTGAGCAGTTTCGCATCGGCGCCGCGGCAGCCGGACGGCCGGCATGGCTGATGGAGATTCCGGCCGGGATCATCGACCAGGGTGAATCCGACGAGGATGTCGCGCGGCGCGAAGCGAGAGAGGAAGCCGGGCTCGCGCTTCTTGAAATCGAGCCGATCATCGAATTCATGCCCAGTCCCGGCGGATCGTCGGAGGTGGTGAGTGTGCTGGCGGCCCATATCGACCGGCAGGAGGTCAGAGGCATCTTCGGGGTCGACCATGAGGGGGAGGACATTCGCACGCACTATCCGACCGCCGACGAGGCCTTCGACTGGGTAAGGTCGAACCGAATCGATACCTCGTTCAGCATCATCGCCCTGCAATGGCTGATGTTGAACAGGGACAGGCTTCGGCAGGCATGGTTGCCATAACCGTCCGCCCCTTGCGAGGCCTGGGGACCAAGCCTAGGGTCTGCGATCCTTCGCCAACCGCGTGAGATCAAGTGCCATGTCCCTGCTGTTCCGCGACGATCCATATCTGACCTCGTGCCAGGCGACAGTAACGGCCGTCGGCGATGGCTGGGTCGAGCTGGATCAGACCATCTTCTACCCGACCAGCGGCGGCCAGCCGGGGGATAGCGGGGCGCTGCGCTGGGGTGGGTCGGAGGTTGCCGTCACGACGGCGGTGAAGGGCGAAGCACCTGATCAGGTGCGCCACATCCTGCCCGAGGGCGCGGCCGCGCCGCCGGTGGCCACCGCCGTGGAGGCAGCGATCGACTGGCCGCGACGCCACCGCCATATGCGTATGCACACGTCCATGCATCTGCTGTGCAGTCTGGTGGTGGGTGACGTCACCGGTGGCCAAGTGGGTGCCGAGAAAAGCCGGCTGGACTTCAACCTGCCCACGACGTCGCTGGACAAGGAAGACCTGACGGAGCGCCTTAATGCGCTGGTCGAGGCCGATCATCCGATCGCCGCGCGCTGGATCGACGATGCAGAGCTTCAAGAACGGCCGGAACTCGTTCGAACCATGTCGGTGAAGCCGCCCACGGGCCAGGGCAAGGTTCGCCTGGTCCTGATCGGCAGCGATCAGGCGCCGGTCGATCTGCAGCCCTGCGGCGGCACCCATGTGGCGCGAACCGGTGAGATCGGCCGTCTGCGGGTCTCCAAGATCGAGAACAAAGGCCGGCAGAACCGGCGCGTGAACATTGTGCTGGAGGACTGAGCCTTGTCCCCGACCCTGCCAACACCGCTGGTCACCACATCCTGGCTGGCGGACCATCTGGACGATCCTGACCTGCGAATCCTCGACGCCACCTACATGCTGTCGTCGCTGAAGCGAGACGCCGCGGCCGAGTACAAGGAGGGCCACATTCCAGGCGCGATCTTCTTCGACATCGACAAGATCGCCCGGGACGATACGGACCTGCCGCACATGGTGCCCTCGCCCGAACAGTTCGCCGAGTTGGTCGGCGATCTCGGCATCGGCAGCGGCCATCGGATCGTCGCCTATGACACGTTCGGCCTGTTCAGCGCCGCACGGGCCTGGTGGCTGTTCCGGCTGTACGGTCATGACGCGGTGGCCGTGCTGGATGGTGGCTTGAAGAGGTGGCGCCAGGAAGGGCGTCCGATCGATCAGGGTGCCGTCGCGCTGTCGAAGGCGGAGTTCGCACCGGAGTTCCGGCCGAGCCTGCTGCGTTCCGTCGAGCAAATCCAACAGATCGTCGATAATGGCACCGAGCGGGTGATGGATGTGCGGAGCCTCGGCCGCTTCGCCGGCGAAGAACCGGAGTTGCGACCGGGCGTCCGGCCCGGTCATATCCCCGGCGCCGGCAATCTGCCTTACGCGGACCTGATCGATCCCGATACCGGTGAAGTGCGGCCGCCCGCGGCCGTCGCCCCACGCCTGGCCGAGGCCGGCATCGCTGGCGACACGCCGATCGTCGCCAGCTGCGGCAGCGGGGTTACCGCCTGCATCCTGGCCCTGGCGGTGTTTCGCGATCAGGGGCGCGACATTCCCGTCTATGACGGTTCTTGGACGGAATGGGGCGGCCGGCAGGACCTGCGGATCGAGACGGGACCGCCGGCAGCGAACAAGGCGCCATGAAGATCCGCAGTGCGGCGACGGCCGACACCGTTTCCCTGATCGCGCTTTGGCAGCGCTGCGATTTGATCCGCCATTGGAACGACCCAAGGCTGGATATCGCCCGCACCACCGCGGCCCGCAACGCCGATATCCTGGTCGGC
>JBCBSH010000324.1:0-3292 GCA_039819285.1 Pseudomonadota bacterium
CGGTGGAGATGCCGAAAAAGGTGCGCAAACTGGCCTTGAAGCATGCCTTGTCGGCCAAGGCGGCCAGCGGCGAGTTGATGGTCGTCGACGCGGCCGATGTGAAGTCGCACAAGACCAAGGATTTGGCCGCCAAGCTGGACAAGCTGGGCCTCACCTCGGCCTTGTTCGTCGATGGTGACGAGGTCAGCCAGCAGTTCGATCTCGCGGCCCGCAACCTGCCGACGGTCGACGTGCTGCCGGAGGCCGGAGCCAACGTTTACGACATCTTGCGCCGCGACACGCTGGTCCTGACCAAGGCGGCGGTGGCCAAGCTTGAGGAGCGGCTGAAATGAGCGTGCGCAAGGCAATCGGCCCGATCACGAAGGAGCGGATGTACGACATCATCCGCAGCCCGGTGATCACCGAAAAGTCGACCCTGATCACCCAGTTCAATCAGGTGACCTTCCGGGTGCCGATGGACGCCACCAAGCCCGAGATCAAGCAGGCCGTCGAAGGCCTGTTCGATGTCAACGTGACCGGCATCAATACGCTGATCCAAAAGGGCAAGACCAAGCGCTTTCGCGGCATCAAGGGCCGCCGCTCGGACACGAAAAAGGCGATCGTGACGTTGGCCGAGGGCCAGCAGATCGACGTTTCTACGGGGGTCTAAGCCATGGCGTTGAAGACATTCAATCCGGTCTCCGCCGGCTTGCGCGAACTGGTCATCGTTGACCGGTCGGGCCTGCACAAGGGCGACCCGGTTAAGAAGCTGACCAGCGGCCTCACCAAGAAGGGCGGCCGCAACAACACCGGCCGGATCACGGCGCGCCGCATCGGCGGCGGCCACAAGCGGGCCTATCGCCTGATCGACTTCAAGCGCCGCAAGTTCGACGTGCCGGCGACGGTCGAACGGCTGGAGTACGATCCCAACCGGACCGCGTTCATCGCGCTGATCCGCTACGAGGATGGCGAGCAGGCCTACATCCTGGCCGCGCAGCGTCTGGCGGTCGGCGATCAGGTGATCGCTGGTGAAAAGACGGACGTGAAGCCGGGCAACGCAATGCCGCTGCGCTCGGTCCCGATCGGCACGATCGTGCACAATGTCGAGTTAAAGCCCGGCAAGGGCGGACAGATCGCGCGGTCGGCGGGCACTTATGCCCAACTGGTGGGCCGTGACCTGGCCTATGCTCAGCTAAAGCTGTCCTCGGGCGAGCTGCGCGTCGTGCGCGGCGACTGCATGGCCTCGATCGGCGCGGTTTCCAACCCGGATCAGGCCAACACCAAGAAGGGCAAGGCCGGGCGCAAGCGCTGGGCGGGCAAGCGTCCGTCGGTGCGCGGCGTGGCCATGAACCCGGTCGATCACCCGCATGGCGGCGGCGAGGGCCGCACCTCGGGCGGCCGTCACCCGGTCACCCCCTGGGGCAAGCCGACCAAGGGCCGGCGCACGCGCAGCAACAAGGCGACGGACAAGTACATCATCCGTCGTCGCCACAAGAAGTAGTCGGAGGTCGCCTGATGGCACGTTCCGTTTGGAAGGGTCCGTTTGTCGACGGCTATCTGCTGAAGAAGGCAGAGGCCGCGCGCTCATCCGGCCGCAATGAGATCATCAAGATCTGGGCACGGCGCTCGACCATCCTGCCCCAGTTCGTCGGCCTGACCTTTGGCGTCTACAACGGCCACAAGTTCCTGCCGGTGCTGGTGAACGAGAACATGGTCGGCCACAAGTTCGGCGAGTTCGCGCCGACCCGGACCTATTACGGCCACGCGGCCGATAAGAAGGCGAGAAGGAAGTAGGCGATGGGCAAGGCATCTGCACCCCGCAAGCTCGCCAGCAACGAGGCCCGCGCGGTTGCCCGTGTGGTCCGGTCCAGCCCGCAAAAGCTGAACCTGATCGCGGGTCTGATCCGCGGCAAGGCGGCTGACCGCGCGCTCGCCGACCTGTCCTTTTCCAAGCGGCGGATCGCGGCCGACGTGAAGAAGGTTCTGCAGTCCGCGATCGCGAACGCGGAAAACAACCATCAGCTCGACGTCGACCGCCTGTATGTGGCCGAGGCCTATGTGGGCAAGAGCCTGACGATGAAGCGGTTCCGGGCCCGCGCGCGCGGCCGGGTCGGTCGGATCGTCAAGCCCTGGTCCAATCTGACGGTGATCGTGCGCGAGCGTGAGGAGACGGCGTAACCATGGGTCAAAAAGTCAATCCAATCGGTCTGCGGTTGGGCATCAACCGCACCTGGGATTCGCGCTGGTTCGCCGGCAAGGATTATGCCGACCTGCTGCACCAGGATCTGGAACTGAAGCGCTACCTGCAAAAGCGCCTGTCCCAGGCTGGCCTGAGCCGCATCGTGATCGAGCGCCCCGCCAAGCGCGCGCGGGTGACGATCTATTCGGCCCGGCCTGGCGTGGTGATCGGCAAGAAGGGCGCGGACATCGAAAAGCTGCGCCAGGATCTGGCCAAGATGACCGGCGGCGACGTGACCTTGAACATCGTCGAAATTCGCAAGCCGGAAATCGATGCCCAGCTAGTGGCGGAGAACATCGCCAACCAGTTGGAGCGTCGGGTTGCCTTCCGCCGGGCCATGAAGCGGGCGGTGCAGAACGCCATGCGGCTGGGTGCCTTGGGCATCCGGATCAATTGCGGCGGCCGATTGGGTGGCGCTGAAATCGCCCGCACCGAATGGTACCGCGAAGGCCGGGTGCCGCTGCACACGCTGCGCGCCGATGTCGATTACGGCATGGCCACCGCGCACACGACCTACGGCACCTGCGGTGTGAAGGTCTGGGTGTTCCGCGGCGAAATCATGGCCCACGACCCGATGGCGCATGAAAAGCGCCTGGCCGACCAGGCTCCCAGCCGCCAGGGCTCGGGCCGGGACGGGGCGTAAAGGTAGAGACGAACGATGCTGAGTCCAAAGCGCACAAAGTACCGCAAGCAGTTCAAGGGCCGGGTTAAGGGCACCGCCAAGGGCGGTACGGATCTTAACTTCGGGGCCTATGGCCTGAAGGCCATCGGTCCTGCCCGCATCACGGCGCGCCAGATCGAAGCGGCGCGACGCGCGATCACCCGGCATATCCGCCGTCAAGGCCGGGTGTGGATCCGCATCTTCCCGGACGTGCCGGTCAGCCAAAAGCCGGCCGAAGTGCGCATGGGCAAGGGCAAGGGTTCGCCGGAATACTGGATGGTCCGGGTTAAGCCGGGCCGCATCATGTTTGAACTGGACGGCGTGCCGCCGGACCTGGCGCGCACGGCGTTTGAATTGGCCTCGGCCAAGCTGCCCGTGCCGACCAAGTTCGTCGCCCGCATGGGCGAGGGGAG
>JBCBSH010000325.1:0-3242 GCA_039819285.1 Pseudomonadota bacterium
CCGGCGCCCTCGCCCATCACGAAGCCGTCCCTGCCCTTGTCGTAGGGCCGTGAGGCTTCGGTCGGGCGATCGTTGTAGCCGGTCGACAAGGCGCGCGATGCGGCGACGCCGGCCAGCCCAAGACGGCAGACGGGCGCCTCGGCGCCGCCGGCGATCATGACGTCCGCGTCGTCCAGCATGATCAGCCGTGCCGCGTCGCCAATGGCGTGGGCACCGGTCGAGCACGCGGTTACGACCGCATGGTTGGGGCCCTTGAAGCCATAACGGATCGAGACCTGGCCCGAGGCCAGATTGATCAGCGCGGCCGGGATAAAGAACGGCGAGATACGCCTTGGCCCCCGGTCCGTCAGGGTAATCGAACCGTCGGCGATCCATTGCAGGCCGCCGATGCCCGATCCAATCAGGACACCTGTCCGATACTGATCTTCATCCGTTTCAGGCTTCCAGCGGCTGTGCTCGACGGCCTCATCGGCGGCCGCGACCGCGAAAATGATGAACTCGTCGTTCTTGCGCTGGTCCTTCGGCGGCATCACGGCATCGATGTTGAAGGTGCCGTTGCTGCCGTCGCCGCGCGGCATCTGGCCGGCGATGCGCGCCGGCAGATCGTCAACCTTCACACTTTCGATGGCCCGGATGCCGGACTCCGCGGCGATCAACCGCTGCCAATTCAGGTCCACACCGCAGCCAAGCGGCGTGACCATGCCCATTCCGGTAACGACGACGCGTCTCATTGCCCTATTCGCACATCACATTCGATTGCGAGGGCCGATTGAGGGCGGGCCCATCGGTGACTAAGCCGCCCCACGGCCGGTCCCTTGCGCGTCTCTGGGCGGGTCAGCCCGCGTTGTTCTGATCGATAAAGGTCACGGCATCGCCGACCGTCACGATCTTTTCCGCCGCGTCGTCAGGGATCTCAATGCCGAATTCTTCTTCGAACGCCATCACCAGTTCGACGGTGTCCAGGCTGTCGGCGCCCAGATCGTCGATAAAGCTGGCCGTTTCACTCACCTTGTCTTCTTCGACACCCAGATGCTCAACCACGATCTTCTTTACGCGCTCGGCGACATCACTCATTTCTCAGGCCTTTCCGCAAGCTCATCCTTTTGTGGGGCGAACCCCTTACGACTGACGGTTCAGTCACAAATACCCCGCAGGGTTTCACCCGCCAAAGGGTGCGACGGAGCCGTCACATAACACACCAACCCACCACTGACCAGCGCCCAACGGCAGGAAGTGCGGGCGTTTAGCACGGCTGTTTCCCGCCTACAACTGCCATGGTTACAGCGTTGTCCGTGACCGGCGCCAGCGCCGGTCACAGCATCGCCATGCCACCGTTTACGTGCAGGGTCTGGCCGGTGACGTAGCCGGCCTCTTCGCTGGCCAGATAGGCAACCCCGTTGGCAATGTCGATAGGCAGGCCCATGCGCGCCATCGGAATGACATCGGTAATGCGGGATTTCTGGTCGTCCGTCAGGGCGTCCGTCATGGCGCTGGCAACGAAGCCAGGGGCGATGCAGTTCACCGTCACGCCCCGGTTCGCCACCTCGTTGGCGATCGATTTGGTCATGCCCACCATGCCGGCCTTGCTGGCGGCGTAGTTGGCCTGGCCGGGATTGCCGGTGAAGCCGACCACCGAGGTGACGCCGACCACGCGGCCCCAGCGGCGACGCATCATGCCCTTCATGGCGGCGCGGGTCAGCCGAAAGGCACTGACCAGGTTCACCTCCAGCACGTCCAGGAAGTCGTCGTCCTTCATCCGCATGGACAGATTGTCGCGGGTCATGCCGGCATTGTTGACCAGGATGTCGACCTGCCCCAACGCCGACTCGGCCGCCTTGAACAAGGCCTCGGTCGCCTCGGCGTCGGCCAGGTTGCCCGGGCAGACATGGGCCCGCTCGCCTAAGGAATGGGCGACCTCTTCAAGCTTCGCCGCTCGGGTTCCCGACAGTGCCACCGCGGCCCCTTGGCTGTGCAAGACTTCCGCAATCGACCGGCCGATATCGCCCGAGGCGCCCGTGACAAGGGCGCATTTTCCAGTGAGATCCAGCATGACTATTGACCTTTCCAACCGTGGTCCGACGTCGGTTTCTTGCAAACGGCCTAGCGCTGTTCGTCCACGAAGGCGTCGACATCCGCTGGTCCGTTGAGCGCAGACGACTTCAGATCGCGATCGATCCGGCGGACCAGACCGGCGAGAACCTTGCCCGCGCCGACCTCCACGAAACTGTCGACGCCATGGTCTTTCATGAACAGCACGCTTTCGCGCCAGCGCACGGCGCCCGTGATTTGCTCCACCAGCAGCCGGCGGATGTCCTCCGGCTCGTCGACGGCGGTTGCCGTGACGTTGCTGATGACCGGCACGGCGGGCCGGCTGATGCTGACTGCCGCCAGTGCTTCGGCCATCTCCGTGGCGGCCGGCTGCATCAGGGCGCAATGAAACGGGGCGCTGACGGGCAAGAGCACGCTGCGCCGGCCGCCGCGTTCCGCGGCCAAGGCAACGGCGCGTTCGACGGCAGAGCGATCGCCGCTGATCACGACCTGCCCCGGCGCATTGTCATTAGCGGCGGCACAAACCTGCGCCTCGGCCGCCTCGGCCGCGATCGCCTGCACGGCCTCCAGCTCCAGGCCAAGAATGGCCGCCATCGCGCCCTCGCCCACCGGCACCGCGCGCTGCATAGACTGGCCGCGCAGCTTGAGCAGCCGGGCCGTGTCCGAAAGCTCCAGCGCGCCGGCGGCCGCCAGCGCGGAGTACTCGCCCAGGCTATGCCCCGCGACGAAGGCGGCCATGTCACCAAGCGGCGCGCCGATCTTGTCTTCCAAGACCTTGATCGCGGCGAGCGAGACGGCCATCAGCGCCGGCTGAGCGTTCTCGGTCAACGTTAGTTCCGCCATATCGCCGTCGAACATCAAGGCGGACAAGGGCTGGCCCAGCGCCTCGTCGACCGTGTCGAAGACCTGGCGGGCGGCGGGCTCGGTCTCGGCCAGTTCCTTGCCCATGCCGATGGCCTGGCTGCCCTGACCCGGAAAAATGAAGGCGCGTGACATGCGTGCCGATACCCTTTTGTGCTGCTGAAATCTCGTCGGAAACAGCGGGCCACAGTGATAATCGCTGGCGGGACCAAGTCAAGAAAACCGGCACGGCGCAGGCCGCTTGCGCTGCGCTGCAAAATCTGTATAGTCCCGCGCCTTCAAAACAGTACCTCCTTGCCGATCGCATATGGGCATGCCCCGACGGTCGGCTA
>JBCBSH010000326.1:0-3204 GCA_039819285.1 Pseudomonadota bacterium
ACCGCTCCGATGACGAACCGCTTCATTCGCTGCTTTCATCCGGTCGAAGCGCAAGAGGTCATCGGCGAGGCGGTCAGCGCATGAGCGACGCGGCGCCTATCGTCGAACTGCGCGACGTGTCCAAACGCTTCACCCGCACGCTCGATGTCGCGGCCAAGCTGGCCAACGTGGTCGGCGCTGGCATGCGCGAGGAGACGGTGCACGCGGTCGATGGCGTCTCGCTCGCCATTCGCGAGGGTGAGGTCGTCGGGCTGGTCGGCGAAAGCGGCTGCGGCAAGTCGACGCTGGGCCGGGTCGTCGCCGGCATCCATGATGCCAGCGATGGCGCGCTTTTCTACCGTGGCCGCAACGTCGCCGAGCAGACGGCGGCCCAGGCACGCGAGACGGCGCTGAAAATCCAGATGATCTTTCAGGACCCGATGTCGTCACTGAACCCGCGCCTGCGGGTGGCCGAGATCATCGGCGAGGCGGTGAAGGTCCACAAGCTGGTGCCGCGGTCGGAGTTCACCGCCTATCTCGACGATCTCTTAACCCGCGTCGGGCTGGATGCCGCCTACAAGCGCCGCTATCCGCACCAGTTCTCCGGCGGCCAGCGCCAGCGCATCGGCATCGCCAGGGCGCTTGCGGTAAAGCCCGACTTCCTCGTTTGCGACGAGGCGGTCGCGGCGCTGGACGTCTCGATTCAGGCACAGGTCTTGAACCTGTTCATGCGCCTGCGCGGCGATTTTGGCCTGACCTACCTGTTCATCAGCCACGATCTCGGCGTGGTCGAGCACCTATCCGACCGGGTCGTGATTATGTATCTCGGTCGCGTGGTGGAGGAAGCGCCGACGGACGAGCTGTTTGACGCGCCGAACCATCCCTATACCCAAGCCCTGCTGGCGGAGGTGCCCCGGCTCGACACGGCTGGCCGCAAGTTCACGCCGATCAAAGGCGAGATCCCGTCGCCCCTGGACCCGCCGTCGGGCTGCCATTTCCATCCGCGCTGCCCCCACGCCATGGACCGCTGCCGCAATGAGCGGCCGGCATTGAAAGAGATTGCGCCCGGCAGGCTTTCGGCCTGCCATCTGAACGACCAGGCGTAGGCGCGGTCCCGCACCTGTCACGAAACCGCAAACAAGTGGTTGCGCTGCGGCGTCATCGGGCCTTCAATTGATGGTTCGAGCAGCCGGCGAAGAACCGGCCGATGAAACCAAACATGAGGAGGAAGGAAAGCCGTGACTGCCGACCGCAGACCGGCCGGACCCAGGTGCGTCGCCCTGATCGGTCCGCAATCCGCCGGCAAAACATCCCTGGCCGAAGCATTGCTGAGCGCTGCGGGAGCCATCCCCCGTAAAGGGACGATCAAAGATGGCAACACCGTCGGTGATAGCTCCGACGAAGCCAGGGCGCGCCAGATGTCGACTGAGGTCAACATGGCACGTTACTCTTATCTGGGCGAGAATTGGAGCCTGCTGGACTGCCCGGGCGCGGTCGAGCTGTCGTACCTCTCAGAGACCAGTCTCATGGTCGCCGACGCGGCGGTCGTGGTCTGCGAGCCGGTGATCGACCGGATCGCCAGCCTGCAACCGGTCCTGCGCACGCTGAACGATCTGGCCATCCCGCACATGGTGTTCATCAACAAGATGGATAACGCCGACATTCGCGTGCGCGACCTGATGGCCGCCCTGCAAGAAGTTTCGGCGCGCAAGCTGGTCTTGCGCCAAGTGCCGATCCGCGATGGTGAAAACATCACCGGCTATGTCGATCTGATTTCCGAGCGGGCCTACAAATACCGGCCGGGCCAGGCGTCCGAACTGATCCAGATGCCGGGCGACATTCAGGATCGCGAGCAGGAGGCCCGCCAGGAGCTCTTGGAAACGCTGGCGGATTTCGACGACGCGCTGTTGGAGCAGTTGCTGGAAGAGGTTCAGCCGGCGCGCGATGAGGTTTACGACCAGTTGAGGAAAGACCTTGCCGGCGATTTGATCGTGCCGGTCCTGCTCGGTGCGGCCGAGCCGGGCTTTGGCGTTACGCGTCTATTGAAGGCCTTGCGCCATGACGTGCCGACCTTGGACGCGGCCATCGACCGCCTGGGCCTGCCGGATAGCACGCCGTTGGCGCAGATCTTCGCCACCAGCCTCGTGCCCCATGCCGGGCGTATGTCTTACGCGCGGGTTTGGCGGGGCAATGTTTCGCTGGGCCAAACGCTTGGCGGCCTGAAAATTGGCGGCATGTACACGGTCAATGGCGGCCAGACCGACCGTCTGGACAAGGCCGGCGCCGGCGAGATCGTCGCCTTCAACCGTCTTGAGGGACCGCAAACCGGCGACCTGTTGACCGAGGATGCCGTGAAGACGCCGGAGCTGTGGCCCGAGGCGCCCGAACCCGTCTTCGGCCTGGCCGTCGCTGCCGAGAACCGTGGCGACGAAGTGAAGCTGACCGGTGCGCTGCAGCGCCTCTGCGAAGAAGACCGGTCCCTGCGCTATGCCCATGTCGAGGACACCGGGCAGTTGGTGCTGGAGGGGCAGGGCGAAATCCAGTTGCAGATTGCAGTCGACCATCTCCGCCGCAAGTTTAACGTCGCGGTCACGGGCAGCCGGCCGGAGGTTCCCTACAAGGAAACGATCCGCAAACCCAAACGCCAGCACGCGCGTTTCAAGCGCCAGACAGGTGGCCACGGCCAATTCGCCGACGTGACCGTCGAGATTGCGCCGCTTTCACGCGGGCAGGGCTTCACCTTCACCGACAAGGTGGTGGGCGGCGCCGTGCCGCGCGGCTTCATCCCCGCCGTCGAGCGTGGCGTGCAGGACTTTCTGTCGCGGGGACCGTTGGGCTTTCCGGTGGTCGACCTTGCCGTGACCTTGGTCGATGGCCAGCACCATTCGGTCGACTCCTCCGAACAGGCCTTCCGCACCGCCGGCCGCCAGGCCATGGCCGAGGCCTTGCCTGACTGCCAGCCGGTCCTGCTGGAGGAGATCTGGAAGGTCTCCATCGGCGTGCCCAGCGAACACACGCCCCGCATGCAGCGGCTATTGAGCACCAGGCGCGGTCAGATCCAGGGTTTCGACAGCCATCCAAGTTGGGACGGCTGGGACCAGGTCGACGCCTTCCTGCCCCGGTCGGAGTTGGCCGACCTGATCGTCGAGATCCGGTCGCTGACCCAAGGTGTCGGATCGTACAATGCCAGCTTCGACCATCTGGCCGAGCTGGCCGGGCGAGAGG
>JBCBSH010000327.1:0-3195 GCA_039819285.1 Pseudomonadota bacterium
GGTCATCAGTACGGCTATGGCTGGTTTCTTGCCGAGACAGAGGGGCGGCAGATTGCGTATGCGCGCGGCTATGGCGGCCAGATGCTCTATGTCGTGCCGTCCCTGGGCCTAACCGTGGTCGTGATGTCGGACCCGACGCTGCCGGCCAGGGAGGGCGCCTACGGCACTGAATTGACCAATATGCTGACGAACGAGATCATTCCGGCGGCTGAGCGCGCGTAGCTTCGACGGCAACTGGGGGCTCGTTCATCGCGAAGAGCGAGCGCAAGCCATTCTGCGGCGGGCGGACAAACTGGTCGACGCTATGGGTTCGGTTCGCCCATTCCGCGGCCAAACGCAAAAGCCGAGCCCCCGGGGCTTTGTCTTGGCAATAGGGGTGGTAAGCTGGCTGTCGGGGGACTTCGCGTCCCAAAGACGACCGCCGCTCGTAGGAAGAACTACCGTTAAGCCATGTGTGCCGGCAGACCAGCCCCCAGATGAAACGCCCGACGATTCATGATGTCGCCCGCCACGCCGGCGTTTCGATCGGCACGGTGTCCAACGTGCTGAACTGGACGACGCCGGTTCGCGATGCCACCAAGGCGAAGGTGGAGGCCGCGATCAAGGAACTCGGCTACCAGCCGAATACCCTGGCAAGGTCGCTGATCTCGCGCCGATCGAACGTACCCCAACCCGGCAGCGCTGACCCCGCCTGGCCGAAGCTGACGACGGTCGGCTATCTTTCCGCCGACTACACCGCTCGAGTGACGGCCAACCCCGATGTCGGCGACCGCATCACCGCCGAGCGCATCAAGAAGAGCCTTGGCGGCCCGGCCGCCAATGTTGCGGTGATGGCGGCCGGCCTGGGGCCTCCGCTGGCCGTGGAAACCGAACTGATCAGCCGCGTTGGGCAGGATACCGACAGTGAATGGGCGATCGGCGAGCTGGCCGAGCGTGGCGTCCGCACCATAAGCGTGGATCGCGGGGGCGACATCAGGCTCAGCCGTTGCATCGTGCTGGTCGAGGCGGACGGCACGCGGACGATCATCAACGAGCCCCTGTCGCTGGAGGTGGACAGCCTGGCCCCCTATCTCGGCGAAAGCGCCGGCGCCAGGCGCCATGCCATTCATCTGGATGGCTTGCAGGTCGGAACGCTGGCCGGTTCGATGCCGGCACTGCGCCGCGGGGGGTTCATCACCTCTATTCACACCACGGGGCTACCGGCCGAGTGGCGCACGGAAGACGGGTTTCGCGAGCTGCGCGACCTGTTTCACCTTGTTGCCCTCAATCGTGATGTCGCGCGGGACATTTTGGGGCCGATCGACCCGGACGCCCGAACCGCGAGACGTCAGATTGCAGATCTGATCCGGCGAACAGCGCCGGCCGATCACTCCGGTCTGGTAATCGCCACGTTTGGCGCCGACGGTGCGGCCGTTTTCGAAGGCGACGCCGAGCCAATCACGACCGCGGCGCTGCCCGTAGAGCCGGTCGACACGACCGGGGCCGGCGATACCTTTGTCGGCGTGTTCCTCGCGGCCTGGCTGAATCGGCTGCCGACCGGCGACGCGGCGGAGTTGGCGACGATTGCCGCTAGCCAATCGGTCACGGCAGCCGGCGCCCAAGGCCTGATACCGAACGCCGAGGACCTGTTGGCACGCGCCGGCATCGCCCAGGCGGCGGCAGTCTCGGCGATTGCGGACCGGGGATAACAGGGCGCTTAACGCACGAAATCCATTGCGGTGCGAATGGGCTATTGACAGGCAATCACGCTTTGCCGTTCAATAATGAAACGTTTCAAAGTGGTGCCCTTGACCACGCCAACCGCGCCTTTCCTGCGGGGAGCCAATGCCTGAGCTGAACATGAAGGGGATCGTCAAGCGGTTCGGCGGGGTGGTTGCCTTGGACCGGGTCGATTTCGATGTTCGTCCCGGCGAGGTCATGGCGCTGGTCGGGGACAACGGTGCCGGCAAGTCGACCTTGATCAAGGTACTGGCTGGCGCCTATGAGCCCGATGGCGGCGAGATCCTGCTCGGCGGCCGCCCGGTTACGTTCAAGACGCCGCAAGATGCCCAGAAACACGGCATCGCGACGATTTTCCAGGAGCTGGCGCTGGCCGCGAAAATGCCGATCGCGGACAACATCTTTCTGGGCCAGGAACTCACCCGCAAGCTGTTCGGCATCCCATTTCTGGACCGCCGGACGATGCGCAATCGAACGCGCCAGCTGCTGAGCGATCTGGACGTGCACGTGCCGGACATGAACGCCTGGGTCGAGAACCTTTCCGGCGGTCAGCGCCAGGGCATTGCCATTGCCCGCGCGCTGAACGTCGACGCCAACCTGATCGTGATGGACGAGCCGACCGCCGCCCTGGCCGTGGCGGAGGTCGACAAGGTGCTGCAGTTCATCGATTCCGTGCGCAGCCAGGGCAAGGGTGTCGTGGTGATCTCGCACAACATCCAGGACGTGTTCGAGGTCTCCGACCGGATCACGGTCCTGCGCCAAGGCCGCCAGATCGGCGTGCGCGAAACCGGTGCCACGACGCCGGAAGAAATCATCGGCCTGATAACGGGGGCAAGCGCGGTCAAGGCGCGGACGCGCCGGCCAAACCGGGTGCCAAGCGAAGCAAACTGAGACCCAGCCGGGATATGACTTCAACACGAACAGGAGAAGGCTCTATGACTTACAAAACCCTTTTGATGGCGACCGCCCTTGGCGCGATGCTGGCCATGCCTGCGACGACGGCATCGGCGCAGGACGAGACGCGCATTGCGTTCATCCCGCAGATCGCGGGCATCCCCTATTATGTGGCGATGCGCGAAGGCGGCGACCGGGCGGCCGAGGAGCTGGGCGTCACCTACGTCCAGGAAGGCCCGACCAGCACCAATGCGGCGGACCAGTTGCGGATCTTCGAGAGCTTCGTCAACCAGGGCTTCGACGTGATCGCGATTTCGCCGCTGGACGAGGAAAGCCTGCGGCCTGCCATCACAGAGGCGATCGAGGCCGGCATCATCGTTCTGACCTCCGACGCCGATGCGCCGAACAGTGACCGGCAGTATTTCGTCGCCCAGGCGCTGGACCAGGACCTGGGCTACACTCTGCTGGACGAGGCGGTTGCCAGGGTCGGCGACAGCGGCAAGATCGCGATCGTCTCCGACGCGCCGACCATTCAGAGCATGCAGAACTGGATCGCGGCGATCCAGGAGCGCGCGGCATCGA
>JBCBSH010000328.1:0-3063 GCA_039819285.1 Pseudomonadota bacterium
TCCGATCTCTCGCCGCTGAGGCCGCCCCAGTCCAGCATCGTGGCCAGCACGGCGGTCAGGGCCTGGCCGGCACCGTTGGCGAGTGCGGCCAGGATCGAGGCCTCGCCGGCCGTGCGCAGGGCCAGGGTTTCGGCCGCTTCGGCCTGGCGCTTTTCCGGCGCCAGCATGCGCGCGCCTAGGGCCGCCATCTGGGCCTCCTTGGCCTCGCGCCGCCGCTCCAGCCCCTCCAGGCCCTGGCCGGTGAATTCCAAGAGGCCGACCGTCACGTCCTTGTCTGGCGAGTGCCAAAGCTCGGTCGGCCCGACGGAGGTCGGCGCGTAATCGTCATCGACGCCGAACACGTACGGCGTCGGCAAGGCAACGAAATGGGCGCCATGCTCCAGGTCCGCCAGGGTGCGGTAATGCGACAGGTTCAGATTGACCAGGTCGAGCAAGAGCGGCCGGTCGATCTCCGGCGTCAGGCCGCGCGCGCCGATCGGAAAAAACGGAATGCGCGGCAACGGCCGTCCCCGCTTCAACGGCCTGATCTCGTCCGCCAGCCGCCAGCCGCCATCGGCCCCCGGCCGATAAAGCCGCTGGCGATAGCCCTCCTCGTCCAGATCCAGCACCCGGATCTGGTCAAGGCTCGCATGGCCGAATTCGTCGCCCGAGGCCGGCGCGGCCACGCTCTCGCGCAACCGTACCTGGGCGATCACGGTCGCGTTGCCGCGCTGGCCGAGCCGGAGGTCGAGGATGTCTTCCGCCCGATAGGCCCGCGCGAAGGGCCGCATGTTGGACTGGGCCGCGTCGGCGCGTGTCAGGATCTCATCGGTCGCCCTTGGCATGTCCACCAGCAGCCCGACGCGGGTCACGGTCAGCACGTCCTCGACCACCGTCTCGGCCAGCCGCGCGAATGGCGTGCCGGCAAGGTCGATGTCCGCCAGCCAGGTGTCTGCCGGCGCCGGTGCGCTCACCACCGGGCTTTTGCGAAAGATCAGCCCCGCCAACCCGTCGATGGTCCGCCGCGTCGCGTTATAGAACCCGGCCCGCCGCCGATAGGCGTCATAGTCGGCCAGATCCTGCCCGCTAAGGCGCGGCAGATAGCGCTCGCCCGCCGCCTGCACCGCCTCCTCGCCCAAGGCCACGTCGCGGCACTTGCACCATAGATCAAGCGCTTCGTTGTACGCATCGGAGGGCGCGGCGACCGAAGCCAGATCCCCAACAGCACCCGCCATCACATCCCCGCCAGCTTGCGCACGCGCACCCGGCCGCTCTTGGCGGCCAGCACGCGGTATCGGGTTTCGTCGGCCACATGGTCCTCCGCGTCTGTATCGATATCGTTCGGGTCTTGGGCGTCGCGCGCCAGCACCGGCACGGTCCGGATGAAATGCCGGCAGGTGTCGAACACGAACAGTCCCGGCTCCTCCAATGGCGCCGCCATGGCGGCCTTCAGCCGTCGTCGGATCGCTTCCCAACCCCGCGCCCGGCTGCCCGGCGACTTATCCGCCTTCAGCCAGCGCACGCCCGCCCGCGCCTGGATCTCCGCCGGGCTGTCCGCGTTGGTCTCGTCATAGATCGCGCTGTCGGCCGGCCCCGGCTTCACCCGGTCGGCAATGCCCAGTTCCTGCTCGCGCCGCAAAACCCCGCGCGCGATTTCGCTGTCGACCAGCCGGCCGCCCTCGTTGGCGCGCCCGTTCCAGCCATACCATTCGGCGATGCGAAACAGGGTGCCGCGCGGATAGGACCGGCGCGCACCATCCGCCAGAACCACGTCGCTGCCATCGCTTTCCGCCCACCAGCCGACCGAAAACGGCTTGGCCGAGCCCCAGTCGAACGACCGGTCGATGCGCCAGCTCGCCGGTACCACGAACGGCGCCATCACATGGACCGTCTTGTCCCAGACATCGTCGAACATGCCGCCAGCGACCACGTCCCAATCGCCGTCCAGCCAGGCCTTGCGCTTGTTGGCATCGCTGATCGATTGCAGGGTCTTCAGATAGCCGGGGTCGCTGGCCAGCAGCACCTTGTTCTCGGTGATCGATCCGAAGATCGCGACGCGCCCGCGGCCGCCGCCACCGTTGTCGCCGCCGATGACCGTGCCGGATGGCGCCGGGTCGATGAACCGCGCCTTGACCCAGTTATGCCCGACCCCATACGGATTCGTCGTCGCCCGATAGCGGCGCGGCAGCCCCGGCCGGGACGACCGGCACAGGGTCAGGAAGTCCTCGTAACACCCGCCATCGGCCCATTTGGTCAGCTCTTCCCAGCCGATCCAGGGATACTCGTGGCCGTGATACTTCCAGTAATCATCCGCGCGCTTAACAACCCGGAACAGCAGCTCCTCGCCGTCCGGAAAGCGCCATCTGAGATGCGCCTGGCTTGCCAGAAAGCGGGCGCCGGGGAAGATCGCCGGAAACCAGCGTTTGGATTTGGTGACGACGTCATCCAGATCCTTGTATTCCCGCGCCAGCAAAAGCCCGCGCCAGGCAGCGCCGAAGCCGCGCCCGACATCGCGGGCGAAATCCATCAACAGGGCCTCGGTCTTCCCTGGCCCGCGCGTGCCGTGATAGAGCGCCTCGAACACTGGGCAGGACAAAAACAGGGTCTGCGACCCCGGCTGCGGCGACCAGATAACGTTTGGCGTCCGAACTGCCGCGACCCGTTCAGCGGCCGGGCTGGCGGCACCAGGCTGGCTTGGCTTTGCCTCTGCCGGCGCCTTAGCAGGCGGCCGAATGCGACTTCCCTCGTCACTCGGCTTGGTCGCCATCGGCTGGCCAACAGCGGCCGTTCCGGACTTCACATGACCTGTCTGGCCTAACTCTCTCTTCTCGCGCTGTCTGTTTTTTTTACCGCCTCGCCCGCCTTTGTCGGCGGTGCCGGACCGTCTACGCGCGGCCGAGCCCGCTCCGCCGCTAGCCTTGCCACCTGCTGCGCCGCCTGATCTACCCATGTCTCCAGATCGATTGAGGCGGGCGCGATCAGCACGCCGCTGGCGATGCCGGCATCGACCTGATGATCGTGCCGCTCGCGATACTTTTCCGGTCGCCGGCTTTTCAACAGGAACATCAGCAGGCTGTCGCCACC
>JBCBSH010000329.1:0-3054 GCA_039819285.1 Pseudomonadota bacterium
CGCTGACGGCGATGTGACATGGACCTCCCAAACGGATAGAGATGACCGATGACGCCTGACCAGGCCCGCCTCATGGAACAGGCCGCGACCAGCGGTGCGATCAGCCTTTGGCGCACGCTGCTGCCGTTGAAGTCTGTCACGACCGTTTTGCAGACCGGGGCACATCCGGACGACGAAACCAGCGCGCTGTTGGCCCGTCTCAGTCTCGGCGACGGCATGCGCGTCGCCTTCGCCTGCGCCGTGCGTGGCGAAGGCGGCCAGAACGCCATCGGGACGGAGGCGGGGCCGGTCTTGGGTGTGTTGCGCACGGCGGAAATGGCCCGCGCCGCCGACATGCTGGACATGGAGCTCTATTGGCTCAACGAAGCCTATGACGGCACGATCGTGGATTTCGGCTTCTCGAAATCCGGCGAGGAGACGTTCGCGCGTTGGGGGCATGACCGGCTGCTGGAGCGGCTGGTTCGGGTGATCCGAACGGTCAAGCCGGACATCGTGCTGCCGACCTTTCTGGATATTCCGGGCCAGCATGGCCACCACCGGGCCGTCACCATCGCGACGGAGGAGGCGTTTTTTGCCGCCGCCGATCCGGACGTGTTCCCGCAGCATCTGGCGGACGGGCTGACCGTTTGGCAGGCCCAGAAATACTATCTGCCGGCCTGGTCGGGCGCGGGCGGGTCCTACGATGACGAGGAACCGCCGCCGCCGACCACAGTCGAGATTGAAACCGGTGGTTACGATCCGATGTTCGGCGCGACCTACACCCAGATCGGTCAATGGTCGCGCGCCTATCACCAGACCCAGGGCATGGGCCGCTGGGTGGATGAGCAACCGCACGCGATCCCGCTGCACCGCAAGCAAAGCCTGATCAACGATCCGGATGGCGAGCGTGGCATTCTGGAGGGCCTGCCGGGCCGATTGCGTGACCTGGTGGACGGCCTGCCGGGCACGGCTGGTGCAGCCGTTGAGCGCGCCGACGCAGCGATCGACGAGGCCTTCGCCGCCTATCCGGACGGTGCCAGGATCGCGCCTAGACTAGCCGACGCACTCTCTAACGTCCGATCGGCCCTCGACGAGATCGCCGGCAGCCAGGACCATCCGGCCCACGCTGGCCGGCTGAAGCAAAAGGCCCGTCAGCTCACCAACGCCATCGTTCAGGCGACCGGCCTTGTGGCGCGCGTAGAGGGACCGGACCAGCCATTGGCGCCGGGCGAACCGGGACAAGTGATGGTGCATCTGTTCAACGGCGGCGGGCGGCCCGTTGGCTTGGACCAAGCCCGCGCTATCACGCCCGATGGCTGGGAGGCCGAAAATCCGGCCGGCGCCGTCTCCATCGACAGCCAAGGACATGAAATCGCGCTCGACTTTGCGGTGCCAACCGACGCCGATCCGATCCATCCCTATCGTTTCGGCCATGCGGCGTCTTCGCCGAGCGATCCCGTACTCGCGCGGCTCGACGTGACCATCGATGGGACTACACTCCAGTTCGATATCGCCGCTCGCCAGCCGGTTTGGGTAACGCCGGCCGTCTCTGTCAGTCTGCCGAGCGCCAAGACCGTTCGACCGCTGAACGCCATGCAAGAACCGGTCGCACTGGTCGTCGAGGCCCGATCGACGGTCGACCGTCCGGTCGACGCCGTTCTGCGCCCGACCGTTCCCGAAGGCTGGTCAATCGATCCGCCGTCGGCGACCGTGCATCTGGCCGGCCGGGGCAGCAACGAGACAGTCGCGTTTTCTCTAACGCAGCTTCAGCCTGTGGTTGCCGCCATCACTGTTCCGGTTTCCATAACCATAGACGACACCTCGACACCGGCCCGCACCGTACGCAAGATCGACCACCCGCACATCCGATCGCGAGTCATGGTGACGGACGCGGCTTTCGATCTGGCCGTGGTCGATGTCGCTATTGATCGTGAGTTGGAGATCGGCGTCGTCGAAGGCGGCAGCGATAGCGTTGCCGACTGGATCGCGCTGCTCGGTCCGCGTGTGACTAAGCTGACTGCTGAAGACTTGACCACCGGCGATCTCGGCCGCTTCGACACCATTGTCGTCGGCATCATGGCCTATGGCACCCGGCCGGATCTGCACGAGGCGGGCGAACGGCTTAAGCAATGGGTCGAGGATGGCGGCAATCTTGTGACCCAGTACAACCGCCCCTGGGACCGCTGGGATCCGGACAAAACCCCACCACGACGACTGGAAATCGGCCAGCCCAGCCTGCGTTGGCGGGTCACCGACCAGAATGCCGCCGTCACCATGCTCGAGCCGGGCGACCCGCTGCTCACTACGCCGAACCGGATCGGCCCGGCCGATTGGGAAGGGTGGCACAAGGAACGCGGCCTCTATTTTGCAAAATCCTGGGATGCGGCTTACACGCCGCTCTTGTCGATGGCCGATCCCGGCGAGGAACCGCATCTTGGTTCGCTGCTGTCCGCGCGGATTGGGCGCGGGCGGCACACCCATGTCTGCCTGATCCTGCACCACCAGATGAACCATCTGGTCCCGGGCGCGTTCCGGCTGATGGCCAATCTGCTGACGCCGCCTGACAAGGCTTGATGGCGGACGTCGACAGGACGGAGGAGCGGCATTCGACGGCGCCTGCCAACGTACCGGCCCTTGGCTGGCTGTTTGCCGACCAGGTGATCATGATTGCCAGCCTGTCCGCCGTGAAATGGCTGGACGGCGCCTATCCTAGCATCCAACTCGTCTTCTTGCGCAGCCTCATCGGCCTGATCGTGATGGCGCCGTGGCTGATCCGAACCGGTCCCGCCGCCTTGCGCACCAGCCGCCCCGTCCTGCATTTGCTGCGTGTCGTCCTGTCGACGGCGGCGCTGACGGGAGGCTTCTACGCTGTCGCCCACCTGCCCTTGGCCGACGTGATGGCCATCAACCATGCGCGGCCGCTGCTGCTGACCGTGTTGGCGTGCCTCATTCTGGCGGAGCGGATCGATGGTCGCCGCTGGTCGTTCACACTGATCGGGCTCGTCGGACTGATGGTGATGGTCGTGCCGGAACTCGGTTCCGGCGGCGACGGGCCGTTGCTGGCCTATGTGGTCG
>JBCBSH010000330.1:0-3029 GCA_039819285.1 Pseudomonadota bacterium
GAAGCCGATATCGTCACCCTGCCCTCACGGCTGGCCATTCGCGCCTCGACCGCTGCGCCAGGGTCGCCATAGCGCGCGGACCGGTTGTCAAGTCGCGGGCACACTGTTAGCGTGACTCATGAAAACTCGTTCGCACTTGTCTTTTAAACCAGTGTGTCATCGATGACATATCAGCAATACTGCCACGTCCAGCGACATGGACCATCTCTTTGGCCAGATATGTCATCGATGACACAACGGGCGTCGGGTCACATCGAACCGGTCGGCCGCACGACGTCCCCGAGGGTCGGCGATCACCCGTCGACAACGACCACGAAACCAGAACAAGATCACAACTGAGGAGGAAACCAGCCATGTTGAAGAGATCATCCCTACTCTGCGCCGCCACCGCCGCTGCAATGCTGACCGGCAGCCTCGTCGCCCAGGCCCAGACGGAAGTCGTCTTCTGGCAGTTCAGTACCCGCGACGCCTATGTCCAGGCCTGGAACGACGCCATCGCGGCGTTCGAGGCGCAGAACCCGGATATCGACGTGGTCATGGAGATCGTGCCCTGGTCGGAGCAGCAGCAGCGGCTGGTCAGCGCCCTGGCCTCCGGTGGCCTGCCGGACGTGTCGTTCCTCGGCAACAATGTCGTCGCCCAGTTCCAGGCGATCGGCGCGCTGGCACCGCTGGACGCCTATTTCGAGGCCTATTCCGAAGCCGAGGGGTATAGCGTCGCCGACGATATCTGGCCTGGCGATCGCGGTTATTACAATCTGGACGGCCAATGGTGGGCGTCGCCCCTGGCGGTCGAGACCCGCGCGCTCTACTACCGCCGCGACCTGTTAGAGCAGGCGGGGCTTGACCCGGACGCGCCGCCGCAGACCTGGGCGGAGATGCTGGACGCGGCCGAAGCCATCACCGAGGCCACGGACGGCGAGGTCTATGGCTGGGCCGCGCCGATGAGCATCGACTATCTGACCTTGCACAATTTCATGAGCGTCTATCTCTCACACGGCGCCCGGCTGTTGAACGATGAGGGCCAATGCGGGCTGGACAGCGACGAGTTCCGCCGGGCCCTTGCCGCCTATATCGGCGCCTACGAGGCCGGCGTGACCCACCCGGACGCTGCCACCATGCCGGGCAATGAAATGCGGCGCGGCTTCCTGGACGGCCGGTTCGCCATGATCGTGGACTATCCTGGCATCTGGGCCGACCTGCACAATGAGGGCGCGGCGTTTGCCGACGATGTCGCTGTCGCCATGGTGCCGGAAGGCCCCGAGGGCCGCTTCGCGTTCCTGGGCGGCTGGCCCCTCGTTCTGTGGGCGGAATCCGATGTGAAGGACGCGGCGGCCGAATGGATCCTCTATGCCACCCGCCCAGAGGGCGCGTTGCGCGACCTGTCGGTCAGTTCCGGCATGATCCCGGGCAGCGCGCGCCTGGCCCAGCAGGACCCGTGGGACGAATATCCCTTCACGGTCTTTGTTGAACAGTTGCAGCAGGCCTATCCCTATCAGCACCCCGACCAGGCGATCGCCGAGATGGGCCAGCTTGAGGTTGATACGATCCAGACCGCGATCCAGACGGTCGCGCTGGGGCAAAGCGATGTCGACGACGCCGTCGCCGCCCTGTGCGACGACATCAATGAGGTGTTGAGCCGCTAGGCCCCTCACCCACCCGGCGTTGATTGCCATGCCGAGAAGCGCCGCCGTCGCTACCCCCCGGCCCCGGGGCCAGACCTCGGGCCGGGCCTGGCGGCGACGGCAACGGCGCCTGCCCTACTATCTGGTGGCGCCGGCCGTTGCCGTGGCCCTGGCGGTCGCGGTGCTGCCGCTGATCTACGGCCTGTGGCTATCGTTCCAGGACTGGTACCTGCTGCGCAGCCCGACGCCGGAATGGACGGGCCTTGGCAACTATGCCGACCTGTTTCGGGACACGGCGTTCTGGGACGCCTTCGTGCGCACCTGGATCTGGACGTTGGGCACCGTGGCGGTTGAGTTCGGGCTCGGCCTGCCGCTGGCCCTTCTGTTGAACCGCGACACGCCCATATGCCGCAGCCTGTCCGCGCTGATCCTGACGCCCTGGGTGACACCCTTCATCGTCGTCGCCTATGGCTGGCGCTTCCTCTTGGACAGTGAGGTCGGCAGCCTGCATGCGGTCTTCGCGTTCTTCGGCATCGTGGGCGACCGGTCGATCCTGAGCGAACCGGGTTTGAACCTGGCGATGGTCACCTTCATCTCCGGCTGGAAAGGCACGCCGTTCATGGTGATCGCCCTGCTGGCGGCCTTGAAAAACATCCCGGACGAGCTTTACGAGGCGGCGCGCATCGACGGCGCTGGGGCCTGGCAGAGGCTGCGCTACATCACCTTGCCGCTGATCCGCAACACGGCCATCGCCATCGGCCTGGTTCTCGGCATCCTGGCCTTCTACAGCTTCGATCTCGCCTGGATCATGACCCGTGGTGGGCCTGGCGAGAGCACGACCATCGTTGGCATTATGATCTTCCAGGTCTTTTTCACCGAGCTTAGGCCGGCCTATGCCGCGACCATCAGCACGGCCATGCTGCTGGTGCTGCTGGCCGCCTCTTGGCTGACCTTGCGCACCCGCGGCGAGGAGACCGCCGCGTGAGCCGGCGGCGCAAGCTGAAGGATGCGGGCCTGGACGTGGTGACGCTAGTTGCCGTCATCCTGCTGCTGTTCCCCGTGATCTGGGTGATCGTTGCGTCGTTCAAACCGAACAGCGAGATCCTGGCCGGCGGATTCTGGCCGGAGGAACTGACGTTTGAGCATTACCGCGCCATCCTGGCCCGATCGGACTTTCTGATCGCGCTGCGCAACAGCCTGATCGTCGGCCTGGCCAGCGCCATCGTCTCCACCCTGGTGGCGCTGCCCGCCGCATACAGTCTGGCGCGCTTCAAGTATCGCGGGCGCGAAGGGTTCGGGCTGTTGATCCTCAGCACCCAGATGCTGCCGCATGTCGCCATCCTGGTGCCGCTCGTCATCGTCATGCGCAGCCTGGAGCTGAGCAACACCCTGACGGGCCTGGCCATC
>JBCBSH010000331.1:0-3021 GCA_039819285.1 Pseudomonadota bacterium
CGACGGCGAACGTCCCGTAAATCGCCAGCGGCAAGGTGACCTTCCCGATGATCTTCCCGGGAGTCCTGTCGGCCATGCTGTTCGCGTTAACGCTCAGCTATGACGAGTTTCCGCGCACCCTGTTTACCGGTGGCTCGGACGTCACGATGCCGCTGGCGATTTACGGGACGTTCGCCGTCGAGATTCATCCTAACCTGTTCGCTTTCGGCGTCCTGACAACCCTGTTCTCGTTCACATTGCTGGTGATCTACGGGATCTTGATGTTCACCGCCGTGACCCGCTCGCGCCAGGCCTCCGGGATCCAGGAGGAGATCTCGTGAGAGGCCTCGACCACCATGTCGGTATCGTCACGGGCGCCGGTGCCGGCATCGGCAAGGCCATTGCGCTTAGGCTTGCCGAAGAGGGCGTGCGCCTGGTCGTAAACGACGTCAACCGGCAAACCTTGGAAGCCACTGCCGCATTGATCAGGGATGAGGGCGGGCATGTCGTCACCGCCCATGGCGACGTGTCCTCCGAACCGGATATCGACCAGGTATTTGCCCGGTGCGAGGAAACCTGGGGGTCGGCGACCCTGGTCGTCAACAATGCCGGCATCGTCAACCAGGCGCGCATGCTGGACCTGAACGTTGCCGATTTCGACCGCATGATCGCCGTCCATCTGCGCGGCTGTTTTCTCGGCTGCCGCAGGGCGCTGGGCCCAATGTTGAAAGCAGAGTCCGGCGTGATCATCAATGTCGCGTCCCAGCTTGGCCAGATCGGCGGGGTTGAGCTCTGCCATTACAGCGCGGCCAAAGCCGGCATCATTGGCCTGACCAAGGCTTTGGCGCGCGAAGTCAGCGGCCACGGCATCCGGGTGAATGCGGTCGCGCCGGGCCCAATCAATACGGAGCTTGTCGCAGCGATCTCGGAAGACTGGCGCGCTGCCAAGGCAGCGGAACTGCCGTTGGGCCGGTTTGGCGAGCCCGAGGACGTGGCGGCAACCGTGGCCTTTCTCGCGTCCGACGAAGCGAGGATCTATGTCGGTCAAACCCTTGGGCCCAATTCAGGGGATGTAATGCTGTGATGGAGGCCGGGACATGAAGACTGTTCTGATCACCGGTGCCGGCATCGGCATCGGCAGGGCCACCGCACTCGCCTTCGGCAACGGCGGCTACCGGGTCATCGTCACGGACGTCCTGGTCGACGAGGGCAACGGGGTCGCCGAGGAGATCACACGCGCGGGCGGATCCGCCGAGTTCCACGCGCTGGACGTCACATCGACGGACCAGACCAACGAAGTCATCGCCGAGGTGGAGGCATCAAGCGGTGCGATCGACACGCTCGTCTGCAATGCCGGCATCGCCCACAAGGTTCCGCTGGACGAGCTTAGCGACGATAAGTGGGATCACACGCTCGACATCGACTTGAAGGGCATGATGCGCGCCGTTCGCGCCGCGGTGCCCAAAATGAAAGAGGCCGGCGGAGGATCGATCGTGTGCCTCAGTTCCATCATGGGCGTCGCCTATGGCTGGGACGAGCATGTGCACTATTCCGCCGCCAAGTCCGGCGTCATCGGGCTTGTCCGGGGGCTTGCCGTGGAACTCGCGGCGTCCGGTATACGCGCGAACGGTATCGCGCCCGGTTACATCCGCACCGCCCAAGCGCTTAGCGAAGTGCACTCGCTCGGCCATGTCGGGCTTCAGGCGGCGGCGGAGTTCATTCCGATGGGGCGCGTCGGCGAGCCCGACGATATCGCCGACGTCATCCTTTTCCTCGCATCGAAGGCCGCGCGGTACATGACAGGTCAGGTCATCGCCGTCGATGGAGGATTGCTCGTAGGCCGCTACTAGCCGTTTTGGTTCATCAACTCGCAACAGGGAGAAAACAGATGAAGTTTCTACATCCGTCTCGCAGAGGGTTCATGGCAGGTTCCGGCGTGCTCGTCGCCGGATCGGCCTTCGCGCCCGCGCACCGGCTGTTTGCCCAGGACCTGTCAAGCCAGGAACTGCGCACGGTCGGGCTTTCGGTCACGGTCCAAGAACGTATCCTGGATGACTTCCAGGTTGCGTCAGGCGTCGGCGGGGTGTCCGGCCGGGCCGACATCTTCCCCAATACGCAGACCGAACTGCTGTCGGGCTCGACTGCTTATGATTGTTGGGAAACGATCGGCGAGCGCCTGCCGGCCATGACGATCACCAACACGATCTCGCCGATCCCGACCGCCGATCTGGCCAATTGGGCCAACATCCGCCCGACCTTTACCGAGACCGACCCGCGCATGGAAGCGCGCGCACAGATCTCCGGTCAGATCTGGGCCGACGATGCTAAGACCCAGCTCTGGATGGTGCCGACCGTCTATAACTTCGACTCCATCGGCTATCGCCCGGACCTTGTCGACGCCGAACAGGCGAACACTTGGACGGCACTGTTCGACGAGGAGTTCCGCGGCCGCACCGGCTTGAACGTCGACCCGCTGATCGCCTTCGGTCAGGCGATCTTGGCGATGAACTCGCTGGGTCTGCTTGAGGTGCCGAACCCGGGCAACCCGAATCGCGAGGAAATCGACGAGGCCGCTTCCTTCCTAATCAGCAAGAAGCGTGATGGTCAGTTCCGCGCACTGTGGGGCGACTTTGGCGAGCTGGTCAACCTTCTGGCCTCCGGCGAGATGGTTCTCGCCGACGCCTGGCAGCCGGCCGTTATGGCGGTGAAGGCGCAGGGCATCCCGTGCTCGTACGCCGTGCCGACGGAAGGCTATCGCGCCTGGTCGATCGGCATCAGCCAGATCGCCAGCTCGCCGAACGCCGATGCGGTTCGCGCTTATGCGGACTACTGGCTGTCCGGCCCGCCGGCGATCACGGTGTCCGAGCAGGGCTACTATTCGCCGACGACCAACATCCAAGATGTCATGCCGGCCGACCGGTATGGCTTCTGGTACGAAGGCCAGCCCTGGCAGGGTCCGACGGATCGCGGCATCCAGGAAGGTGATCTGCGCGACGGCGGCTCGCTTCAGGAGCGGGCCAGCCATGTTGCCTACTGGCATCA
>JBCBSH010000332.1:0-3010 GCA_039819285.1 Pseudomonadota bacterium
GATGTGCATCCAGTTGAACTTGAAGTTGCCTGGCGAGGGGATGTTGTTCGAGTTGAACGGGATCGACAGGACCGCCGGACTGTTCGACACCCAGCGGATGGCGCCCATGTCGTACTCGTTTGCCATGATCAACTCGTCCTGGCGCGCCTTGGTCACGTTCTCGACGTCCAGATCGATCCCGTTTTCTCGCAGCGCCGCCTGAAGCGCCACGCCTGTGTCGGGCTCCAGCAGCGAGACATAGTGGACCGAAAGGTCCTCGCCATCCTTTTCCCAGATGCCGTCGTCGCCGCGGGCCCAGCCCGCCTCAGTCAACAACGCCGCGGCTCCCGCCGGATCGTAGGGATAGTACGCCTCAACGCCCGGCCAATAGGACGGGGTGGCCGACGACAGGACGCCATAGGCGGGCTCGCTGAGGCCGAAGAACAGGTTCTCGGTCAGCGTGTCGCGGTCTACCGACATGATGATGGCTTGGCGGACGGCCACATCGTCCAGCGGCCATTGCGAGGTGTTGAACATCATCGAAAACGGCAGGCCCGAGACGGTGCCGGCGATGGCCTCGAAGTCGTCGCTGTCGCCGAGGCGGCGCAAGTCGAGCGGCGGTGTCAGGTCGACCATGGTCACCTCACCGGCCTCCAGCGCGGCGACCCGCGTCGCGGCGTTGGCGATGAAGCGATAGACGACGCGTTCGACCTGGCTCGGTCCGGTGTTCTCGTAGAACTCCGGCGCCCAGTTGTAGTCGTCGTACCGCTCCATCACGATCTGCTCGCCCGGGCTCCATTCGACGAACTGGAAGGGTCCGGTGCCGACGGGCGCGCGGGCGAACTCGGTATTGCCCATTTCCATCACCGCAGTGGGGCTGACGGGCGCGAGATAGACCTCCGACAGCGCCTGTTCGATCGGCGGGTAGGGACGGGTGAAATGGACGACCAGTTCGGTGTCGCTGATCACTTCGGTACGGTCGTAGGGGCCGAGATAGTCGATGGCCCCCTGGGAGCCGGTCTCTGGATCGGCGATCGTGTCGAAGGTGAACTGGACCGCTTCGGCGTTGAACGGCGTGCCGTCATGGAACGTGACGTCGTCCCGCAAAGTCAGCGAGATCGCCTGGAAATCGTCGGCGATTTCCCAATCGGTGGCGAGACCGGGATAGAGATTGCCGTCGCCATCCGCCGCGATCAGCGTGTCGAACATCTGGATGATGGCCTGGATCTCGTGCCGCGACTGGGTGATGCGCGGATCGAGCAGCGCGGCGGAGGACCGGTCCTCGGCCCAGATTACGGTCAGCCCGTCATCTTGCGCCGCCACGGGCGTGGCGACTGTCGAGGCGAGCGACAAGGCGAGTGCGGTGGAGAGCAATAGTCTGTTCATGACGTGACCTTTCCCTGTTTTGGTTCAGTGAGGCAGCGGGGCGGCCTCTGCCCCGCCTTTGAAAACGCGCAACCGGTTAGGGTCGCGCAAAACGGTGATGTCGCCGACCGGATCGCCATCGACGACGAGAATGTCGGCCAGCTTGCCCGGCGTCAGGCGCCCGGCCTCGATCCCCATCAGATCGGCGCCTGAGGCTGTGGCGACGCCGATTGCCTCCAACGGGGTATACCCGCCTTGGACGAACAGCTCGATCTCGCGGCCATTGTCGGCGCCGTGGCGCAGAAAGAAGCCAGCGTCCGACCCTGCCGCCACCAGCACGCCGCGTGCCTTTGCGCGGGTCAGCCGGGGCCATTTGGCAGCCTCGCTCTCCTCTGCCCAGCGGCGGGTCAGCGCAGGTGCGTCGGGCTGTGCCCTGATATGAGCGGTCGAGGCTTCGTTGACGGCCAGCGTCGGCACCAGCCAGGTGCCGCGTTCGGCCATCAGATCGAGTGTTGCATCGTCGGCCCAGTGCGCGTGTTCCACCGTGTCGCAGCCCCCCTCGATGGCCGCGCGCAGGGGCGGCCCGCCCGAGGTATGGGCGGCGACCATGACGCCTTGCTCATGCGCTTCATCGCAGGCCGCACGGATCTCCTCCACGGTCATCTCGAACCGGTAGAGGCGCTCGTCGCGGCGGTTCGACACGCAAGGGTTCAGCTTGATGAAGTCGGCCCCGCGCTTGAGTTGCGCCCGCACTCCGGCGCGGAAGCCGTCGGCGCCCTCGCACACACCGTTCATGTTGGCAAAGGCCATGTGATCGGCAAAGCCAGGCTGGTCCATATGCCCGCCGGTAACGGTCAGGCCCAGGCCCGGCGCCAGGATGCGCGGGCCCTCGACCCGGCCGGCGGCCACGGCGCGGGCGAGGTCGATGATGGTGCCGCCCGGCGCGTGCATGTCGCGAACCGAGGTGTAGCCATGACGCAGGCTTTCCCGAGCATAGCGCACGGCCCGCAGCGCAATGGCTGGGTAGTTCATCGTCGTACTTTCCGCGCGGAAGGCTCGGTTGTCCGCTTGGCCGCTGTAGGCCAGGTGGACATGGGCATCCACCAGCCCTGGCATCAGGGTGCCGCCGGCCGGCGCGTCCACCACCTCCGCCCCCTGCGGCATGCCAATATCCGCCGCACGACCGGCATCGAGGATGCGTTCGCCCTCCACCAGCACGGCGGCACCTTCCAGCGGCGGCGCCCCAGTGCCGTCGATCATGCGGTCGGCGCGGAAGACGATCATGCCGCCATCTCTTGCGGCCAGACGGTGGTCAGCGCGCCCCCGCGCGCCACCTCCGCGCCGCCTTTCCACACTGTCATAAGGGTGGCATCGCCGAGCAGCGACAGATCGCTCAGCGGATCACCGTCGACCATCACCATGTCGGCCAGCCGTCCCGGCGCTAGGCGCCCGGCGTCAATACCCATGATGTCGGCGTTGACGGCGGTGGCCGCGGTCAAGGCTTCGACGGCCGTGTAGCCGCCCTCGGCCAGCAGCGCGACCTCGCGCCAGAACATCGTGGCATGGGGCATCATGAAGCCGGCATCCGTGCCGGCGCCGACGCGAATGCCGGCCAGCCCGGCCTTGGCGAGAGAGATCCATTTGGCTTGGCGTGCTGCCTCCGACC
>JBCBSH010000333.1:0-2961 GCA_039819285.1 Pseudomonadota bacterium
CCCGCCAACGGCCTCGATCTCCTCGGCGATCTGCTGGGCGTTGCGGCGCCTTGTGCCCTTGAAGACCATATGCTCCAACAGATCGCCGAGGAGATCGAGGCCGTTGGCGGGCACCTGAATGCCTATACCAGCCGCGAAACGACCGCGTATTACGCCAAGGTCCTGAAGGACGACGCCGAGCTTGCCTTGGACATGGTCGCCGACCTGCTGCAGCACGCCACGCTGGACGAGACAGAGCTGAAACGCGAGCGCGAGGTGGTGATCCAAGAAATCGGGCAGGCGCACGATACGCCCGATGACGTGGTGTTCGACCATTTCCAGGCTGCAGCCTTCCCCGATCAGCCGATCGGTCGGCCGGTTCTGGGCACGACGGATGTGGTCGGCCACCTCGATCGGGCCGATGTCGCCCGCTATCGCGGCGGCCATTATGGCGCCGACGCCATGGTCCTGGTCGCCGCCGGCAATGTCGATCATGACTGGCTGGTCGAGCGCGCCGATACGCTGTTTGCGGATCTGGAACCGTGCGACCAGCAGGCGACATCGCCGGCCGCCTATGAAGGCGGCGAGTTCCGGCAGGACCGCGATCTGGAGCAGTTGCACATGCTGCTCGGTTTCCCGGGCATCAGCTACCATGACCCGGAGTTCTACGCGACCTCGGTCCTGTCGATGTTGCTGGGCGGGGGCATGTCGTCGCGATTGTTTCAGGAGATTCGAGAAAAGCGCGGTCTGGTCTACTCGGTCTACAGTTTCACCAGTGCCTACAGCGATGGCGGCCTGTTCGGCATCTATGCCGGCACCGGCGACGACGAGACCGCCGAACTGATCCCAGTCCTGTGTGACGAGATCAGCAAGGTCGCTGACACGGTCTCCGACGATGAGGTCGCGCGTGCCCGCGCGCAGTTGAAGGCGAGCCAGTTGATGGGGCTGGAATCCACCTCCGGGCGTTGCGAACAGCTCGGCAACCAGATGCTGATTTTCAACCGGCCGCTGCCGGTCGCCGAGACCGTTGCCAAGATCGATGCTGTTGACGCGCAAGCGGTTGCAAATGCGGCCCAGCGATTGTTCACTGGTCGTCCGACATTGGCGGCGCTGGGACAAGTTGGAAAGCTGGAATCCTATGATCGGATCGCGGCGCGACTGGGCTGACCTGATTGGACCGGAGGCCACGGACAGGGTCCTTGGCCTGCTGCGTCCGACGCTCGGCCGCAACACATTTCCGGCGGTCCGGCTGGAAACCAACCGGCTTTACATCCGCCATGCCCGGCCGAAGGACTGGAAGGCCTGGGCTGCCCTGCGCCGCGCCAATCGGGAGTTTCTGACGCCGTGGGAACCGACCTGGCCGGCCGACGCCTTCAGCCGACGCACCTTCGTTCGGCGCTTGCGCCGACAATTGGCGGACTGGAAGGCCGATCGGGGCTATTCGCTGCTGGTGTTTTCGCGGGCCGACGATCAGTTGGTCGGCGGCGTGACCTTAAGCGCGGTCCGCCGCGGTGTCGCCCAGATGGCCTCGATGGGCTATTGGGTCGGCGAGGCGTTCACCCGGCGCGGATATATGTCGGAGGCAGCGAAATCGGTTCTCGGGTTCGGGTTTCGCCAGCTTGGCCTGCACCGCATCGAGGCCGCCTGCTTGCCGAACAATGAGGCCAGCCGCCGGCTGCTGCTGCGCGTCGGCTTCACTGAAGAGGGTTTCGCTAAGGCCTATCTCAGGATCAACGGCTCTTGGCGCGACCACATCCTGTTTGGCATGGCGCGCGAGGGCTTCGAGGCGCTCTACCCCGAACCGTCAGGCGTGTCCGGCGTCCGTTGACAGCATGTGCGGGCTGAAGCCCAGCTTGGCGATAGCCCGTTCCCATTTGGTCGACAAATCCTCGTCGAACAGGATCGCCTGATCGGACGGCACGGACAGCCAGCCATTGTCCTGAATTTCGCCATCCAGCTGTCCCGGCCCCCAGCCGGCATAACCGAGCACTAGGATATGACGTCCAGGACCGTCACCACGCGCGATGGCGCGCAGAATGTCGAGCGTCGCCGTCATGGCCACGCCACCCTGATCATTGCGATCGACGACGAGCGTGCCTTCTTCCTCGAAATCCGTTGTGTGCAGGACGAAGCCACGGCCTGATTCGACGGGCCCGCCAAACTGAATGCGCAGCGATTCCGGCCGCTCCGACTGTTCGATGCCCAATTGGTCCAGCAGTTCGCCGGAGTCGACGGAGGGCAGGCCCTTGTTGACCACCAAACCCATGGCGCCGTCCGATGAATGCGCGCAGACATAGATCACCGCGCGCTCAAAGCGCTGGTCGCCCATGGTCGGCATCGCGATCAATAGCTGGCCGGTAAGATAGCCTTGCTGTTTTTCCTGGTCGGCTTCGGACTCAGCCATGACAACTCCTGATTACGCCGGGGCGCCCGTGCCATAATAGCGCAGGCGGGCACGCCTGGGTGACGCGATTGTGACACGATCGCCCTGACGATCTATCTATATAGGGGCGGAGCGAGAACAAATCGGCAAGGGTATGAGAATGCTGCGATGGTTTGCCCTGCTGGCGGCGCTGTTGGCGCCCCTTGCGTCGGCGACCGCGGCCGAAGGCGATTGGCAGCGCGCGGAACTCGCGCCCGACGTCGTGGTTGAAATGCGGCTGATCACGTCCGTCGATGCGACAGGCGATCTGGATCAGGTGCCCGCCGGCCTCCACGTGCTTTTGCCGGATGGCTGGAAGACCTATTGGCGATCGCCGGGTGATGCCGGTCTGCCGCCATCGCTGGATCTGACGCAGTCCTACAATCTTGCCGAGACGGAGTTTCTCTATCCCGCGCCGCACCGGTTCTCCCTGTTTGGCTTGGATACGTTCGGCTACGAGACCGAGGTGGTCTATCCGTTGTATTTGCGGCCGGAGAGCCCCGGCGAGCCAATGCAGTTGCGCGGGCGGGCGGACCTGCTGATCTGTTCCGATCTTTGTG
>JBCBSH010000334.1:0-2955 GCA_039819285.1 Pseudomonadota bacterium
CATAGCCCTCATGGCTTTCGGAGCGCGAAAGGTTGTAGGCCAGCCGCGCATACCAAGGCCACCACATGACGGCGACCGCCATCATGGCGTTCATCAGGGTCGGCTCGAGAAAGCCCATGATGGCCATGGCCAGAACCAGCGGCGGGATCGACAGGAAGACGTCCGTGATCCGCATGATCAGATAGTCGATCCAGCCGCCGAAATAGCCGGCCACCAGCCCCAGGCCGACGCCGATCGGCACCGCGATCACCAGCACGACGACGGACAGCACCAGCGAAACCTGATAGCCGAAGAAGATTCGGCTCAAAATGTCCCGGCCGATCAGGTCGGTGCCGAACCAGTTGGTGGCGGAAGGCGGCTGGCTGGCATTGACGAAATCGACAAAGGCGCCGGCATGGGTCGGGTAGGGGGCGACCAGCGGGGCGAACACCGCCAGCAGGATGATCAGGGTCACAAGGCCCAGCCCGACCATGGACAGCTTGTTGCGCCGGAACTTGTACCAGCCCTCCGACCGCAGGATCGCGACCATCAGCCGGCCCACCGCTTTTGCAGCCGGATGCGCGGGTTCAGCCAGGCGACCGCGATATCGACCAGCATGTTCACGATCAGAAAGAAGGCCGAGATGACCAGCACCGTGCCGACGATGCCGTTCAAATCCTTGTGCAGGATCGTCTCGACGCCATAGCGCGCCAGCCCCGGCCAGGCGAACACCGCCTCGACCAGAAAGGCACCGCCCAGCATGGCGGCGAAGTCGAGGCCCATGATGGTCAGGCTGGGGATCATGGCCGGCCGCAGGGCGTATTTGCTGGCGATCCGGCGGTCAGAAAAGCCGTAGGCCTGCGCCATCTCGACATAAGGCTTGTCGTAGGTCTCCGCCACGCTGGCACGGGTCAGCCGCGCGGTCTGGCCGATGCCGGTCAGCGCCAGGGCCGTTGCCGGCAGGATGATGTGGCTGAACGCGTCTCCGAAGGTCGACCATTGCCCGGCCAGCAGGGCGTCGATGGTGTAGAAACCGGTCACGCCCGGCGGCGGATCGACGCCTTGGGAAAGCCGCCCGGCCACGGGCAGGATCTCCAAATAGAAGGCGAAGATCAGCATCAGGAAGACCGCCCAGACGAAGGTGGGCGTCACCACGCCTAACAGGGACAGGAGGCGCACCACATTGTCGGTCAGCTTGTCGCGATAGCGCGCGGCCAGCACCCCCAGCGGAATGCCGACCATGACCATAAGGATGCCGGCGAACACCACCAGTTCCAGCGTCGCCGGCAGAAAGTCACCGATATCCGTCGTTACGGGCCGGTTGGTGTAGAGCGACATGCCCAGGTCGCCCTGCAACAGCTCGCGCACGAACTCGAAATACTGCACCGGCAGGGACTCGTTCAGGTGCAGCCGCTCGCGCAGCAGTTCGACCTGCTCCTGTGTCGCGTTTGGCCCCAGCGCAATACGCGCCGGGTCGCCGGGGATCACCCGCGCGATGCAAAAGATCAGGATCGAGACGCCGACCAGCACCAGCGCCGACGTCCACAGCCGGATGCCGATGGTCTTGAAGAAGGTCGACGACATGGGAGCGTGTGCAACAATGGGCAGGGCGCCTCGAACCCGCGAGTTCGAGGCACCCCTGCCGAAGGGTCCTACTGGACGTCCATCTGACGGAACATGAAGTTCGCGCCGTCCAGACTGTAGGAGTTGCTGCCGTCGCCCATCAGGGTCTCGGCCTCGACCGTGTCGCGCGCCACATAGACGCTCTGCGTGTCAAAGGCATAGATCGTCGGCTGCAGTTCAACCAGCCGCGCGCCCAGGTCGCGATAGATCTGCGCCCGTTCGTCCTGGTCGATGGTGCTGCGCCCGGCCTCCAGCAAGGCGTCGACCTCCGGATCGTTCAGCCATTCCGTGGACTGCCAGGTGCCGGCCACGTCGGAATGGTACATGTTGTAGATCAGCGCGTCCGGGTCCGGCGTGGTGGCGCGGACATAGACCTGGCCGATATGCGGCGTGGTGTCGACCTGGGTCACCCGCTCGGTGAACAAGGCCCATGGCACTCGCACCACCTCGGTGTTAAAGCCCAGCTCTTGGAAGTTGGCCTGCATCAAAAGCGCGAAGCGCTCCTCCAAGGGCACCTCGGCCACCCACGAGATCTCGATCGTGTGCTCGTCGGGCACATACCCGCATCGCTGCAACTCGGCCATCGCCGCCTCCATGTCGCGAGTCGGCACCGGCAGGTCCGGGTTGGCGCCCAGCATGCCGGCCGGCAGCGGGCCGTTGGCCGGCACGCCCTGCGCCACCTCGTCGGTGATCTGGATCAGGGCGATGACCGAGTCATAGTCCAGCGCGTGGGCCAGTGCCCGGCGGCAATGCACATCGTCCAAAGGTGCTCGCTGGGTGTTCATCTTGATGTAAAAGCCGCCCGTGCCGCTTTCGGTGAACAGGTGCATGTCGTCGCGGTCCGCCAGCGCCCGGATGATTTCCGGCGCCAGCCATTGGGACGAGATGTCGTGCTCGCCGCGCGACATCAGCGTGCGCACCGTCGCGCCCTCCAGCCCGTAGACCAGACGCACCTCATCGGGCGCGCCGTCCGGGATGTCGATGAAGTAATCGTCGTTGCGGGCCAGCAGGGTCAGTTCCTGCGGGTTGTGGTCGGTGACGGTATAGGCGCCGGTACCGGCGGAGTTGGCCGACAGATAGGCCTGCGCGTAATCGCCACGCTCGCCATAGTCGCCCTCAAGCTCGTTGGCCATCGCCGTCTGGCTGTCGACGATTTGTAGCCGCGTTAACGCCGCCAGGAACGGCGCGTAAGGCGCATTCAAGGTGAAGCGGACGGTGTTGTCGTCCACCGCCTCCACCGACGCGACATGGTCGCGGAACAGGTGCGAGAAGCCCTGGCCCAGCGCGATCAGCCGGTCATAGCTGTAGACCACGTCATCGGCCGTCAGCGGGTTGCCGCTTTCGAAATTGACG
>JBCBSH010000335.1:0-2949 GCA_039819285.1 Pseudomonadota bacterium
GCGCCATCGGGCTCGCGGCCGCGCTGGCGCTGCGGGCGATGGGGATCGACACGGTCACCCTGGCCGAGCCGAACCCGGCCCGCGCCGCCTATCTGGCCACGACCTGCGGGATCGATATCGACAACGCCCCGCAAACGCAGGTCCCGCTGGTGATCGATGCGGTGGGGATCGGGGCCACGCGCGCCGCCGCCTCGGCGCTGGCCAGCCCCGGCGGGGTGATCGCCCATATCGGGCTTGGCGAGGATGCCGGCGGGCTCGACATCCGGCGCATGACGCTGCAGGAGATCACCTTCATCGGCACCTATACCTATACAGCCCAGGACTTCCGCGACACCTGTGCCGCGCTTTTTGACGGGCGCCTTGGCCCGCTCGACTGGGCCGAGACGCGGGCGCTCAGCGACGGCGCCCGGGCCTTTGCCGATATCCGCGCGGGCCGCGTGGCCGCGCCCAAGATCATTCTCAAACCCGACTGACCGGAGACGCCCATGGCCGAGACCAAACCCATCCCGAACGAGATCCCCCACCTGCTGGTCCATGAGGACGCCGACAATGTCGGCGTGGTCGTGGTCGAGGGGCTGACGGCGGGCACCGACATGCTGTGCTGCATCACCCATGACAACACGACCTTCCGCCTGACCGCCGGGGCCGATGTGCCGATCGGGCACAAGATCGCGCTGGAGGATCTGAGCACGGGCGACACCGCAATCAAATATGGCGAGGATATCGGCAAGGTGATCGCCGACATCCCCAAGGGCGGGCATGTCCACACGCATAACGTCAAGACGAAACGCTGGTAAGGAACCCCAACATGGCCTCGAAATACGCCAATATGACCGTCAAAGCCTACCGCCGCGAGAACGGCCGGGTGGGCGTGCGCAACCATGTCGTGATCCTGCCGGTGGACGACATCTCGAACGCCGCCTGCGAGGCGGTCGCCAACAACGTCAAGGGCACGCTGGCGATCCCCCATGCCTATGGCCGGCTGCAGTTCGGCGAAGATCTCGAGCTGCACTTCCGCACGATGATCGGCACCGGTGCCAACCCCAATGTCGCCGCCGTCGTGGTGATCGGGATCGAGCCGGGCTGGACGCGCCGCATCGCCGATGGCATCCGCGAGACCGGCAAGCCGGTGGCCGAGTTCTCGATCGAGCAGAACGGCGATTTTGAGACGATCCGCGCCGCCAGCTGGAAGGCCAAGGAGTTCGTCCACCAGACCACCGAGTATCAGCGCGAAGAGTGCAACATCTCCGAGCTCTGGGTCTCGACCAAATGCGGTGAGAGCGACACCACCACCGGGCTCGGCTCCTGCCCCACGGTGGGCAATATGTACGACAAGCTTCTGCCCGAGGGCATCACCGGCTTTTTTGGCGAGACCTCCGAGATCACCGGCGCCGAGCACATCTGTCAGAAGCGCGCGATCAACGAAGAGGTCGGGGCGCGCTGGTACAAGATGTGGCAGGCCTATCAGGACGAGGTGATCTTTGCCCACCAGACCGATGACCTCTCCGACAGCCAGCCCACCAAGGGCAATATCGAGGGCGGGCTGACCACGATCGAGGAAAAGGCCCTGGGCAATCTCGAAAAGATCGGCCGCACCTCGCAATACATCGACATCCTCGACCCCGCCGAAGCCCCGCAATCGGGCGCCGGGCTCTACTTCATGGACAGCTCCTCGGCCGCCGCCGAATGCGTGACACTGATGGCCGCCGGCGGCGCCGTCATCCACACCTTCCCCACCGGGCAGGGCAATGTCGTCGGCAACCCCATCGTCCCCGTCATCAAGATCACCGCAAACCCCCGCACCGTGCGCACCATGGGCGAACATGTCGATGTCGACGTCTCAGGCATCCTGCGCCGCGACATGACCATCGACGAGGCCGGTGACGCCCTCATCGACATGATCCGACGCACCGCTAACGGCAGAAACACCGCCGCAGAAGCCCTCGGTCACAGAGAGTTCTCCATGACAAAACTATACAGAAGCGCCTGAAGGAGAGAGGGGCGGGCCCGCGCCATCGCCCCGACACAGCCATGCCCATGCCAAAGCCCGAACGCATTCCGATCCGCGCCGCAGAAGAGCTGCTGACAACGGCTCTTGAGAACAAAGGCGTGCCACCGGCGGCGGCGCAGTCGGTGGCGCGGGCGCTGGTTGCCGCGGAAGCCGAGGGCCAGGTGGGGCACGGCTTCTCACGCCTTGACGACTACATCGCCCAGGTTGAAAGCGGCAAGATCAATGCCGGGGCCCGGATCGCGGTGACGCCGCGCGGGCCAGCCTCGCTCTTCATCGACGCGGATCGGGGCTTTGCCTACCCCGCGCTTGATGCGGCGATCGCCGCCGGTATTCCGGTCGCCCAAGAGATGGGCATCGCGGTCATGGCGGTCGGCAATTCGCACCATTGCGGCGCCCTCTCGGTGCAGGTCGAGCGGCTGGCAAAGGCCGGTCTGATCGGGATCATGCTGGCCAATGCCCCGAAGGCGATTGCGCCCTGGGGTGCCAGCACGCCGCTTTTCGGAACAAACCCCATCGCATTTGCGAGCCCGCAGGCCGAAGGTGCGCCGCTGGTGATCGACCTGTCGCTGTCGAAAGTGGCGCGGGGCAAGGTGATGGCGGCCAAAAAGGCTGGGACCGACATCCCCGAGGGGTGGGCCCTTGATGCCCAAGGCGCGCCGACGACCGATCCCGCCGCAGCGCTGGACGGAACCATGCTGCCCATCGGGGACGGAAAAGGCACCGCGTTGGCCTTGATGGTCGAGCTTTTGGCCGCCGCGTTCACCGGCAGCGCGTTCAGCAACGAGGCAGGGTCTTTCTTCACCGCAGACGGCCCGGCGCCGCGGGTGGGGCAAACGCTGATCGCCATCCGCCCCGACGAGGGGTCAGGCTACCTCGGGCGCGTGCGGGAACTCTTGGCGACCATCACCGCGATGGAAGGTGCGCGGCTGCCGGGGGAC
>JBCBSH010000336.1:0-2947 GCA_039819285.1 Pseudomonadota bacterium
CATCTGTTTCGTCGGATCGGACCAGCCGCGACGAAACGAGGGGCGCGGCTGAACCGGCGCAGTGCCCTCCCGGGATTTTGTCCCTCCGTGTACCCGTGCCTGAATGAGCGCGGGCGGCACCTCTCGGACCAGCGCCGCGATCGCGGCCGGAACCCTAGATGCCCTGCATGTCACCAAGAGAAGCAAGCAGCGTGCCAAGAGGCCCGCGCCAGACCCGAGGGACTTGGCCGGATGGGTTGTTGCCTGCGAATTGGACAATTGCGCATCAGGTGCCCAAAGATTGGCCGGTCCGGCCAGCGGCTTTGACGTAGAGATGATGCGAACCATCATAAGCCGGGCCGGCGCTTGACGGGCCGCTATGACAACGGAAGCTCGAGTCTGCTCACGATGAAGCTACCCAGCACGATGATCGCGTTTGCGGCGCTTGCCGGCACGCTTGCCTGGACTGCAGCCACAGCCCAGACACTCACCGACGCGTTCTTCGATCTCGTGGAGAACACCTGTCTGCCGGCGATCGAAAACGCCCGGGCGCCCGACCTTACCGGTCTGGAGGTATATGACCGCGAGAACCCGGACCACAACTTCATCGGGCCGACCTTCGAGCCCGCTTTCGTCATGGACGACCCGCGCCTGCTGATCGCCTATGGCGAACGGAACGGCCTGCACCACTGCGAGGTCTCGTTCTCCGAGGCGACACCCGCCAGCGAGGGCGCGGCAATCGTCGACGTCCTGGAACCTTGGATCTACGACCGGATCGAGCAGACGTCGTACACGCTGATCAGCAATTGCGAGATGGTCGGCTTCAAGATGCTCATTTCCGCCGGCTCACCCTGGCCCAACCCGCGCGGGCAGTTCGTGCGCATCCTCGTGCATGGCCTCGCCCACCCAGAGGACGAAACCTGGTATGGCGCGCCCCGCGTCTTTATCGCGGAAACGCCGGAACCCACCGCCGAGGAGTGTGTCGAGGCGACGGACGCTTCAGGCCAGCCGGGCTTTGGTCAAACGATCCCCGTCCTTTGACCCGCGACGCTATTCGAACAGGTCGCCCAGGATGAAGCCGGAGCCGCCGCCGATCAGGCCGGCGCCGACCACTTGAGCAAATGTGCCGCCGGTAACCAGGCCGATGCCGGTGCCGATCGCACCGCCCGTAATCGCACCGCGCTCCTGGCCCGGCGTGGTCTGGCAGGCGGCCAGCACCGTCATTGCCAAGCCCAGCGCGCCGATTTGGGCAAATCTCATCCGCATGCAAGTGTCTCCAGCTCATTAGGCCCAACGGCAGAGGTGTCGGGCTGATGTCACACGTATCCCGATTGGTCGGGACGCAAGACACGTCATAAGCGGGAATTTGGCCGCAAACGTGGCCGAGGCATGGCGGTTTGGGTTCAGGGGTATCCTTGTCGTCGCCCCGGCACCACCGAGTACGCGCAGGAGGGGCCTAGCCCTTGCTGTAGTGCGGCTGATAGAGCTCCAGGTCGAAGCCGCCAGGCACCTTGAAGCGGATCGCGCGGCCATAGCCGACATCGGTGATGTCACCGACGAACTCGACCCCCCGCTCGCGCAGTTCGCCCACCGTGGTGTCGATGTCATCACAATAGAACGAGATCGCATGCGTGCCCGATGGCGGGCTGCCTTCGAAATCGGTCGGGTGGCAGCCCATGTCGGCCTCGGGCGCGTCGAAAATCAGCCAGCCCTCACCCACATCGGTGGCCGGCAGACCGATCTTGTCGCGCAGGAAGGCGCGCAGTTCCGCAGCTTGAGACGAATAGAACATCGTGTGTACGCCTTTGATCATCCTTTCCCTCCTCGTTCGACATCCGGCGGCAACCAAAGCTAATCCTGAGATGAGACCCAGGATATGGCGGCATCCAACTCCTCAGTGGGGAACAGCCTAGCCTTGAACGGCAGCAGCGGGAACATGAGGCCCGTGGCCCGGCGCATGAAGTCGGAGTCGCTGACCATCGCCATCCGGCCCCAGGCGAACAGGTGCCGCGTGCCGAAATAGGTGTCTTCCAGAACCGAGCCAGCCGACAGATCGACGTCGTCCTCGAAAACCGTCAGGACCGAGACCTTCTTTTGGGTTTCCAGCACGTGCTCGACCGCAGGCACAAACACCGAGGCGTAGTCTTCGCGGGTCAGCGTACCGCTGACATGAACACCGACGACGTCATCGGGCAGGCCCTCTTCGATCAATGTGATCATCGTATTCCCCTTGTCGAGCTTGGGCGCCGGCTCGCTCGTCAGCCGCCTTCGGCCAGAACGCGATCCAGAATGTCGAGCCGGTCCGCACCCCAATAGTTGCGGCCGTCCGCGATCACCCACGGGGCGCCGAAGACACCGCGCGCCAAGGAGGCATCGGTTTCCGCGCGCAGACGATCCTTGATCCGCTGATCGTTCAGGCCCGCTGCCAGGGCGGACCGATCAAAGCCGGCCGCCTCGGCAACGTCGAGCGTCTGCCCTTCTTCCTGGATGTCCTCGCCACGGCCGAAATGGGCATTGAACAGGGCCTGGGCCATACGACGCGCGGCCTCAGGCCCTTCCGCATCCAGCGCCCAATAGAAGGCACGCGACGGGCGCAGCGCAAAGATCGGCAGGTTTGGCGGCTCGACATAGGCGATGCCCCAGATCCTGGCCAGCCGTGCCAGATCCTCGCGTGCATAGGCCGCGCGCATGGGCGTCACATTGACGGGCCGGCCGCCATTCAGCTTCATGGCCGGCCCCAGCAGGATGGCGCGCCAGTCCACCGTGCGGCCGTGGCGGGCGGCGATGCCATCGATCCGCTGGGACGCCAGATAGGCGTAAGGGCTGGCGATATCGAAATAGAAGGTGATGGGTCCCGCCATGGGTCGGCCCTCCTACCAGGGGATCTCGCTGCCGTCATAGTTCCAAAATCGGCCGGTCCAAGGCGCCGCTAGAGGCCGCCGACAGCGTCGCCGCGATGCGCACGATC
>JBCBSH010000337.1:0-2811 GCA_039819285.1 Pseudomonadota bacterium
GTTGTCGGTTACCGTCGCCGAGCCGTCCCACACGACCTGCCGAAAGCGGCCACGATACTCCGCCCCTTCCCATTCAATGCGGACGCGGCGCGAGGACGGGTCAACCGCATGGGGTCGTTGGGTTGCGATCAGGGCCTTGCCGTTGAACACGTCAACGCGCTCGATCGGGCTTGCGGTGCGCAGGCGCGCGTGCAGCTCCGCCGTGCCGGACCTGAGATGCACGATGTGGCCCATCAAGGCGCGCTGGCCGCGAACGGGATCAGACGGGCCCAGGGCCGGATCGTCGTCATAGATGTCGGCCGGTTCGGAAAACCGAGCCTCCAGCCCAATGATCGGCCGCCCCGTCGGGCCGCCGGTCGAGCCGTAGTGGCGCCGCTTGCGCAGACAGTCGAACAGCGCGGAACGCGTCAGTTCGGGCATCAGCAGACAGGTCAGCCCGCCGATGGCGCCAAACTTGCCCGCACCCGGATACGAGGCGCCGGGCCGGCCCTTATGGCCGTCGGAATTGGCCACAACGCCGACACGAAAGCCGAGATCGAAGGCGTCATGCAGCAACCACTCAAACGTGCCCCAGCTTGAATGCACCTCCACCGATTTCTCGAACCGCCCGTCATGGGCGACCGCGATATCGGCGTAGCGGCCGCCGCAATGGGCGTAGCACACCACGTCCCACTCGCCGGCCTCGGCAAAGGCCTCGAACAGGTCGCCGGCCGTGGTTGCATCGGTGTCCACGTCGCTCAGATCGGGGACCAGCGCATGCGACGAGCGCCGTATCTGTCGCCCGGTTTCCGGAAAATAGACATTGCGGTCGCCGCCAAGCCCCGTGTTTCCGGACCATTCGTAGCCGGGGATGGCGAGAAACCTGCCCGGCACTTCGAACGCGTCCGTCAATCGATCGAGATGGGCCCAAAACTCGTTGGTGATCTGAAAGTCGTTGCCCTGGTGGGAAATCGCGTCGACAGGCGCCAGGTCGCGGGCGAAGGCAAAATAGGCACGGGCGGAACCCGTGCCGATGGTTTCCGCCGATTGCCCGTGCAGATCGGCCCAAAACGGCATCAGATCCATGTCCGCCTCGACTTCAAGCGGGTTGGACCGGGCTGCCTCCACACCGTCCTCGGCAACAAGCGCGATCTCGACCACGCCGGGGGCTTCGACCGTCAAACCGTCGAGCCTCAAAAAGCGGCTGCCGGGCGCAAAGCTCACGATATCGGGCAGCCCTTGGACCGGCCTGGAGGCACGCAGCGTGAAGGTGGCCTCGCACTTGTCCGAGGGGTTACCCCACACATCCTCGCCCTTCAAATGCAGGGCAAAGGGCTGGCCGGGCCTCGCGCCCGTGGGCAGCGTGGCGACATAGCGCACCGGGGGGCCGGGCACGATTGCGATCTTGGGTTGGTCCGGCACCGGCTGATAGTTGAAGGTGGCGATCGGGTCGACCAACACACGGAACTCGAACGGGTCTTCGCAGAAGGTCTGCATCCGCATTCCCGGCCCGCCATGGTCGCGCACGCCGAACCGAATGGTGATCGTGTCGCGGGGCAGCAGATAGCCCTTCACGACCTTGATATAGAGGGTCCGGTCCCACGGCCGGACATTGCCCTTGGGGTCGAACCAGTATTCCAGGACCGCGCCGTTCGATGCGGAGATTTCGGTGAAATTGGCACCGGCCGGGTCGGAAAATTGCGGCGGCGACTGATCGGACGCGAACCGGAAGCAGATGCGCAGCGAACCGCTGTCGTCGATGCCGTAAGGACCGGCGGTGTAAATGAGGTCGAAGCTCTGCCAACTGCCGGCTTCGACATCGCCCGTCGGGTGCAGCACCGCGTGGCCAAGCCGGTCCGCCGCCACGGCATCGCGCAACGTGCCGGACGTGTTTTCGCCGCCGACGCCAAGGGGATCATGCCTGGAGGCGTCAGCATCGGGTGGGGTCATTCTGGGGTCCTTTTCGGCAGCAGGCCAAGGCTAGACACGGTGAGGCACGTGAACTGTTGGGGAAAGAACAATCTGGCGGCCACAGCGCGCGTAGCCTGCCAAGACCTGAAAAACGGGGATCGGACGTCGCGCCGCCCGCTAGGATAGCGCGAGATCGATTGGGCCAAAATCAGGCGCCGTGCTGGCATCGACCGATGCGCTGGGCGTGCCGCCAATGAAAGGCCAAAAGGGGCTGGGGGAGAAACGCACCGCATGCTGGATGTCTTGAGTGCAAGCGCCGACGGTTTCCTGCTGCTGTTCCACTGGCGCACGTTTCTGTTCATGATGCTGGGCATCTCGCTCGGCATGGTCTTCGGTCTCATCCCTGGGCTCAGCGGCCTCACCGGCATGAGCCTGCTGTTGCCGATCGCCATCACCCAGCCGCCCGAGATCGCCATCGCCTTTCTGTTGGGCATGTATGCGGTCACCACCCAGACCGACGCGATCCCGGCGGTCTTGATCGGCGTGCCCGGCACGTCCGCTGCCCAGGCGACCTATCTCGACGGCTACCCCATGGCCAAGCGCGGCGAAGCCGGGCGGGCGTTGAGCGCGTCCTATTTCGCAAGCGTCTGGGGCACGCTGGTATCGGTCTTCGTCATCATCCTGTTCCTGCCCGTCTTGCGCGGGGTGATCGACAATTTCGCCTCGCCGGAGTTCTTCATGACCTCGCTGTTCGGGCTGATGCTTGCCGCCTCCTTGGTGGGCACCTCGGTCACGCGCGGCCTGATCGTGGCGTTCCTCGGTCTGCTGCTGTCGACGATCGGCTATGCCGAGTTCGCCAGCCAGGACCGGTTCACCATGACGTGCCCTATTTGGAGGCCGGCATTCCCATCGTCCCGATCG
>JBCBSH010000338.1:0-2794 GCA_039819285.1 Pseudomonadota bacterium
AAGCAGTTCGGTCTGCTGTTGAATACGGCGGAAGTATTTCTGGACGACCACCGCCTGCGCCGGGCGGTCGACGATCGATGCTAAATCCAGATGGTCGCCGGCGATGACCACGACATCGAAATGGCTGGCTAAGTGCGCCACCCAGTCGAACTTTTTCAAATCGTAATGCAGATCCGCCAGAAGCAGAATCTTCATGGGCCTTTCCAAAGCCACGGGCCAGCCTGGCTAAACTGGCACCGTTCGCATGGGCTGGTCAACGCGCACCAGCATGTCTGGCCAGCCCGTTGTGGCTTGTGCGCGGTGAGGGCATAGTCGCGATCATGAAGCCAAGAGATCAGGTTGCCGCGCTCCCCTTCGTCCCATTCAAAAAGCGGTTCAAGATTATCCTCATCACCAGTCGCGCCACGGGCCGCTGGATTATTCCAAAGGGCTGGCCGGACCCGGCCCGCTCACCGCCCAAGCAGGCTGCGCGCGAAGCCTACGAAGAGGCTGGGCTGATGGGTATCGCCGGTCGACGATCGCTGGGAAACTATCGATACCTCAAACTTCTCGAAGATGGCTCGTCGATTCCCTGCAAGGTTGCTGTCTTCCCCTTTCTCGTGACCAAGCAAGTGCATAGCTGGCCGGAAAAGGGCGAGCGCGAGGCCCGCATGGTCAAACCGGCAGACGCGGCCAAAATGGTCGAGGAAGACGACCTCTCCAAGCTGCTGCGCGACTTCAAGCCGCCCGCCTATCTGCTGCGCAAGATCGCCTGACGCCTTACCCTTTAGTGCGGCAATCGGTAGCGCTGGATCACGGCTTCCAGCGGAACAACACCGAGTCCCGGACCGTCCGGCACCCGCACCTCTCCGTACTCGTGCCAGATGGGAGTTTCGACCAGCTCATGCTGCATCGGGTTTTCGATCGGTTTGAGTTCGAAGACTTCCGCGGCTGAGGTTGCGGCGGACAGGTGCAGGCTGGCGGCGCTGGTGATCGCCGTACTCCAGGCATGAGCATTGATCGCCTTGTCAGCCGTCTCAACCCGTTTCGCGATCCGCTGAAAGCCGGAGATGCCCTCCGCCCGCGCCGGATCGACGCCAACCACATCGACAGAGCCGGTCCCGATCAGCCGGTCATAGGCGGCGACGGTCCATTCGCGTTCGCCCGTCGCGATGCGCGTGGTGACCGCCTGCTTCAGGGCAGCCAGGCCAGCCCAATCGTCCGGGTGCAGCGGCTCTTCGATCCAGGAGATATCGTATTCCGCCATGCGCGAGGTCGCCCAGATCGCGGTATCAACGTCCCAACGCACGCCATTACCGATATCGATCATCAGCCAGGCCGCCGGGCCCATGCCGGCGCGCATGGCCTTAACGAAGTCGACGTCATAGGCCGGGTCCTGGCCGACCTTTGACCGGCCTTTCTTACCGAACCCCAGCTTGGCGCCGCGAAACCCGGACGCGACGTAGCCGGCGACGGCCGAGACGCTTTCGTCGATCGTCGGATGGTTGACGTGCAGGCTGGCGATCGCCGGCAGCGTCTCTCGAACGCGCCCGCCCAGCATGTCGCTGAGCGAACGGCCCGTGGATTTGCCGACGCAATCCCAGACGGCCATGTCGATGGCCGACAGGGCCATGGTGGCCAGGCCGCCCTCGCCATACCACCAGGTGTGACGCTTCAGCGCCTGCCAGGCGTCCGAGGGTTCCGCGATGTCTATCCCGAGCACCACATCTGCCAGCCCATCCTCGATGAGACGGGCGACCGCCTTGCACGCCTCCGGCCACATGGCGATGGCCTCGCCCCAGCCCTCCGTGCCGTCCCCGGCGGTGACCCGCACCAGAACCGTGTGCCGTAGATTGTTGAAATCGTTCGGCTCCGGATAGCGCAGCACGATCGGTTCGATCTTCACGAGCTTCATCGGCGGCGCCCCTTGCAATGACCTTGGCCCGCCATACGCCTGGGGGCTTGCCTTTGATTGGTCAACATCGTTAAATGGTAAGGCCAATTATATAAGTTTGCAAATGGGCCGACACGCCCAAGAACAAGGAGAGGATCCCATGAAGCGCGTGACCTTCGGGACGGCCGCCGCCGTCGCCGTGCTGTTGGCCGGCATGGCCAATGCCCAGGATTTCCATGGTTTTGACCCGTCCAGCCATGACGGCTCAATGATGTCGGCCGACCAATTGGCCGCCATGGTTGCGGATGCGGAGGCCGCGTCGCCGCCGAACAATGGCGAGCAGTTCGTGCTGGCCTTCGCCAATCTGCAGCGCGACATCGCCTTCGGCGTGTTGGTCGAAAACGGCATTGTGGACAATGCGGATTCGGCGGGCGTCGAGCTGGTCATCGCAGACAATCGGCTGGATGGCCCGACGGCGCTGGCAAACGCCCAGAGCTTCGTGCGGCGCGACGTCGACTCGGTGATCGAGTTCCAGACCGACGTCAATTTCGGCCCGACCGTCATGAACGAGTTCGACCAGGCCGGTATCGGCGTGATCGCCATCGACATCCCGATGCCCGGCGCCACCTTCTTCGGCGCCAACAACCCTCGATCGGGCTTCATGGGCGGTGCCTACCTGGCCCAGGCCGCGATCGCCGAATGGGGCGCGGACCAGGTCAATGAAGGCTATTTCGTCGTCGGCGAACTGCCGCAGTCCGGCGCCATCCCGGCCATGCGTACCGGCGGCCAGATCGCCGGTTTCCAGTCGGTCGCCGAGGGTTTTCCCGAGGACCACATCATCCTGATCGATACGTCCAACACGCTTCAGGGCTCGTTTGAGCAGATGTCCAACGTGCTCGGCCGCATTCCCGAGGGCGTGCC
>JBCBSH010000339.1:0-2787 GCA_039819285.1 Pseudomonadota bacterium
CGCGGCACCGTGCTGGGTGCGGTGTTGGGCGTGGCCCTGATCACCATCACCAGCAATGGCCTCAACCTGCTTGGCGTCACGCCTTACGCATTTCAGATGGTGATCGGCCTGGTCATCTTGGTGGCGATCATCGCCACCAACCTGCAATCCAGCGGCCTTTTGGCGCAACACCGTCGGATGCGGTCATGAGGGAGGGTTGGGACAGGCTGGGCCGTATCCTCGACGGTCGCCAGGCCGAAATCGTCGGGCTCGCGGCCGTGCTGGCGCTTGTGCTTGTGGCCTTCGGCGTGACGACGCCGCGCTTTCTGACCCTGGGCACATTCCAATCGATGGCGTTTCAGTTGCCGGAACTGGGCCTGCTGACCCTGGCGATGTTGATCCCGATCCTGTCAGGCGGCCTGAACCTGGCGGTAACCTTCAGCGCCAACATCTGCGCCCTTGTGCTGGCCTGGACGCTGCAAACGTTCGGTGGTCCCGATGCCGGCGTGTTCGCCTTTGCGCTTGGCGTCGGCCTGGCGCTGCTGACCGGCTTCGTCATCGGAACGGTGATGGGCCTGATCGTCGCCTTTCTCGGCGCCCATCCGATCCTGGTCTCGCTCAGCATGATGATTTTCCTGCGCGGTGTCGGCGAGTTGATCACGCGCGGCGGCGATATCTCCGGCTTTCCGGCGTTCGTGACCACGCTCGGTCACGGCACCGTCGCCGCGATACCCGTTCCGCTGATCATCTTCGTCATCGTGGCCTTCGCGGTCCATATCGTGCTGACGCGCACGCGGCTCGGCTTCGCCACCCACATGCTGGGCTCGAACATCGAGGCGACGCGCTATTCGGGCATCAATACCAAGCTGTCGTTGACCCTGGTCTATTCACTGTCAGGCGTGATCGCGGCGGTTGCCGGCATCATCATGCTCTCGCGCTTCAACTCGGTGCGCATCGGCCATGGCGAGGCCTATCTCTTGATCACCGTGCTGGCCTGCTTCCTGGGCGGCGTCGACCCATTCGGCGGTTTCGGCCGCACGGTGTCGGTCGTGCTTGCCCTGATCATCCTGCAGGCGATCTCGTCCGGCCTGAACCTGATGGGCGCCAACCAGCATCTGGCCACCGGCCTTTGGGGCGCCTTTCTGATCGCCGTGATGGTCGTGCGCTGGGGCCTGGGCCGATGGCGCGCCGCCCGCACATCAGCCGCTTCGGCGTCGCCTCGAGCACCGCCGAGAAGCCAAACAACGAAGGAAACCGCCCGATGAGACACGGATTTGGCGTTCATTCCAGCCTTTGGGGTCCGAGCTGGACGCCGGAGCTGGCCGCCCACGCGATCGACGAGGCCAAACGGCACAAGCTCGACATTCTGGAGATCGCGCTTCTGGCCCCGGCCTCGGTCGACGCCGAGCACACCAGGGGCCTGTTCGGAAACACGGGCATTACGCCGGTCTGCTCGCTGACCCTGCCGGGAGAGGTGCGGGCCAGCCGTTATCCGGACAAGGCGGTGGAGTTCCTAACGCTCGCCATCGACAAGACGGCCGATCTGGGCGGCGTGGCACTGTGCGGCGTGACCTACGGCCTGTTGGGCGAGCGCACCAACGAACCGCCGACCGAGGCGGAACTGGACAACGTCGCCAAGGCAATCGACGCCGCCGCGACCCATGCCGCCGCGCGCGGCATCGAGCTGGGCCTGGAAGCGGTCAACCGATACGAGACGCACTTGCTGAACACGGCTGAGCAAACCGTGCGGTTGATCGAGCGTGTCGGCCAGCCGCACGTCTTTGTCCATCTCGACACCTACCACATGAACATCGAGGAGAACGGTGTCGCCAACGGCATCATCGCCGCCGGCGAGCGGCTGAAATACATCCACCTATCGGAAAGCCATCGCGGCGTGCCGGGCACCGGCACTGTGCCCTGGGACGAGATATTCGGCGCCATGGCCGCGATCGGCTTCCAAGGCGGCATGGTCGTGGAAAGCTTCATCAACCTGCCGCCGGAGATTGCCGCCGCCCTGTCGGTCTGGCGCCCGGTCGCCGACAGCGCGGAACAGGTTATGGCCGAAGGCGTTCCGTTCTTGCACAACAAGGCGAAGCAATACGGGTTGGTGGGCTAAGTCTTGGCTGCCCGCCATCATTGCAAGAGAGTTGGTTCGTATTTGGGTTGCTGCCGAAATTGATATGATATAACAGGCTGGTGAGATTCTGCCGCGTCCTCCATCTCGAGTTTGACTAAATCGCCGATAGAGAAGTGATGGCCGTTAAGCGCTGTTGGTAGAGGGGGAGCTTGCTTGCCCGGGGCGGGATAGAAGAGCTTGTTCAAAGCAGGAGGCAGTTGAAATGGCGGATTCCGATGGTAAGGACAAAGACGGTATCAGCCGTCGAAGCTTGTTGGGTGCGACAACCATTGCAGCGACGATTCCCGGCCTTGGATTGAAGGCGGCCGGAGCCCAGGATGACACGGCCGATCAGGCCTCAGAGCAGGCGCCAAGCCAAGGTGCGGCAGCCGCAGCGCCCTACAATGTGATCCTCATCATCACCGACGAAGAGGCCTATCATCTGCGGCCGGCGGAGGGCTATGCGCTGCCCGCGCGGGACGAGCTCAAACGCAGAGGGACGACGCTCGAGAACCACTATATCGGCGCTGCCATGTGCACGCCTTCCCGCGGCGTGATGTTCTCCGGACAGCCGCCGCAGGTGAACGGCGTCTACGATCAAATGGAAGCCGGCTACGTACCCCAACTCCTTGAAGATAGTGCCTATTGAGGGCCTATCGCGTCGCAGGCTGGGCACGTAGCCGGCTTCCATT
>JBCBSH010000340.1:0-2783 GCA_039819285.1 Pseudomonadota bacterium
TTGCCGGTCTTTCGGGGCTCGCCTTGATCGGCAACTACGTTTTTATCTTTCGGCACTTTGCCGGGGAGTTCTTTTCCAACCGCAAGGGCGGCGGCCCGGGGTAGTCTCGCCGGCTATGGGCGCAGTGCAGGGACCGGCGGTTCGATCGGCGCCGGGGCGCTGCTGCGCTCAGGTTCCGGGCGGTCTTCCGAGAGGTCGGTATCGCCCTGCGCCACCTCCGCTGCCGTGCCGGTCTCGTCGAATTCCAGGCTCTCGCGCGCGATGATGGCAGCCTCCGGCGCTTCGGCAATGTCCGCCTCTGGCACTTCAAGGACTGCGCTCTCGGCCTCTGCACCGTCAGCCGCAACCGGCCCGGTTGAGCGCTCGGTTGGGCGTGGCACCGGCAACGGGACCGTCGCCAGGGCGGCTGGCACCGCAACTGGGACGGTATCCGCGTCCTCTACAGTCGCGACCGGCGTCTGCTCGGTTTCGGCCGTTGGCCGACGGCTCGGCAAAGGCACGCCGGTTGTGGCAACAGGCGAACTGACGATTGGGGCTGCGGCCGGTTCGTCCGGCGCGGCTTCGACCGGTCTCAGAACAGTCGTGATCCGGGGCGCTACGGCGTTGTCAGCCGTCGGGGCGGGTGGCGTGATCACCGGCGCCTGCGCGACGGTGCCGATGGCGGCCGCCAGTTGCCATTGGCCGGTGCCGACCCGACAACCGACCCCGCGTTGCTGGTCGCCAGCCAGCGACTGCAATACGAAATGGCGGCAAATGCGGGGCTGGGTCTCGGTTCGCACGATCGTCACGACCTGTTCGCTGACCGGCAGGCTGCGCCGAACGTGCGACCGTTCGCTCTCCAGCATCTCCTGGATCAGCGCCAGATCGTCCTGCGCCAGACTGCCTGGGTCGAAGTCCTGGGCAAATGCCACGGTCGACACCCAGGCGCCCATCAGCAGCGTCAGTGCGCCTGACGTCAATCTGTGCCGCCCCACCTCGCGGCGGACTGGACGCATCGACCGTTTCCTCCTTTAGAACCGTATTTGGATTAGGCGACCGGTGAGGCACCATTAAGGCCGAAAGGCTGGCCTCTATTCAAGGGCCGGCCATCGCGCGGTCCGGTGGCGTGCGAACCGATTTGCATCGAACCCCTTGATCGGCGAGTTTGCGAAGGGCGATTGGCTTGACGCCGACAGGCGCGCGCCGGGCCTGTATCTGAACTCCGAGACACGGACTCTCAATGGTGAAACTTTGGGCCGAGCGGCGATGAAGGGCCTCCTGCGCCATATCCTGGCCTGCAACCACCATGATCCGTCTCGGTTCGTGCCGCTATTGGTGTCGGGCCACAGGGCCGGATTAGTGACCCGTTCGGTTGCCCGGCGACTGGTCGCTGCGGATCATGGGTTTTCGATGGATCGATCTGGTCTTCGGTTCGAAGCCCCGTCGACGGCCGAGCGATCGGCGGTGCTGGCCGACGCCGTCGAGACGCTGCAGCAAGCTGGCCTGTGTCCGCGGAGCCGCGGTGAGCTTTTCCCCGTGGTCGAACGTTGGGGTGGCCCCGTCCTCGCGCTCGTTGACCGGGCGGCGTGCGCGGTCTTCGGGTTCCCGTCGTTCGGGCTCCACGTTCACGGCCTGGTTCATGATGGCGAAGACACCAGCATGTGGATTGGGCGGCGTGGCCTTGATCGTGGTTTGGCGCCAGGTGCACTGGACAACATGATCGCCGGCGGACAGCCGCACGGCCTGTCGCTCATGGAGAATTTGGTGAAGGAGGCGGAGGAGGAGGCGAGCTTGCCGCCCGCTTTGGCCCGCACCGCCCGCCCGGTCGGTGCTGTCGCCTATTGCCAGGACCAGCCGCCGATCACCGGCGACGAGCCATCGGGCGTAAAGCGAGACGTGTTGTTCATCTACGAACTCCTCTTGCCGCCCGACGTGCGTCCCGAACCGGCCGACGACGAGGTCGCCGGGTTCGCGCTTTGGCCGGCCAGACAGGCGCTGCGGCGTGCGCAAGAGACCGACGATTTCAAGTTCAACGTGCCGCTGACACTGATCGAGTTCGGCATTCGCCACGGGCTCATCGGTCCCGACGATCCGGACTATCTGGCGCTGCTTCGCGGCCTACTCGGGCGGATCCAGCCCTAACCGGGCCCAGACCTGTTCGGGGCTCAAGCCGTCGGCCCGAAGCGTTCTAATGGCCGATGCATCGCTTCGTTTCGCCAGCCGGTTGCCGGCCTCGTCGTGGATCAGCTTGTGATGGCAATAGTCTGGAACGGGCAGGTCAAGCAGCGCCTGCAACAGCCTGTGCAAGTGGGTGGCCTGAAAGAGATCCTTGCCGCGGGTCACCAGGGTCACGGCTTGGGCGGCGTCATCGATCACCACGGCGATGTGGTAGGCGGCACCCCCATCCTTGCGGCCAATGACCGGGTCGCCGAATGCGTCTGGTTGAGCGGCAATTTGTCCGACCTCCCGGTCGGTCCAGGTCAGCGGGCCGGCCTTTGCCATCGCTTTTTCAGTGTTGAGGCGGATGGCCGGGACGGCACCGGCGCTAATCCGCGCTTGTTGTTCGGCCTTGGTCAGCCCGCGGCAGGTACCCGGATAATGCGGGCCTTCGGGGCCATGCGGCGCGGCACCCATGCGCGCGATTTCCGCCCGGATCTCGCGTCGGCTGCAAAAGCACGGATAGGCCAGTTCCTCGCCGACAAGGCGGTCGACCGCCGCCTGGTAGTCGGCCAGATGGTCGCTCTCACGCCGAATGTCCGGGCCCCAATCCAACCCCAGCCAGCCTGAGTATGAAGCCGGTATCT
>JBCBSH010000341.1:0-2737 GCA_039819285.1 Pseudomonadota bacterium
TGGTCGGCCTGAAGAAACTCGCCGACGCGGTCGATCACCGCGTTGTTGACCAGGATGGCGCCCAGCAGGGCCTGCTCTGCTTCTTCGTTTTGGGGCTGGGTCCGGTACGCGGCCGACGGTTGGTCGCCGGTCGGCAATACGGTGATGTTGTCAGGCAAATCAGTCGTCGGCTGCGTCGGGTCCATGACGGTCAGCTATAACCCAATCCGGTGGCGAAGCGAATTGAATGCGGCGTGGGCCAATGTTTAACCCTGGGATGGTCTGTGGGTAACTCTGTGCATGGAATAATATCTTATTTGTTATCAATAGGCTATCACGGTTTTCTTGTGGACTTTTTCAGGATTGGCAGTCGATCGGTCGGGCCGGAAACGGTGACATCCTGCTCGGGCCTCTGGCAACGCCAAGGCAGGGGACAAAAAGAAGGGGCCGAGTCGCGAACGGCTCAGCCCCTCTGTTATCGAATGCGCCGCGCTGATCGCGGCGCGAGTCGCGTCAGGTTTGGGCGTCTTGAGGTGCCTCGTCTTCCTTGGCTTCCTCGTCACCCGTTTCGGCTTCCTCTTCGCCCGTTTCGGCTGCCTCGGGCTGCTCCAGAAGCTCGGCGTTCGCGGCCGCCTCGACGGCGGCCCGTTCGGCCTCGCGCTCTTCGGCGTCCAGGATATCGGCGGTGATCATACCGCCGCGCTGATCCTGCATCTCCGCCTCTTCGGCCGACCGCGCCACATTGACCGTGACCTCGGCCTGGACCTCCGGGTGCAGGCTGATGCGCAGGCCGAACAGCCCCAGCGTCTTGATCGGCCGGTCGATGGCGACCTGACCCTTGTCGACGCTGAAGCCCTCTTCGGTCAGACTGTCGGCCACGTCGCGCGCACTGACCGAGCCGTAGAGCTGGCCGCTTTCGCCGGCCTGCCGGATGACCACGATCTTGACGCCGTCGACCTTCTCGGCGACCTGTTCGGCCTCCTTGCGAAGCTCCAGATTGCGGGCCTCGAGCTGAGTCCGCTGGGTCTCGAATTGGGCCAGATTGTCCTTGGTTGCCCGTAACGCCTTGCGTTTGGGCAGCAGGTAGTTGCGGGCAAAGCCTGGCTTGACCTGGACGACATCGCCCATTTGGCCCAGCCGCTCGATCCGCTCAAGCAGAATGACTTCCATGGTTGGGTCCCGCCTCGGTCAGCTTTGGGAATAGGGCAGCAGCGCCAAGAACCGCGCGCGCTTGATGGCACGGGCCAGTTCGCGTTGCTTTTTCATCGACACCGCGGTGATCCGGCTGGGCACGATCTTGCCGCGCTCAGAGACGAAGCGGCCGAGCAGCTTCACGTCCTTGTAGTCGATCGCCGGCGCGTTGGCGCCGGAAAACGGGCAGGTCTTGCGCCGGCGGAAAAACGGCCGGCGGGTTGCGGCGGCGCTCATGCCGAGGCTCCTTCGGTTGCGGTGGTGGGCGCGGGCGCATCGCTGGCCGGGCGGCTCTCAGTCGAGCGGCTTTCGCGCGGCGGCCGATCCCGGCCACCATCCCGGTCCCGGCCACCATCCCGATCGCCGCGTCTGCCGTCGCGGCCCGTCGAGCGGCTCTGCATCATGGCCGACGGCCCTTCCTCATGCGCCTCGACCCGCAGGATCAGCTGGCGCAGCACGTCATCGTGCAGGCGCATCTGACGCTCCATCTCCGACACCGCTTCGAACGGCGCGTCGATGTTCAACAGGGTATAGTGGCCCTTGCGGTTCTTTTTGATGCGGTAGGACAGGGTCTTCAGACCCCAATACTCGGTCTTGGCGACCGTGCCACCGGCTTCGGTGATGATTTCGGTAAAGGCCGCGGTCAGCGCTTCGACCTGCGCGGACGCGACATCCTGGCGTGCGATAAACACGCACTCATACAATGCCATGTCTTGCTCCCTATGGCTGTTCACGGCACGGCGCTGTGTCCTGAAGGGATCAGCCGCCCGCGCCTAGCCGACCGTCCGGGCATGCCCATAGGCGATCGGCAAGGAGGTACTGTTTTGAAGGCGCGGGACTATACAGATTTTGCAGCGCAGCGCAAGCCGCCTGCGACGCGCCGGTTTTCTTGACTTGGCCCCGCCAGCGATTATCACTGTGGCCCGCTGTTTTCATCGCGATTTCAGCATCACAACAGGGTATCGGCAGGCATGTCACGCGCGTTCATTTTTCCAGGCCAGGGCAGCCAGGCCATCGGCATGGGCAAAGAACTGGCCGAAACCGAGCCGGCCGCCCGCCAGGTCTTCGACACGGTCGACGGGGCGCTGGGCCAACCCTTGTCCGCCTTGATGTTCGAAGGTGACATGGCGGAGCTGACCTTGACCGAGAACGCCCAGCCGGCGCTGATGGCCGTCTCGCTCGCCGCGATCAAGGTCTTGGAAGACAAGATCGGCGCGCCGCTTGGCGACATGGCCGCCTTTGTCGCGGGGCATAGCTTGGGCGAGTACTCCGCGCTTGCGGCTGCCGGCGCGCTGGAGCTTTCGGACACGGCCCGGCTGCTCAAGCTGCGCGGCCAATCCATGCAGCGGGCGGTGCCGGTTGGCGAGGGGGCGATGGCGGCCATTCTGGGCCTGGATCTGGAGGCGGTTCAGGCGGTCGCGGCCGAGGCGGCCGAGGCGCAGGTCTGTGCCGCCGCCAACGATAACGCGCCGGGCCAGGTGGTGATCAGCGGCGATCGCTCTGCCGTCGAACGCGCCGTTGCCTTGGCCGCGGAACGGGGCGGCAGGCGCAGCGTGCTCTTGCCCGT
>JBCBSH010000342.1:0-2731 GCA_039819285.1 Pseudomonadota bacterium
ACAGCCCGCCCCAACTTGGCCGCCGGGTCATCGTCTATGGCGGCGGCAACACGGCGATGGACGTCGCGCGCACGGCCAAGCGGCTGGGTGCCGAAGAGGCGATGGTCGTTTACCGGCGTACTCGCGATGACATGCCGGCCAAGTTGGGGCGGGCTGTTGCCAACCTCCATGTCGCGCAACACCGAGACCGCATCGAGGATCTTGCCGGCGGCGTGGGCCGGGATGTCGATTCGCTTGGCCAAATGCGCGCCCACGGCGACGAAAACGGCATCGAAGCCGTCATCGTTGAACGCCGCCTCGATATCCTCGACCTTCGTGTTCAATTCCAGCGTCACGCCCATATCGAGGATGCGCTGGATTTCCTCGTCCAGCACGTCGCGCGGCAGCCGGTATTTCGGGATGCCGAAGCGCATCATGCCGCCGGCCATCGGACCGGCCTCGCGGATGGTCACCTGGTGGCCCATGCGCGTGAGGTGATAGGCGGCCGAAAGGCCGCTGGGGCCGGCGCCGACGATCAGCACGCGCTTTCCGCTCGGCTCGGCCTCGACACGCGGCGTCAACCCTTTCTCTCTCGCAAAGTCGCCCAGGAAGCGCTCGACCGCATGGATGCTGATCGGCTCGTCCAAGGCCGCCCGATTGCACGCCGTCTCGCAGGGGTGATAGCAGACCCGGCCCATAACGGCCGGCATCGGGTTGTCTGCCACCAGGGTCTGCCAGGCCTCGGCATAGTCGCCTTCCTCAGCATGGGCCAGCCAGGCCTGGATGTTCTCGCCGGCCGGACAGGCGTTGTTGCAGGGCGGCAGCCGGTCAAGATAGACCGGGCGTTCGGTCCGCCAGGTGCCGGTTTGGTTGGCGAGGCTGGTGCCAGGGTTCAGCGTGATCGCAAAGGGCAGCTTGTCGTGCTTCATGCCGCTTCTCCCTCGGGCAAGAGGCCATAGCGGGCGATGTTGGCATCGGCCATGCGCTGGATCGCGCCGACCCGTTCGGTGTCCTCCGACCCTTCGCGAAACAGATGGGCGAAGCGTTTCTGCAGCTTCAGATACGCTTCCACCGGCACCCGGCGGCGGATCCTTTTCACCGAGGTGACGTCGCCATGTTCCGCCTCGAACAGCGGGAACAGGCCGCTTTCAACCGCCAGCCGCGCGATCTTGATCGTGTCGGCGGAGTTCGAGCCCCAGCCGAGCGGGCAGGGCACCATGACGTGAATGTAACGGGCACCGCTGATGCCCATGGCCTTGGTCACCTTGGTCTCCAGATCGTGCAGATCGGCAACGCTGGCGGTGGCGACATAGGGGATGTTGTGGGCCATGGCGATGCGCGGCAGGTTCTTGCCGGTGCCGAACACGTTGCCCGGCGCGTCCCCGACTGCCGGCGTCGTGGCCGTCCGGGCCGCCGGTGGTGTCGCCGACGAGCGCTGCACGCCCGTATTCATGTAGGCCTCGTTGTCGTAGCAGATGTACAGCACATCGTCGTTCCGCTCGAACATGCCGGACAGGCAGCCGAAGCCGATATCGACCGTGCCGCCGTCGCCGCCCTGGGCCACGACCTTGATGTCGCCCCGGCCACGCCGGCGCAGCCCCGCAGCGACGCCCGCCGCCACGGCCGGCGCGTTGCCGAACAGGGAGTGCAGCCAGGGCAACTGCCACGAGGTCTCGGGGTATGGGGTCGTGAACACCTCCAGGCACCCGGTCGCGTTCACCGCGACCATGTCGCCGTGAGAGGCCCGCATGGCGGCGTCGAGCGCATAGCGTGCGCCGAGCGCCTCGCCACAGCCCTGGCAGGCGCGGTGGCCGGAGGTGATGGCGTTCGACCGCTCCATGGAGGCCTGGACGGACCTCTTGGCCTCGTCCAACAGCCGATTGCCGACCGTAAACGTGCCGGTTTGATAGAACTTAACCCGCTGCAGGGCCGATTCTTCGGTCATGGGGGAGTCCTTGTTCATGAGGGGAACTGGGGCAGGCTCTAAGAGGCGCGCCGCACAAGGCCCGGGTTCAGGTCCTTCAGCAGGCTTTCGGCGATCGGGCCGGATTGGCGCGTGTCGCGGGCACGCTCAAGCTGCTGGTGCACCACGTCCCAGTTGAGGTCGAGGAAGGTGACGTCGTCCAAACTGTCGCCGGCCGCCTTGTCGAACAGCCCCGACAGTGACTTGCGCGTGATCACCCGGCCGCCGAGGCCGCAGATAACCGTGTAGACCGGTAGGGGATTGCTGCGCAGGGCCATGCGCACGTTGGAGGCCAGCATGCCGCCAAGACCCGGCGCCAGGCTCTTTTCCAGGCAGACGATGCGCTTAGCGTCGCCGATCGCGTCGCGCAGGGCGTCCAGCGGGAACGGCCGGAACGAACAGATGCCGACGCTGCCGATGGCCATGCCGGCCTCGCGCTTGGCGTCGACCACGTCCTTGACCGTGCCGTTGATCGAGCCCATCGCGACGATGATGGTGTCGGCATCCTCGGTCCGATAGGGCCGCACCAGGCCGCCGGCCTCGCGGCCAAAGACCTCGGCGAATTCGGCCGCCAGCGGCGGGATGCGTTCCAGCGCCTCCATCTGCTTGTGATGGGCCAGATAGCGCACCTCCATGAAGGCGTCCGGTCCGACCATGGCGCCGATGGAATAGTGATTGTCGGGGTCCAGCTCCTGCACCGGTTCGAACGGCGGCAGGAAGGCGTCGACCTGTTCCTGTGTCGGGATGTCGACCCGCTCATAGGCGTGGGTCAGGATGAACCCGTCCATG
>JBCBSH010000343.1:0-2720 GCA_039819285.1 Pseudomonadota bacterium
GGAGGGCGCGGCTCAGGTGGCGGCGGCGGTGGCCCGCAACCCCCGGATTTCGAGGATATGCTGCGCCGTGGCCTCCCCAGGGGTTGTTACCCCCACCGCCAGAGCCGCCCGACCCACCGGAGCCGCCCGATCCCCAAGGACCGCCGCCCCCACCTTGATTGCTCCAAGGCATTCGATAGTTACCCCGCTCCCACTGTCACCGTTAACCGTCCGGCACTGTTCTAAACCATCAAGCTGGCAGTACCAGCCTGCCGTGCCTATTTGTGATGCCGGCCGGGGATTAATACACAACAAAATGCCCGGCCAGCACGAGTTTCCGAAATATTGGCCACAGCCCGGAGTTTTCAACCATGGCCGCGATCAGCCAAGAGGCCGTCCTCGACCGTCTGCGCACGATACAGAATCCCGGGAGTACCGGTGACATCGTGTCGTCGGACATGATCTCCGGCCTGACGGTTCGTGACGGCCACGTGCTGTTTTCGATCGATGTGGACCCCAAGCAGGGCCCGGCGCTGGAACCGCTACGCCAGGAGGCGGAGAAGGCCGTCGAGGCGTTGCCGGGGGTTCTGTCGGTGACAGCGGTCTTGACGGCCGAACGCGCCGCGCCGGCGGCAAGCCCGCAACCGTCTCGGCCTGCCCCGGCGGCGTCGGGCGGTGCCGGGCGGCAGATCGTGATCGACGGCGTCGGCGCCATCATCGCCGTTGCGTCCGGCAAGGGCGGGGTGGGCAAATCGACGCTGGCCATCAATCTGGCGGTCGCGCTGGCATCGCAGGGCAAGCGCGTCGGCCTTTTGGATGCCGACATATACGGGCCATCCATGCCGCGCATGCTGGGCCTGTCCGGCAAGCCATCCTCCCCAGACGGCAAACGCCTTGAACCGATGCGCAACCACGGACTGGCCGTCATGTCGATCGGCTTTCTGATCGATGAGGAAACGCCGATGATCTGGCGTGGCCCCATGGTTCAAAGCGCGCTGGTCCAGATGCTGCGCGACGTCGATTGGGGCCAACTCGACATCATGGTCGTCGACATGCCCCCAGGCACCGGCGACGCGCAACTGACCATGGCCCAACAGGTGCCGCTGGCCGGTGCGGTCATCGTTTCAACGCCGCAGGACATCGCCTTGCTGGACGCGCGGAAGGGCTTGAACATGTTCCGCAAGGTCGACGTTCCCGTCCTGGGCATCGTGGAGAACATGTCGATGTTCGTTTGTCCGAACTGCGGCCATGAGAGCCACATTTTTGGACATGGCGGCGCGAGGGAGGAGGCCGAGAAGCGCGGCGTCGACTTCCTGGGTGAGGTTCCGCTGGACATTGCCATCAGGGAAACCTCAGACAGTGGCCGTCCGATCACGATCGCCGTACCCGACGGCCCGCAGGCGGCCGCTTACAAGGCCATCGCCGAAAAGGTCGCAGACAAGCTGACCACCGAGAAGCCGCGGGCGGCCCCCCGGATCGTCGTTGAATAGACCATAAAGTAGGCCGCGGACGCCCAAGCGCCGCCGTTCTTGCGGCAGGCGGCGCCTTACGGCGGCCACATTGACGGATCATAGAGGCGCGGTCGATCGATCCTTCGTTGCCTTGTGGGGACCTTGAAAGGCGCTGGGACGGTGCGTTTAGGCACATGACGGGGCGAGACGACGTAGAGCGCTGAAGCTGTACGCGTCTGATCGGGCCTATGAGGTCGAAGCAATAGTCTTGGGATCAGACTTTAGGATCAGGCACTTTGGTACTTTCTGCTCCTGCGCTGCGCCAACTGGCCCTTGGCGCCTTTATGCTCGTGGCGCTGTCACTTTTGATGGTGGCAATCGGCAATGGTGCGGCGCGTGCCGAAACGCTGGTCATTTCGGTCAATAACAACAGCACGATGCCGCTTGAAAGCGTGCAAGTCTCTCCAGACTACAGCACGCGCTGGGGCGCCAACCGGCTGGACGGGGCGGTCGGCCCGGGCCAGGATCAGACCATTCGGCTGCCCGACTTCGGACCCGACTGCTTTTTCGACGTGCAGATCGGCGATGCCTCTGGGCAGGTGTTTCAGTATTGGGGGGTCAATCTTTGCGCACGGCCGAACCTGGACCATCGCTGAACGCAAAACCGATAGATGCGCCAGGGCCGCGCCGGCCGCAGGTCCGCCCGGCGTTCAGCGCGGCCTGGAGTGCCTGTTTCCACTAGGTTTCCGAAACGATACCCTGTAGAACCCCGTCACGCTGGCCGATCGCCGGGCCCATCCGCGTGGCGGCCATCGAACGAACAGTAAGCCGAGGTAGCAGCGGTGAGTGAAGTCGACACCAAAACCGTCGAAAGCAAGATCGTCGAAATCGTCGCCAATCAACGGCGGACCGATCCCGCAGGCCTGTCGCTGAGCGATCGCCTGGAAGATATCGAGATTGAGTCCATCGATCTGGTCGAGATCATTTTCGCCATCGAGGACGAATTCGACATCGACGTGCCGCAAGACCGCGACGCGATGAAGCTGGACACGCTGCAGGATGTCGTGGACGGCGTGCAGCGGCTGATCAACGAAAAGAACGCCGCCTGACCGACGCCCGCTCAGCCGGGCATTTCCTGTCGAGAGTAACAGCATGCATCGTGTCGCCATCACCGGGCTTGGGTGCATTTCAGCGCTGGGCCATGATGCCAACAGCCATTGGCGCTCAGCGGTGGAAGGGGTGTCCGGCATCGGGCCGATCACGGCGATCCCTCCGGAGAAGCTGAAGATC
>JBCBSH010000344.1:0-2719 GCA_039819285.1 Pseudomonadota bacterium
CAGCGAGACAAAGCCGTCGACACCGGCGGTCGCCTCGTGGATCGGCCGGAACAGGTCGGCCGCCGCGACGATGTCTTCCAGCGCCAGCTCGAAGAACAGCTGTTCGGTCGACAGGCCCTGGTCCAGACGCGTCAGAATAGCGTCGTCATAATCCTTACTGCCGGCGATCGCGTGTTCGAAAATCGTCGGATTCGAGGTCAGCCCGGTCACCGACAGGGTCGAGATGTAGCGGGCGAGCGTGCCGCTGTCCAAAAGCGCCCGTCGGATGTTGTCGAGCCAGATGCTCTGGCCGGCGTCGTGAAGTTGCTTCAAGGGGGTGCTGTGCTGATCGCGTTCCATGTCCAATACCTGGCTTAGTCGTCGTCGATGGCGGTCACCGCCGCTGAAGCGCGCCTCGATGAAGGCGCGGACCAACTCCTTGGCTACCTCCGCGCCGATCGCCCGCGCGCCGAGGGTCAACACGTTACAGTAATCATGTTCCACCATTTGGTGGGCGGTATAAATGTCGTGGCCCAAAGTGGCGCGCACGCCGGGCAGCTTGTTGGCGGCGACCGTGACGCCGGCGCCGCTGCCGCAGATCAGAATGCCGCGCGCGGCTTGGCCGGCCGCCAGCGCGTCGCCGACCAGCTTGGCAAAGACCGGATAATCGTCGTTGGGATTGTTGAGTTCCGCACCCAGCACGATCGGCTCGTGCCCGGCCGACGCGACGACCTCGGCGACCTCATCCCGGATGACGGCTCCGGCGTGATCGGCGGCGATGGCGACCCGCATGGCGCTCAACCCTTGGCGATCAGCTTGGTGGCACGGTCGGCAACCGTCTCGGGCGTAAAGCCAAGCTCCTTATAGATCGTCGGGCCGGGCGCGGAGGCGCCGAACCGGGTCAGCCCCATGACATCGTCGGCAAACTCGTGCCAGCCCAGCGGCGCGGCTGCCTCGACCGCCAAGGTCGGCATATCCGGCGGCAGGATTTCGTCGCGCACCGAGGCCGGCTGGGCCCGGAAGTTCTCCATCGAAGGCATGGAGACCACACGCGCCGAAACGCCTTGTTCGGCCAGCGCATCGCGCGCCTCCAAGACCAGCGACACCTCCGACCCGGTCGACACCAGCGCAACGTCATCGCCCGGCGCGACCACGCTGGCGCCGCTCGCCACATCCAGAACTGACGGATCGAGCGTTGGCAGCCCTTGGCGCGACAGAACCAGGACACTGGGGCCGTCGGCCGCGATCGCCTCGGCCCAGGCCTGGGCTGTCTCGTTGGCATCGGCGGGCCGGAAGACCCGCAGGTGCGGCATGGCGCGCAGGCTCGCCAAATGCTCGATCGGCTGGTGCGTCGGCCCGTCCTCGCCCAACCCGATGGAATCGTGGGTGAAGACGAACACGACGGGCAGGCCCATCAGCGCTGCCAGGCGCACCGGCTCGACCATGTAGTCCTTGAATGAGAAGAAGGTCGAACAGAATGGCCGAAAGCCACCATGGGCCGCCATGCCGTTGCAGATCGCGCCCATGGCGTGTTCGCGAATACCGAAATGGATGTTCCGGCCGGCCCAGTCGCCGGCGTTCAAATCGCCCGACCCCTCGATCGCCGTATGGGTCGAACTCAACACATCCGCCGTGCCACCGACCAGCTCCGGCAGCTTGACGCCAAAGGCGTTCAGAACCTTGCCCCCGCTCACGCGCGTGGCAACCTTCTCGCCGGGTTCGAAGCGCGGCATGGCATCACGCCAGCCGTCGGGCAGTTTGCCCGCCATCACCCGCTCGAACTCGTCCGCGCGGGTCGGCTGGTTGGCCTTGTAGTGGTCGAACCCCTGCTGCCACGCCTCGCGCGCGGCCGCCCGCTCGGCAACCTGGTCGCGCCAATGGGCGTAGACCGCATCCGGGATCTCGAACGGCGGATGGTTCCAGCCCAGGGTCTCGCGCGTCTTGGCCACCGCCTCGTCGCCCAAGGGCGAGCCGTGTGCCTTGGCGGTATCCTGTTGGGGCGAGCCAAAGCCGATATGGCTGTGCACAATCACCAGGCTGGGCCTGTCGACCGCCGCCTGGGCCTCACCGATCGCCCGGTCGATCTGGTCCAGATCGTTGACGTCCTCGACCGTCGTCACATGCCAGTCGTCGGCCCGGAACCGCTCGCCGACATTCTCGCAGAACTCCACGTCGGCCGCGCCCTCAAGCGTGACATGGTTGGCGTCGAAGAAAACAGTCAGCTTGCCCAGGCCCAGATGCAAGCGACCGGCCAGCGACGCCGCCTCGGCCGAGATGCCCTCCATCATGTCGCCTTCGCCGCAGAAGACCCAGGTGCGGTGGTTGACGATGTCGAGATCCGGCTCGTTGAAGCGAGCCGCCAGCATGCGCTCGGCGATCGCCATGCCAACACCGTTGGCGAATCCCTGGCCCAGCGGGCCGGTGGTGATTTCCACGCCGGGCGTCTCGCCCTTCTCCGGATGCCCGGGCGTGCGCGAGCCCCATTGGCGAAACTGTCTCAGATCGTCGATCGAGAGATCATAGCCGCTGAGATGCAGGCAGGCGTACAGCAGCATGGAGGCATGGCCGCCGGAGAGCACGAACCGGTCCCGATCCGGCCAGTCCGGCCGCGCCGGGTCATGGCGCAGGTGGTGGGTGAACAGACGATAGGCGAGGGGGGCCAGGCCCATCGGCGTTCCGGGATGGCCGGATTTCGCCTTCTGCACCGAGTCAACCGCCAAGAACCGGATGGCGTTGATGC
>JBCBSH010000345.1:0-2651 GCA_039819285.1 Pseudomonadota bacterium
AGCAAGGTGATCGTCGCGATCAACAAGGACGAGGAAGCGCCAATCTTCCAGATCGCCGACTACGGCCTGGTGGCCGACCTATTCAAGGTCGTCCCAGAGCTGGAACAAGAACTCAATAAAGTCCTTTAAGCTGCTGACAGATAAAGAAAGCCCGCTCGTGAGAGCGGGCTTGAGTTTTGCGATGCCAAGAGGGCTTGGCTGGGCGCCGCATTGGCACCCGGCCCGACGGTGGCTGTCTCGGCGTGCGAATCTGGCCCGCTAAAAGCGACCGACGCGCCCTCCGATCATCAACATCACCATCGCGATGTATTGTTCGTAGTGCCAACAATTGTTGCATTGATCTATGTCAAATTCTGGCAATTGAGGCCGCCCGCCGATCAGCACGAAGCTTTGACTGTTGGACCCTCGCGCGCCAGGATCTGGTCCAGGTACGGGTGAAGCGTGATGGAGCGCCACGTCGAACATGTCGGTGGCGGATATCGAAATCCAATCTGGCGGCGCCACGCTTGCGGCTGATTGCGCCGGGGCAGGACGACAGCTGATCTGCCTGCATGCGGGCGTGGCGGATCGGCGCATGTTCCGCGAGCAACTGCGCGGGTTGAGCGATGACATGCGGGTGCTCGCCTACGATCGTCGAGGCTATGGCCTGACGCGGGCGCCTGACGAGCCGTTCAGGCACGTCGACGATCTGGCGGCGGTGGTTGATGCCACCGGCGAAGATGAAGTGGTTCTGCTTGGCTGTTCTCAGGGCGGCCGCATTGCGATCGACTATGCGCTAAACCGTCCCGATAGGGTCGCTGGCTTGATCCTGATCGGCACCGCCATCAGCGGCGCGCCGGACGAACCTGTGCCGGACGATGTCAAACTGCTGGCCGAGGCGCTCGATGCCGCCGAGGACGCGGAAGACATCCCGCGCATCAATGCGATCGAAGCTCACATCTGGCTGGACGGTCCGACCAGCGAGGAGGGGCGCGTTTCCGGACCGTTGCGCGACCTGTTCCTCGACATGAACCGGATCGCGCTTGAGTATCCCGAACTGACACAGATGCGTCAGCCGCCCAGCGCCTACGACCGTCTGTCCGAGATCCAAGTGCCAACGCTGCTGATGCATGGCGGTCTCGATTTCGACTACATCGCCAAGCGGCACGCGCACCTTGCCCGGGTTTTGCCACGGGCGGAGGCGGTCACCTTCGAGGGCGTCGCCCATCTGCCGCCAATGGAAGCGCCGGCGCGCGTGAACGAGAGCGTTCGCGACTTCTGTCACGCGCACAAGCTGCGTTAATCAAAGTCACCGGGCGTTGTCGCCCCCCAGATCGACCATCTGGTGTTAGCGGTTCGGCCAACGCAACCGCGTCTCCCGAAGGCCGATTTCACGCCGCATTCGTGCCACACGCAATCGCTCGCTTAGCGCCCATGCATCGGCGGTGTTCGACCGCCTAACCCCGGTGCCGGAGGGATCGTGTCTTTGCCAGGTCGCCCATTCGGACGTGCTTGAACGAGACTTGAACCCAGCCGGGCCGGGCCTCACACAGAGAGGTTGGAGATGAGCAGGGGCACGTTTCAGGAGTTTCTAGACGCGATGCGCGCATTCGAGTCCGGCTGGGACCGCGCGCGCTATGATCAGGGCGTTATTCAGGACTGGCAGCTTGACCAATGGGCCGGCGGGCCGGTCGAGCAGTTCTTTCCGTCCTACACGAGCTGGTCACAGCTTAGCGACGCCGAATGGGACGCGATGTCCTATCGATCGATGAACTCGTTCGGCTTCGTCGGCTATCAGTTCGGCGAGGCGTTTCTGATCGATCTTGGCTATTACGACGACGATTTTTACTACGGCAACGGCGCCGCCACGAACACGTGGGACGGCACCTGGACCGGCAAGAACGGCGTCGATTCGCTTGAAGAGTTCATGACCAAGGAGGCCCAGGAGGTCGCCATCCGCGAGGCCTTCGGCTTCAACCTTCAGACCATCCAGACGGGCCTGGCGCAATATGGCGAAAGCCTGGACGACTATCTCGGCACCACACGCACTTACCTCGATAACGGGCAGACCGTCGAGGTCACGTTGACGATGACGGGAATTCTGGCCGCGGCCCATCTGCGCGGTTCGCCGGCGGTGATCCAGCTCTTGCGCTCCGGCACGGTCAGCGCCGACGAGTTCGGCACTTCGATCCTGCAATATGTCGAGCAGTTCGGCGACTTCGACGCGCCGACCATCGAGGAGTCGATCGCCTATTTCGAGGACCGGCTGACCGGCGACGAGGGGCTTGGCACGCCGGGCGGCGGTTCCGGTGGCGGCGGTGGTGCCGGCAATGGGACGGCCGGCGTGACCAAGGACACCGCTGACGTCGTTGTCACCTGGACCTGGGGGCAAGACGAGGTCGTCAACGACTTTGATCCGTCGACCGATACCATCTTTATCGATTGGATCGACGCCGGGCGGCTTGAGGTCAGCGAAACCAACGGCAGCGTGGTTTTCGCCGTGCCGTCGAACAATCAGACGACAACGCTGACAGGGGTGACCCTGTCCGCGTTGTCAGCGGCGAACTTCACCATCCTGGACGACACGGCGGCGGCCGAGGTCTTGGGCCTTGTTGGCGGCGATCCGGGGACCGGGGATGGCGGCGATGATCCGGATGCCGGCGGCGGTGACG
>JBCBSH010000346.1:0-2647 GCA_039819285.1 Pseudomonadota bacterium
GTGGCGGACGGTGCCATCGGCAAGGTTCGGGTCGTGATGGCGGAGTTTGCCCATGGCGGCCATGCGGATGCCGACCCCTCGCCTGGAACCGTCTGGCGCTATGACCCCAAGATTGCCGGCGACAGCGCGGTTCTCACCGACGCGGGCAGCCACGCGCTGTTCCTGGCGACGTTCATTCTCGGCGACAGGCTGGACGCGGTCAGCGCCGTGTTCGACCGCTGCGTGCCAGGCCGCGAACTGGAAGACGACGCCCTGCTGGCTTTGCGCTTCTCGGGTGGCGCGGTCGGGCGGCTGTGGACCAGTTCGATCGCCATCGGCCAGATTCACGGACTGACGATCCGGGTGTTCGGGGAAACCGGGGGCCTAAGCTGGTCGCAAGAGCAACCCAACCAGCTCTTTTACACGCCGATCGGCGAGGCCACCCGGATCCTGGAGCGCGGCACGGCCTATCTTGCGCCGGAGGCCCTGAAGGCCTCGCGTATCGGGGGCGGCCATGCCGAGGGGTTCGTGGAGGCGGTGGCCAATCTCTACCGAGACGCCGCCAACGTCCTGGCCGAAGGACCGGAGGCGGAGGCGGCCCGCCATCGTCTTCCGACGGTTGAAGACGGTTTTGACGGCGTCGCCGCCGTATCGGCCGCCGTCGACTCCGCGAGCGCCGGCAGCATCTGGTCTCAGGTGCGGCGCGCGACGGGCTAGGACCGCCTGACCGTGTCGCGTTCGATCACGGAACAGGGCAGGATGCGTGTCACCGGTGAGGCGTCGGGGGCGCCGATCTGGTCGGTCAGTACATCGATCGACTGGCGAACCATGGCATCCATCGGCTGGCGGATGGTCGTCAGGCGATAGGGCTTGGTTGCGGCGAACGGAATGTCGTCGAAACCGATAACCGCAAGGTCTTCGGGAACGCGGAGGCCGAAGTCATAGCGCGCCGCGTCGAGGGCGGCCATGGCCATGATGTCGTTGGCACAGAAAATGGCTTCCGGCCGGCCCGCCCCCTCAAGCAACCGAGATACGGCCTCGTATCCTTCATCATAGCCATAGTCGGTGGCGTTCACGCGGCGCGCTCGATCAAGCCCCGCTTCCGCCAGCGCCTGGTCAAAGCCGACCCCCCGGTCCAGCGAGGTCGACACGGTCTCCGGCCCCCCGACATAGGCCATCCGGCGATACCCGCGCTCGATCAACAGACGCGCGGCCAGCCGACCCCCGGCGACATTGTCCGCCGTTACCACGTTGGCCTTTACGTTGCGCGGGTGGCGCGCAAACACGACGAGCGGGATGCCCCGCCGACGGCATTGATCCGACAAAAGCGGCGACATGGATGCCGCAGAGACGATCATGCCGTCGATGCTGTATTCCATGATCTGGCGCGCCGACGCCTCAAGATCGTCGCCGCGCGAGACGTTGAACAGAAGCGAGCGCAGGCCGCGCTGTTGGATGGCATGGGTGAAGCTGTCGAGAATGGACAGATAAACCGGGTTTTTAAAGTTGGCCATGATGATGCCGATCAGATGGGTCCGATTGGTCATCAGCGACCTGGCCATGGCGTTGGGCATGTAGTCCAGCCGCTCTGACACCGCCAAAACCTTTGCCCGCATCTTTGAGGACGCGCTAGCGCCCGGCGTGAACACCCGCGAGACGGCCGAGATCGAAACCCCCGCCTCGCGCGCCACATCGACGGCGGTTACCCGCGATCGTCCGCCTGCCTTACCGGTCACCACCCTTGTTCCGTCCAGACCTCACATGCGCCAATGGCCAGGCCAGTCGATAGCATTCAGGCGCAATTTTGCAAAGGCTTGCAGACGTCACGCCGTGGCGCCGTCAAAGGCGCGCATGAAGTCGACAACCCGGCGAGCGTCGACCGGATCGGTCCAGATGCCGCCGGTTTTGAGCGCGCTCGCCACGATCACGCCGTCCGCGATCGACATGATCTCGGAAACGTTGTCGGGCCGTACGCCGGAACCGACCAGCACTGGCAGTTGTGTGGCAGAGGCCACCACGCCGAGTTCTTCCACAGTGGCGGTATCTCCGGTCCGCTGTCCTGTCGCGATCACCGCATCGGCATCGAAGAACTCCAGGTCCCGCGTCAGTTCCTCGATCGATCGGTCGGCCGTAATGGCGTGGGCACCGTGCTTGACGTGGGCATCGGCGAAGATCGCGACCTCATTCGCCCTCAGATTGGCCCGATAGCGCAGGGCCGATGCCGCCTCACCGTCCAGCAGGCCTTCGTTGGAAACATAGGCGTTGGCCCATTGATTGACCCGAATGAAGCCAGCACCGGCGGCCTTCGCCACCGCAAGGGCCTGTATCGCGCCGTTGGCCAGCACATTGATGCCAAACGGCACATCGACCTGCCGCCTTATGCGGTCCGTTACGACGGCCATGGCAGCGGCTGTCTCCGGCCCCAGATCCGCTGGCCGCAGGAAGGGAATGTCGCCGTGATTTTCGATGATCAGGCCATGCATCCCGCCCTCTGCATAGGCGGCGGCATCGCGCATCGCGGCATCGTAAACGGCGTCGATTGTCGCCCCGTCGTACCGTGGGGAGCCCGGAAACGGCGGGCAGTGCACGACCCCAATGGCGACCTTCGGTCGTCCGAACAGGGCGTTCAGGCAATTGTCTTTCGGCGCGGAGACCGCTTGCGACATGG
>JBCBSH010000347.1:0-2639 GCA_039819285.1 Pseudomonadota bacterium
TCGTCCTTGGTGATGGTCAGAAAATCGGCGCCGAAGAACACGCCCGTCACGCCGTCGATTTCAAATAGGCGCTGCGCCAGTGGCGAGACGCTCGCATCCTCAGGTGTCGGGAAATACGCGCTGCCGCTGCCCAAGACATCGCGCCCGGGCAGGAACTTCAGGGTTGCCGGGTTCGGGGTCTGCTCCGTCTGAATGAACATGTCCGCTCCTTTTCGGTCGGGCCGCTGCGGCCGGCCCGCCACCATCGGCCATCGGCAGGCATTGATCTTTCCGACAAGTGGGCCGCGGCGCTGCGCAGGTCAAGAGTGGACGACGGCGGTCAGGGTTACCCGCGATCAGGCCAGCTTGTCGATATCCGCTTCCGCGAGCGATCCGGGCACCACGGTAACCGGGATGCGAAGCCGGCTGACGCCCTTGGTCATCAGATATTGGATCAGCGGTCCGGGGCCTTCGGACTGGGTGCTGGCGCCGAGCACGAGGATCGAAATGTTCGGCTCCTCGTCTATCAGGGCCAGCAACTCTTCGCGCACCTTGCCCTCGCGAAGATAGATGATCGGCACCGTACCGGCGGCTTCGTTGACCTCGGTTGCGATGCGGTCCATCAGCTGTTCGGCCTCTTCGCGCAGTTCGGCCCGCATGACCTCTTCGACGGCCATCCAATGCTGAAAGTCCGCCGGCTCGATGACATGCAGCAGCGCCACGCGGCCGCCGGTATGCTCGGCCCGGCGGCAGGCAAAGCGCAGCGCCGCGCGCCATTCATCCGTCTCGTCGACGACGACCAGGAAGACGCGCGTCCCGGCCTCAGCATGGGGGTGATGATCGGCCATCACGGATACTGTACACGATTCTCCGCTATCGCGGCGACCGGAACAATATGCTGGCCAGCCAGCCAAAGAACACCGCGACCGCGATCGCGACCAGGCCGTAGGCGGCGGCATGCCGCCTGGAGAAATCAAAGACCTCGGCGCCCAGCCCGATCTTCGAGACCACCAAGGGGGTGGTCTGCGCCGTCACGATGTCGCCGTCGCGAAACAGGTAGACGCTGACGGTGAACTGACCGGTGGGGACGTTCGCCGGGAACTCGACCGTGGCGCGGAACAGGGTGGGACCGAGAAAAGTGACCACGCCAAGGTCGTCGATATACAGATCGTCGTCCTGCATGTTTCGGATCAGCGCCTCGCGAAACACGGTCGTGACTTGCTCGGGATCCTCTGCGTCGCCGCCCGGCGACATCATGCGCGGCAGATCGCCGCGGACCGGAAAACGGAGATAGTTCAAACCGATGCCGTGGCGGGACAGCACGGACGGTCGGGCTATCCGCTCAAGCGGCTGATTGGCCGCGACGCTGTAGTAGGACGGCACCTGCTCGAACGTTACGGAGGCGGAGTTGATCCAGATCCCGGCGACCCTGTCCTTTTGACGCACGGTAACCGGTTCCGACGGGCCGCGAACGATGATGGCGATGTCGCCTTCGCCCTCGATCGTGCCGAACAGGGTGACGGCCGTGCCGGTAAACTCCGTCGTGATCGCGATCAGGTGGTGGGACAGATCCGCCACGACCTCCTGGGCTGCCGCGCCGCGCGCGATTGATGCCCCGCCGATCAGCAACAGGCCGAGCATGGTTGCCATCCGACCCATCATCACACCCCCGGCGTCTGGGCGACGGAGATCGAGAACGGCTCGTCGGGTGTGGCGACAAGGTCCCAAGCCAGTGCGACGCACACCAGCATCACCATCGCCGCCAGCAAGGCTCGCGCCTGCTCGCCACGCAGGACGCCGGCCGCCCGCGTACCCCATTGCGCCCCGATGACGCCGCCCACAAGCAGCATCAGCGCCAGCACGACATCGACGGTGTGGTTCTGGGTGGCCTGCAGGAATGTCGCGATCGCGGTCGTGAAGATGATCTGGAACAGCGAGGTGCCGGCGACCGCGATGGCCGGCATGCCGAGCAGATAGATCATGGCCGGGACGAGAAAGAAGCCGCCGCCAATGCCCATGATGGCGACCAGCAGTCCGCCGATGAAACCGATCCCGCAGGGCAAGAGCGCGGAGATGTAAAGGCGCGACTTTGGAAACCGCATCTTCAGGGGCAGGCCGTGCAGGACGGTGTGCTTGTGCAGCTTGCGCCGGGCCGCCGCCCCGCCCCGTCGCCGGCGCTGCATGGCGCGCAGCGATTCGATCAGCATCAGCACCGCGATCAGGCCCAAGAACAAGACGTAGCTGAGCGAAATCACCAGATCAATCTGGCCGATCCGCTGCAGGATGCCAAAGATATAGACGCCCAGTAATGTGCCCAGCGTACTGCCGAACAGCATGACCAGACCCATCTTCACGTCGACATTGCCGCGGCGCCAATGGGCCAACACACCGGAAACGCTGGCGGCGACGAGCTGATTGGCCTGGGTTCCCACGGCGACCGACGGTGGCACGCCGATGAAAATCAGCAGCGGGGTCATGAGAAATCCGCCGCCAACGCCGAACATACCCGACAGGAACCCGACCGCGCCGCCCATCACAAGGATCAGCACGAGGTTCACCGACATTTCGGCGATGGGCAGATAGATTTGCATCGGCGTGCCACCGTCGGTCGCCGTGGGAACCCAGGCCAATCAGCTCGTCGCCGCCAGCGTTTCCGGTGT
>JBCBSH010000348.1:0-2583 GCA_039819285.1 Pseudomonadota bacterium
GTAGATCGGCAAAGGCTTCGGTCAATCGTTCCGCCACGCCCTGCTCACCGACGCGCAGCCATTTGCGCGGGTCGTACTGCTTTTTGTAGGGCTTGTCCGTTTCGGGATCGATCTGATGGCGGAACGCCGCGAGGTTATTCTCGACATACTGGCCAATGGCATGGGCAAAGGCGAACTGCGTGTCGGTATCGATGTTCATCTTGAACACACCGTAGGACACCGCCTCGGCGATCTTCTCCGGCTCAGAACCAGAACCGCCATGGAACACCAGGTCGAGCGGGTTGTGCCCCAGCCCATGACGTTCGGCGACCAGGGCCTGGCTGTTCTTCAAGATTTCGGGCCGCAGTTGCACGTTGCCGGGCTTGTAGACACCGTGGACGTTGCCGAACGAGGCCGCGACGGTGAAATGCCCAATCGGCGACAGGACCTCATAGGCGCGCAGCACCTCTTCGGGCTGGGTGTAGAGCTTGGCGTTGTCGGCGGCCTCCAGATCCTCCGACCCGACACCATCCTCTTCGCCGCCTGTGACACCCAGCTCGATCTCCAACGCCATGCCCATGGGTGCCAGGCGTTTGAGCATGCGAGCGCACTCCGCCAGGTTTTCCTCCAACGGCTCCTCAGACAGATCCAGCATGTGGCTCGAAAACAGGGGCCGCCCCGTTTCCTTGAAGTGGGCCTCGCCATGATCGACCATGCCGTCGACCCAGGGGATCAGCGACTTGTGAGCGTGGTCGGTGTGCAGGATGACGCAGATGCCGTAATGCCGGGCCAGCAGGTGGGCGTGCCGAGCCGCCGAGACGGCGCCGAGGATCTTCGCCTGCAGCGCGTCCTCCATGCCCTGGCCCGCGAAGAACTGGGCGCCGCCATTCGATAATTGAATGATGACGTCGGACTTGTTCTTGGCCGCCGCCTCCATCACCGCGTTCAGAGAGTTGGTGCCGACGATGTTGACGGCGGGCAAGGCATAGCCGCCGGCCTTGCAGGCCGCGACCAGCGTCCGATAGTCATCGCCGGTTACGACGCCCGGCGCAAGGTGGACAGGTTCGCTCGGCCGCTCCGCGGCCCGATCAACAGCAACGGTCATGGTTCGACGTCAATCCGGATCTAGGTTGAGGTAACCCTCATCATAGAGCGCGGATCGCGCGCCGGAAACCGCCTACATGAACAGGCGCGCCTCGTCGGCCGGCGACATGTCGGTATACATATGGGCGACGTATTCGCCATAGCCGTTGTATAGCTGCGTCGGCACCCGCTCGTCAGTGCCCAGCAAGCGCTCGTTGGCCTGGCTCCAGCGCGGGTGCGGTACCTCCGGGTTCACGTTGGCCCAGAAGCCATACTCGCTGGCCTGCAACTCTTCCCAAAAGCCGATGGGGCGTTCGTCGGTGAAGGTGAAGCGCACCAGCGACTTGATCGACTTAAAGCCATACTTCCACGGCGTAACCAAACGCAGCGGTGCGCCGTTCTGCTTCGGCACGGGATGGCCGTAAAGCCCGGTGACCATGAAGGTCAGCTCGTTGTTGGCCTCCTCCATCGTCAGGCCCTCGACGTAAGGCCAGGGATACCAGAACTGCCTGAAGCCAGGGGCCTCATCGTCCTGAAAGGTCTCCATGCGAACATAACGCGCGCCGGACAGCGGCCGCGCATAGTCGACCAGATGGGACATCTGAAATCCGCTCCACGGCACGGTCATCGCCCAGGCCTCGACGCAGCGATGACGATAGATCCGCTCCTCCAACGGCATGGCGCGGATCAACGTGTCGATGTCGACGGTCTGCTCTTCTTCCACCAAACCATCAAAGGTCACGGTCCAGGGCCGGATCTGCAGGTCCTGCGCCGCCCCCCAGATCTGCTTGTGCGAGCCATACTCATAGAAGTTGTTGTAGGTTGCGGCCTCTTCATAGCTGGTCAGCGGCCGGCCGCCTTCGAACGCCGTGTTCCGCGGTACGGGGTAAAGGTCGGCCGTCGGATCGTCTTCCGGGGCGTAGTTCACCTCTTGCGCCAGTGCTGGCCGCGTCGCGCCGGCCACCGCCAGGGCAGCGCCGCCGATGCCCGCGGCCGCCAGCAATTGGCGTCGATTGAGGTATACGCTCTCCGGCGTGGCCGCCGCCTCCGGCAACTCCCATCCGCGACGCGGCTTGATCAGCATGACTGAATCCCTATGAAGACAATGAATACTTCGCGGTAAAGTGGGCGCTGGCCATTGCAACGTCAAAATCAACAATCGGTGATACCGCGGCCGGTTAGACGTCGCCTGTGCAATACCGCCCGTTAGCGGCCAGGTGGCTAAAAACGAGCGGTTAACGCTTCGGCCCGATCATCGCCATGATCGTGTTTCATGATTTCGGTGGTTGAACCGTGGCTGGTCGCGGTCGATTACCTGTCACTATTGGACATGGCGGGATAAAATACCCAGGTTTAGTAGACGGTGCAGAAGATGACGCAGGTCAGACCTTTCCAAAGCCAAGCGAATTGGCTATGTCACGGATGCGGGCAGCGTCCGTTTACCCTCTAGCTCCCCTCGATGCGCATGTTGATTTTCAACTCAGTCGAAGAACTCGCCGAATATGAAGGCAAGGAACTCGG
>JBCBSH010000349.1:0-2523 GCA_039819285.1 Pseudomonadota bacterium
AACGTCCATTCGGCAGCCACCTTGCTGCGCCATGCCGTCGCCCATTTCAAAGAACGGGGCGGGGGAGAGATCGTCGGCATCTCAAGCTGGGCGGCCCAAAAGGGCGTGACCAACCCACGCGCGATCGCCTACGCGGCCTCCAAGGCGGCGATCAAGGCGGCGTTGCAGACCGTGGCGACCGGCTATGCGCGCGACAACATTCGGACCTACATCATCGCGCCCGGCGTCGTGGACACGCGGATGTCGCGCGATTTCGCCGAGACCCAGGGCGGCCGGGCCGCCGTCGAGGACCGGCTGGCGATGGGTGAGTTCGTGCCGCCGTCCGACGTCGCCACGCTCGCCGCGTTCTGCCTGTCCGGCCGCTGCCGCCACCTGTCCGGCGCGACCCTCGACGTCAACGGCGCGAGCTATATCCGTTAGGCGGCGATCTTCAGGTAGAAGGAATAGAGCTTGGGCAGGATCGACGCCGGTTCCGGATGGCCCAATTCGATTGCGGCCAGATACGGCCAGCTTGGCCGGCGCAGCATCTCGCGCGCCAGGGACACCAGATCGGCGCGGCCTTCGGCAATGATGCTGTTGGCCTGCTTGGCTTCCGTAATCATGCCCACAGCCATGGTCGGCAGGCCGGTCTCGTGCCGGATGCGCTCCGCATAGGGCACCTGAAAGCCCGGTTTCGGCTTCATCTGCGCAAGGCGCATGCCCGACGGGATGCCGCCGCCGGAGGCGTCGAGTAGATCGACGCCGATGCGTTTCAGCTCGGCGGCCAGCGCGACCGTGTCGTCCAGGGTTAGGGCGCCGCCCTCGCCATCGACGCACGACGCGCGATAGAGCACCGGTGTTGTGTCGGGCACGGCCGCCCTAACAGCCTGGGCGACCTCGATCGGCAGCCGCATCCGGCCGGCCAGCGTACCGCCATAGCCGTCATTGCGCTTGTTCATCACCGGCGACATGAAGCTGTGCAGCAGATAGCCGTGCGCGCCGTGGATCTCCACCCCGTCGAACCCGGCTGCCAGGGCGCGCTTCGCGGCAGTGGCAAAGTCCGACACGATGCCGGCGATCTCGGCCTCGTCCAGCGCCTTGGGCACGTGCCAGCCCTCGCGGGCCGGCACGGCCGAGGGGCCGTAGGTCTGCCAGGCCGGTTCGGGGCCGGTTTCGTTCAACGGCCCGCTGCCGTCCCATGGTCTCATGGTCGATGACTTAGGTCCCGCATGGCCGATTTGCATCAGGATGGGGATGTTCTGCCGGTGGTAGAGCTGCGTCACCGGGCGCCAGGCCGCGACATGGGCGTCGGTATAAATGCCGGTGCAGCCGGGGCTGATCCGCCCCTCGGCTGAAATGCCGGTGGCCTCGGTGATCGCGCCGCCGACGCCGGAGGTCGCATAGCGCCCGTGATGGGCGACATGCCAGTCCGTCGGCGTGCCGTGCTCGGCCTGATACTGGCACATCGGGGCCAGCACGATCCGGTTGCGAAACGTTGCCCCTCTCAGGGTGAAGGGCGTGAACAGCGGTGGGATGTCGGTCATGCGGCCTTGCTTTCCAGTTGGACCATCAGCCGGTCCAGATCGTCCATGATGCCTTTCAGCTTGGCCGCGCGTGCCCAGCCTTCTTCCCCCAAATCCGCGAACGGTGTTAGCGGCGGGCGCACATCGCCGACGGGACAGCCGGCTTCGGCGGCCAGCGCCTTGGAGTAACACTGATGGCCATAGGTCGGATGCCCCTCGGCAATCGTGTGCTCGATTACGCTGATATGGCGCTGGATGGCCTTGGCATCCTCAATCCGGCCGGCGGTGAGAAGATCCCAGATCCGGGTCGAGGCGTGGGGGATGTAGTTGCCGAACGGGTTCACATAGCCGACCGCGCCCAGCAGGAAGCTCTCCACGATCCGCTCGCCGGCGAAGACGTTCATCACGCCCTCGGTTTCTTCGACGATGTCATAGACCCGCGCCACATCCATGCTCGCCTCCTTGATGTAGCGCACGGTGTCGAACTCGCGGGTCAGCCTGCCCACCAGCTTCGCCGACATGTCCACGTTGGAGGTGAACGGGTTATTGTAGAGCATGATCGGCAGGTCGCAGGTGGCCGTGATGGTGCCGTAGTATTTGACGATCTCGTCCTCGGTTGGCGTGTAGTAATAGGGCGGCACGATCATGAGGCCCTGGGCGCCGGCCGCCTCGGCCTCGCGCGCGTACCGGGCTGCCGTCGGCGAATGGGCGTTCGAGGCGCCGACCAGCACGTCGATCCGCCCGTTCACATGGGCCACGGTATCCTCCACAAAGGAGGCCCGTTCGGCATCCGTCAGGGTCAGGAACTCGCCCGTCGTGCCCAGGATGATGATGCCGGGCACCCCCTGGTCGACCTGCCAGTCGATCAATCGGCGATTGGCCACAAGATCGACCGCGTCGCCATCTTCCGTAAACGGCGTGACGTTAACGGAGTAGCTGCCGCGAAAAGGTTTCATCGTTCCGTCTCCAGTTTCAAAATACGCCTGCCTTCGCCGTTTGGGTGGTGTTCAACCTGCGTACA
>JBCBSH010000350.1:0-2464 GCA_039819285.1 Pseudomonadota bacterium
CGTCGCCGTCGCTGTGGGCGCGGCCGGGAACGGTGAAGTTGGCGAACCACTCCGCACTGCCCTCCGCCCAACACGCCGCTGACCTCCATGGGCCAGGAGGCGGTCGTCTTCTTCTTCTGGCTCAGCAAGACGTTCGGCCCGTCCATGGTCATGGCCGTGATGGAGGCCATGCCGGATGCCGGTGAGGCGGCTCAGCAAGACGCGCTGGCCGGATTGCTGTCGGACCAGGATCTGCGCGAGTTCGTCGAGGACTATCTGGACCGGCTGATCGCCCAGCCAGGCGGCCGCATCATCCCGTCGAACCCGTTTGAGGGCGACATCTATGTCTGGGACGACAGCACTGAGCACACGCTAGAGACTGATCGCTTCGTCCTGGGGCGTTTTCGGCTTGAGTTCGCCTGTGGCGATTGGTCGATCGAACGGCGCGAGGAAGAGGGCGTCTGGCGCGTCAGCCTGGACGAAGACCCCTGGGAGGATTTGCCGGAGAGGCTGTCGATCGTCGGTCCAGACCCCGACACGTACCGGGTTGCGGCGTTCGGGACCGATCCACAGGGCTTTCGGGTCACGATCGAGGCGACCCGCAACCCCTGCCTGCAATGCGAGACGGCGCCAGTCGACGACGCGGCGCTGTCCTGCCTGGTCGGGCGGTGGCAGTTGGCGTCGGGCGGCTATGGCGAGCAGATCGAACGGGCGCTGCGCGCGTCGGGCCAGTTCGAGTCGATCGAATACCCGGACCTGGAGTCCGAACTCGTCATCAATCGCAACGGTACCTTCGAATTCCCCGGTCCTCCCGAGGACTACAATGCCGAGGTGCGCACGCCCGGCGGCGATCTTGTCGTCGGTTTCGGCACGCTGGCCATGGCCAGCAACGGCCAATGGTCGATCGACGGCGATACGTTGCACATGTGCCAGAACCCGCACCGGGCGGAAATCGACCTGACGATTGTCGATCCGGACGGAGACAGTGGCCGATTGCGGACAGGGGGCGGTCCCCCTGGCGCGATCCAACGATCACGCGGCTTTACCTGTGGCGGTGGTGGTCTGACATTGATTGACGACGGCGGCATCGTGACCTGGCATTACACCAGGGCTGAATAGTCCCAACCGCACCCCGCGCATCGGAATGACCGCCATCCGGAGCGCGGAGTGATCTCGTAACAGTGAAGGAAGCCAAAACGTGTCGATCGAGGGATCCTGCTTCTGCGGCGCTGTCCGCTACAAGATCGATGGGAAGCTGCACGACGCGCGGTCGTGCCATTGCTCGATGTGCCGAAAGGCCTTCAGCGCGCAGGCGTCCGCGTTCGCGTTCCTGAACCCGGACGAGTTCTCCTGGGTCGCAGGCGAGGATCTGCTGACCAGCTACAGCTCGAACGCCGGCGCTGGCCTGAAGTTCTGCAGCGTTTGCGGCTCGACCCTGTGCGGCACGTTCGAGGGCAGGGTGATCGGCGTTACGCTGGGCTGCGTCGACGGCGATCCGGGCGTCACGCTGGGCATGCACATCTATGTCGGCTCGAAGGCGTCGTGGGAGACGATCCCCGACGGCGTGCCAAAGTATGAAGAGGGGCCGCCGGGCCATTGAGCGACCGCTGTCTTATCGCTTCGGTTCGAAAGATGGCTGGCGGGACCGCTGCTGGGCCGGTAAATGAAAGATATCGAAGTGTAAAAGGGTGCGGGGCATGGCGTCTGCTGACGATAAAGCCGGGTTGCTGACTACGGGAAGTCCGTCCGATGACCGGCCCGGCGATGGCAACCAGCTGATATCCGGGTTCGAGCCTGTTGCCGTCGATGCCGGGGCGCCGGTGCCAGCCGCCATGGGGGGCGCCGGCCAGCCCGCCGCCGGCGAGGTCGACTATTCGGTGTCGGGTGGCTTGGCCAATCGTCTGGCCAAACTGAACATCTCCCTGGCCTTTACCTCCTATCAGTCCGGCCTGCTCTATTTCATCGGTCGCAATGCGCAGAGTGGGGTCAACATCCACCAGGCGGGCATGCCGAAGCCGATGGGCCTATGTCTCGACGATCGCGGCGGGCTGACCTTGACCGGGGACTATCAGATCCTACGCTTTGAGAACGTGCTGGAGCCGGACCAGCGGGTGAACAACGTCTTCGACGCCTGTTACGTGCCGCGCACGGTTCACGTCACCGGCCGGCTGGATGCCCACGATGTCGGGCTGGATGCCGAAGGCCGGCCGATCTTCGTCAACACAAGGTACAATTGCCTGGCAACCGTCTCCGCGCGGCACAGCTTCGAACCCATCTGGCGGCCGCCCTTTGTCTCTGCGCTGATCGACGAAGACCGCTGTCACCTGAACGGGTTGGCGATGGAGGAGGGGCGCCCCCGCTTTGCGACGGCCGTCAGCCGGTCGGATACGATCGATGGCTGGCGGGATCGGCGGTCTTCGTCGATCAGCGCAGAGACAAAGGGCGGCCGCCAGATGGGTTCGAAGCTGTGCCGCGCGGAGACGGT
>JBCBSH010000351.1:0-2462 GCA_039819285.1 Pseudomonadota bacterium
ATAGAAGGTGTCCGTCAGGTAGGGGACTTTCGCGCTGGTGCTGGCCCACAACACGGACAACACCATCCCGGAGGCGACGTTGCTCGCCTTCGGCAATCACGGCATCGTCGGCGACCTGCTGACCGCCGAGACGACCGGGGCGGATGCGGACATTGCCGGGATCGAGAAGGCGGGCGTCAACGTCGCCGATCTGGGCGAGCAACTGCAGATCGCCGGCCGCGACGGTTTCGACACCTCGTTCGACAAGCTGCTGCAGGCCATCGACACCAAGGTGAAGAGCCTGCGCGAGGTGCACGATCCGGAGATCGAAAAGCTGGGCGGGCTTGCCGCATCGGCGGATGCGGAGATGGCGGATCTGAACGCGCGTGAGGCCACGCACCGCATCTGGGCACGCGACTACACGCTGTGGGGCAAGGACCCGTCGGAGATTTCCAACCGGCTGGGTTGGCTGGTCTCGCCCCACGAGATGGCCGAGCAGGTCGACGATTTGACCGGGTTCGTGAAACAGGCAAAGGAAGACGGCTTCACGCACGTGCTGTGGAGCGGCATGGGCGGATCGAGCCTGTTCCCGCAGGTGCTGCGACAGACGTTCGGCGTTGGCGACAACGGGCTGGACCTTCGCGTGCTGGACACCAGCGATCCGGGCACGATCAACGCGTTTGCCGAGGAGTTGCCGCTCGACAAGACCCTGCTGGTCTTCGCGTCGAAATCCGGCGGCACGTTGGAGACGCGCAGCCATCTGGCCTATTTCTGGGACCGGCTGAGCAACCCGGCCCAGTTTGCTGTCGTGACCGACAAGGGCACCGAGCTTGACAAGCTGGCCACGGATCAAGGATTCCGCCGGGTCTTCCACAACAATCCGGACATTGGCGGACGTTACTCCGCCCTGTCCCATTTCGGCATCGTTCCGGGCGCTCTGTTGGGCGTCGACATCGCCGAGCTGTTGTCACGGGCCGGCTATATGCTTGCCGCCGCCAACGCCTGTGTGGCGCCTGACCACAACCCGGCCTTGCGCTTCGGGGCCGTGCTCGGCGCGGCCGGCAAAAACGGCCACGACAAATGCACCATCGTGCTGCCTGACGATATCGGCTCGTTCGGCATGTGGCTGGAACAGCTTATCGCCGAGTCCACCGGCAAGCACGGCGTCGGCATCCTGCCGGTGGCGGGCGAGGATCTCGGCGGGCCCGAGGTCTATGGCCAGGATCGAATCTTTGTCTGTATTGGAGAGTCAGCACAGGCCGACGCCTTGGCGGAGGCAGGCCATCCGCTTGTCAGGCTCGACTACACCGACCGCTTCAGCATCGGTGCGGAGGCCGTGCGCTGGGAATACGCCATCGCCATGGCCGGCGCGGTCCTCGGCATCAACCCGTTCGACCAGCCGAACGTGGAGGCGGCCAAGGCGGCGGCCGCCAAGGTTCTGGCCGAGGGCATGCCGGAGATCCCGGTCGAACCGGTCGGCGACATTCTGTCGAAGGTGAAGGAAGGCGACTACATCGCCGTCCAAGCTTACATCGACACCCAGTCAGCCGACATTCCGGTGCTGCAATCGGCCCGCATGAAGCTGCGCGACCAGTACCGCGTGGCGACGACGCTGGGCATCGGGCCGCGCTATCTGCACTCCACCGGACAATTGCACAAGGGCGGTGCCGCGACCGGCGTCTTCCTGCAAGCGGTCGGCGACGACCCGGTCGATTTGGCCATACCGGGCAAGCCGTTCAGCTTTTCCCAGTTGAAGCAGGCACAGGCCGCCGGCGACTATCTGGCCCTGAAAGATCGCGGCCTGCGGGTCGCCCGGGTTAAGTTGGACGAGCTTTTGAGTTTGGGGCGCTAGACTGGCCCCTGCCCCCAATCGCGAAGAAGGGAAGAAGATGATGCAAGTTGGAATGATCGGCCTGGGCCGCATGGGCGCCAACATGGTCCGCCGCATGATGCGCGACGGCCATGAGTGCGTCGTGTTCGACGTCAGCGCCGACGCGGTCAAGGAACTGGCCGGCGAAGGGGCCATCGGCGCCGCCTCGATGCAGGATTTCGTCGCCAAGCTGACCAAGCCCCGCGCCGCCTGGATGATGGTGCCGGCCGCCGTGGTCGAAAGCACGCTCGACGAGCTGTCGGGTTTGATGGAGGCCGGCGACATCATCGTCGATGGCGGCAACTCGTATTATCGCGACGATATCGAGCGGGCGAAGCGGCTGCAGCCGAAGGGCATTCACTATGTCGATGTCGGCACCAGTGGCGGCGTCTGGGGGCTGGAACGCGGCTTTTGCCAGATGATCGGCGGGCCGGATGCGGCCGTGAAGCATCTCGACAGCGCCTTTGCGTCGCTGGCCCCCGCAGTCGACTACGCGCCACCGACACCGGGCCGCACAATGACCGACAGCACCGCCCAGCACGGAAGCCCCGCCGTGGTGCAAGTGAGGACGCTGTCCGCGCCGGGCTGGAAGGAGGCGCTGCCGCTGCTGTCG
>JBCBSH010000352.1:0-2443 GCA_039819285.1 Pseudomonadota bacterium
GGACCTGTCGGGCCTGACCATCCGCACCACGCCGGTCTACCGCGCCTTCTTCAGCGAACTGGGCGCAAACTTGGTGCAGACCGCCCCAGGTGAGGTCTATTCGGCCTTGGAGCGCGGCGCCATCGACGGCTATGGCTGGCCCGTGCAGGGCATGCTCGATCTCGGCTGGGAAGAGCAGACGACCCACCGGGTCGATCCCGGCTTCTACCAGGTCGATGTGAACATCCTGGTCAATCTCGATGTCTGGAACGGCTTGACGGACGAGCAGAAGACCGTTCTGCAAGAGGCTGCGGCCTGGATCGAGGGCGAGAACGCCAACAATGACGGCATCAATGCCGAGGAACGGGCGGCACAGGAGGCCGCCGGTATCGAGGTCATTCAGTTCGACGACGCCCAGACCGCCACCTGGCTGCAGACCGCCCAAGACGCCGGCTGGGCCGTGGTCGAGGAAATCGACCCCGACACCGCCGCCCAACTGCGCGCCTGCCTGACCGACGCGGGCTGATCCTCTCTCGGGCCGGGCGGGCCGCCTCCAGGCCACGCCCGGCCCCACCTTCCAATGCCAATCCTCAAAACTCTCTACCTGCGCCTTCTCGGCCTGATGGCGGGGATCGCGGCGGCGATCTTTGCCGGCATCGCCATCGCCATTCCGGTGAACGTGCTGCTGCGCAACGCGTTTTCGACCGGCATTCCCGGCGTGCTGGACGGGGTCGAATACGGCCTGTTGGCCGCGACCTTCCTGGCCGCGCCCTGGGTGCTGGCGCGTGATGCCCATGTCTCGGTCGACATCTTCGCCGCCGCGTTCGGCCGCGCGCGTCCGGCACTTGACCGGCTGGTCAATCTGCTTGGCGCCGCCCTGGCGCTGATCTTTCTTTATTACTCGCTGGAGGCCACGCTGACCTCCGCCGCGCGCGGCAGCATGGTGCGCCAGACCCTGGTGTTTCCCGAATGGTGGGCGTTGGCGGTGATGCCATTCTCCATGGCCTTCATCGCCATCGAGTTCGTGCGCCGCGCGCTCCGCCGCCGCGATCAGCGGCAAATGATCGGACTGTAACCACCATGGATTGGGCCGGCGTTCTGATCCTGATGCTGGGCGCGCTGTGCGTCTTACTGATGCTCGGCCTGCCGGTGGCGTTCGCCTTCATCGCGGTGAATATCGGCGGCGCCTTCTTCATCCTGGGCGGCGAGAACGGGTTGATCCAGATGACCCGCAACGCCGCCAGCTCGCTGACCAGCTTCCAACTGGCGCCGATCCCGCTGTTCATCCTGATGGGCGAGATCCTGTTTCACAGCGGCATCGCCTATCGCGCCATCGACGCCATCGAACGGGTGATCACCCGTCTGCCCGGCCGCATGGCCCTGGTCTCGGTCGCCGGCGGCACGGTGTTTTCAGCACTCTCCGGCTCGACCATCGCCAACACCGCCATGCTGGGCTCCACCCTGCTGCCGGACATGCTCAAACGCGGCTATCACCCGTCCATGGCCATGGGGCCGATCATGGCCTCGGGCGCCATCGCCATGCTGATCCCGCCCTCCGCACTCGCCGTGCTGCTGGGCAGCCTGGCCGGCATGTCGATCGCCCAGCTTCTTGTCGCGGGCATTCTGCCGGCCCTGATCCTCGCCGCACTGTTCACGCTCTATATCATCAGCCGCGCCCTGATGGACCCGGGCCTGGCGCCGCCGGACAATCCGGCGCGCCTGAGCCTTAAGGAACGCTGGCGGCCCTTCATCCGCTATGTCCTGCCGTTGTTCGGCATTTTCCTGGTCGTGATCGGCGGTCTGCTGGCCGGCCTGGCGACGCCGACGGAATCCGCCGCGCTGGGCTGCGTCGCCGCCGTGATCGCCGCGGCCGGCTACCGCTCGCTGACCTGGATCGGCCTGAAAAAGGCGCTGATGGAGACCGTGAAGATCTCCGTGATGATCCTGTTCATCATCGTCGCGTCGCAGACTTTCAGCCAGATCCTGTCCTTCTCCGGCGCCACCAGCGGCCTGATCCGCACCATCGAGGCGCTGGCCCTGGACCCGACCACAATCCTGATCGCGATCATCCTCATCCTGCTCTTCCTCGGTTGTTTCATCGACCAGGTCTCGATGATGATGGTGACGATCCCGATTTTCGTGCCCCTGGCCGAGGCCGTCGGCATCGACCTGCTGGTACTCGGCATCGTCTATCTGCTGACCATGGAAATCGGCCTCCTGACCCCGCCCTTCGGCCTCCTCCTGTTCGTCATGAAGGGCGTGGCACCGACCACCATCGGCATGGGACAGATCTACCGGGCCGTCACCCCGTTCGTTATAATTAAGCTGGCCGTGCTGACGCTCATCGTACTGTTCCCCCAGATCGGCACCATCCTGCCGGAGGCCATGCGATGACCGCCGACGCGCCCCGGCCTGCCAAGCGCCGCGCGCCGCAACCCGACGCACCCGCCGAGCCAGCGCCGTC
>JBCBSH010000353.1:0-2392 GCA_039819285.1 Pseudomonadota bacterium
CATGCCGCGCGGGCCGGCACGCCTTCGAAAAGCGACCTCACGACGACCGTTTGCCCAACAGGTCGTCGGCCTGAATGTCAGCCGGCTTTACGCCATCACGTTCGGCATCGGGGCGGCCTGTGCCGGGGCGGCGGGCTGCCTCTTGATCATGGTGATCGACGTGACCCCGCATCTGGGCGCGGATTTCACCCTGCTGGCCTTCACCATCGTCATCATCGGCGGCCTGGGCAGCATGACCGGCGCCCTGCTGGGCGGCCTGTTGATCGGCGTGTCGGAGGCGATGGCGGGCATCCTGATCCAGCCGTCGTTGAAGTCCAGCTTCAGCTTCGGCTTGCTGATCCTGGTGCTGCTGCTGCGGCCGAACGGCCTGTTGGGCAAACGGTCGTCGTGAGGTCGCTTTTCGAAGGCGTGCCGGCCCGTGCCGCCTGGTCGCTGGTCTGTCTGATCGCCCTGCTGTACGCCGCGCCGCTGGTCTTTGGCGGCTATGTGCTCTCCGTCCTGATCCTGTGCTGCTATTTCGCGGTGCTGGGCCAGGCCTGGAACGTGATGATGGGCTTTGCCGGCCAGCTTTCGCTGGGCCATGCCCTATACATCGGTCTTGGTGCCTATGCGTCCGGTGCCCTGTTCTTTCATTTCGGACTGGGGCCATGGATCGGCCTGATCCCGGCCTTCATCGTGGCCGGCGCCATGGGCGCACTGATCGGCTGGCTGGGCTTTCGGTTCGGCATTCGCGGCGTCTATTTCGCGCTGTTGACCATCGCCTTTGCCGAATTCGTGCGCATTCTGTTCGACCATTGGGGCTGGATCGGCGGGTCCAGCGGCATGTTCCTGCCGGTCCAGAACCGCAACATCGATATGGATGCCGCGTCGATCGCCAACGCCTTTTGGACCCTGCGCGGCCCGAACTGGGTCTTCTACTACGTCATCCTGACCGGCATGGTCGCCTGCCTGGTCATCGTCCGCCTGCTGATGCGCACGCGCGTCGGCTATTACTGGCTGGCCATCCGGGAGGACCAGGAGGCGGCCCAGGCGATGGGCATCAACGTGCTGCGCTACAAGCTGCTGGCCGTGGTCATCTCCGCCATGATGACGGCGTTCGGCGGTGTCTTCTACGCCTTCTACTACAACACGCTTTATCCGGAATCGATCTTCTCGATCGACCGGTCGATCGAGCTGTTGCTGGGGGTCATCATCGGCGGCATCGGCACGCTATTCGGGCCGATACTGGGCGCGTTTGCGTTGACCTGGCTGGGCGAGGGTCTGTCGATCACCCAGGAATGGTTCGACATCGCCGGGCTGAAGCTGTTGACCTATGGCGTGGCGATGCTGGCGATCATCCTATTCCGCCCTGCCGGACTATGGCCCTGGCTGCGGCGCTTGCTGGGCATGGAAGAGCGGCGGCCCGATGCTTGAGGTCCGCAGCCTGCATAAGAGCTTTCGGGGCCTGGTGGCGGTCAACGAACTCAGCTTCTCCGTCGACAAGGGTTCGATCGGCGCGCTGATCGGCCCCAACGGCGCCGGCAAGACCACGGTGTTCAATCTGATCACCGGCGCCTTGCGGCCGGATCGCGGACAGGTGCTGCTGGACGGCAAGGACATCACCGGCCGGCGCCCGGACCAGGCCTGCCGGGACGGTATCGGCCGCACGTTTCAGGTCGCCAAGCCGCTGAACGATCTGACGGTCGAGGAAAACGTCATGATCGGCGCCCTGCGCGCGGCGCGCGGCGTGGCCGAGGCCAGGGTAGAGGCGCGGCGCGTGCTGGACCTGCTGGCCTTCGGGCGTGAGGCGACCAAGCCCGCCCATGAGTTGACCCTGCCGGACCGCAAGCGGCTGGAGGTCGCCAAGGCGCTGGCCACCAAGCCGCGCATCCTGCTGCTGGACGAGGTCATGGCCGGCCTCAGGCCGACCGAGACCGACCAGATGGTCGAGGTCTTCCGGCGCCTGAACCAGGAGACGGGCCTGACCATCCTGCTGATCGAGCATGTGATGCGGGCCGTGATGGCCCTGTCCGGCCATGTCACGGTGATCAACTACGGCTCGCTGATCGCGGAAGGCCCGCCGGACCAGGTCGTGCGCGACCAAGCCGTGCTCGACTGCTATCTGGGGCAGGAGGCGGAGTAGTGTTGACGATCGAAGCCGTCGATCTGCACTATGGCGACGCGCAGGCCTTGGCCGACGTGTCGCTGACGGTCGAAGAGGGCGAGATCGTCGCCATCATCGGCGCCAACGGTGCCGGTAAAAGCTCGCTGATCTCAACCATCGCCGGCATCTACCGCCCGACGCGGGGCCGGATTACGTTTGAGGGTGAGGACATCACCGGCTGGCCGAGCCATCTGGTCTGCGATCTGGGTATCGGCCAGGTCGCGGAGGGCCGCCAGATCTTCCCCAGCA
>JBCBSH010000354.1:0-2373 GCA_039819285.1 Pseudomonadota bacterium
CGGCGCTACTAACCCTTCACGCCGCCGGTGAAGGTCGCGACCAGGAATCGTCGGGCGAACACGAAGGCGGCCGCGGGCGGCAGCAAGTAGATGATGGAGATGGCGGCCAGCAGGCCGTAATCGATCTCGTTGACGCGCAGGAATGCCCGGAACAGGCCAAGCGGCAATGTTTGCAATTCCGGCGATGACAGGAAGATCAAGGGCATCAGGAAGTCGCCCCAGGCGAAGATGAACGAGAACAGCCCGGCGGCCGCCAGACCCGGCAAGGCCAAGGGGATCAGGACATATCGGATGCGCTGCACCAGGCTGGCGCCGTCGATGATCGCTGCCTCTTCGTATTCGGGCGACACGCTGTCGAAGAAGGTCTTCATGATCCACAGGGCCAGTGGCAACTGCATGGCCGCGAGCACCAGGATGATGCCCAGATAGCCGTCGATGAAGCCGGTCCAGCGCATGATGTCGCGGGTCAAGCCACCGAAAATCGGCCGAAGGATCGCCGATTCCCAGTTGTTCAAGGTCAGCAGGATCGTATAGAGCGGCACGACCAAGGCGGTCGGCGGCAGCACACGGATCAACAGGATCCCGTACAGGAACGGCAGCTTCCACCAGGCGCGGTTTCGCGACAGCGCATAGCCGCCAAAGCCTGCCAGTACCACGACCAGTATGGTCGCGCAGCCGACGATGAACAGCGAATTGAACAGCCACAACCCGCCATCCTCGACCGTGAAGACGCGGGCGTAGTTGTCAAACGTCCATTGCTGCGGCCAATGCAGAAAGAGCTGCGCATCGCCGTCGAACGAGGACAGGAAGATCCAGAAAAACGGCACGACGCAGAAGACCGAGATCAAAAACAGGGTCGAATAGGACAGAAAGCCGTGGCTGTGCCGCTGCCGGCGCCGGGCGGAAGAGGGGGCGGCCGGCATACCGCTAGACCCTCACCGCCATCATGCGGACATACGCGATGCCGATCGCCATCGAGATCAGCAGAACGATCACCGACACGGCCGCGCCATAGCCGAGTTGGAAGGCTGTGAACGACTGATTGTAGATGTAGATGCTGACCAGTTCCGTGGCCCCGCCGGGCCCGCCCCGCGTCAGCGTGTAGATCAGTCCGAACACGGCGATGGTCGAAACGGCGGAGATCAGCATGTAAAGCACGATGGTCGGCAGCATCAGCGGCAGCGTGATGCGCCGGAAGATCTGAAACGGCCGCGCACCGTCGATGCGCGCCGCCTCCAGCACGTCTTGGGGAATGGTGCTGAGGCCGGCGCTGAGCAGGATCATCGCCGTGGCGATGCCGCGCCAGGTGTTGACGATGATGATCATCCACAAGGGAAACACCTGCAGCCAGTCCGGCGGCGTGATGCCGAAGACCATCACGATCCGGCTCAAGGTGGCGTTGTCGCCACCGGCCAGCATGGAAATCCACATGAAGCCCGCGACCACCTCCGGCGCGGCGTTGGGCAGCAGGATGAAGACCGAGAAAAGGGACCGGAAGCGGATGCGTCTCGTTAGCGCCAGCGCGGATGCGAGGCCGAGCACGAATTGCCCGATGATCGCCGAGCCGACGACGAACACGAGGGTGACGTAAAGCGCGTTCCAAAACTCCGCGTCGCCGAACAGGCGCAGATAGTTGCGGAAACCGACCAGGCTGGGGTCGCGTGCCGACGGCCCCACCAACGCCTCGTTGGTGAAGCTCATATAGACCGAATAAAGCGCCGGATAGATGATGAACAGCGCCAGGATCAGCGCCGAGGGGAACAGCAGAAGGTTCAGTTGCCAGGCGGCGGTTCGTCGTCGATGTTTCATGATGTCACGCCGGGGCGACCCTGCAGCTCGCGCAAACCGTTTCAAGCCAAGAAAGGCGGCCCCAGGAAGGCGGCCCCAGAAAGGCGGCCCAGAAAGCCGGCAGAGACCAAGCTGGCTTGGCCCCTGCCTTGAGTTTACCCACAGGGGAGGTCAGTTGACCGCGTCGTCGCCCAGGAAGTTGACGACATACTCAACCAGGATTTCGTGGGCGCCGTCGGCATCCGTCTCCTGGCGCAGAAGGGCATCGGTCGCCCGCGCGACACCCTCCGCCAGCACCGAAAAGCCCGGCGCGGTCCGCAGGAAGGTACCGTTTTCGACATTGGCATGGACCGGCACGAGCGCCGTCAATTGCTGGAAGTCGGGATTGTCCGCGGCGTCCCTGCGGGCCGGGATGTTGCCCAGCCTCTCGGCGTAGGCGACAGCGGCCTCCACCGAGCCGATCTCGAACAGAACCTGGGTGGCGAGCTCAAGTTCGGCGGAATCCGCGTTGACCGCCCACGGGCTGTCGATGTCCACCATGACATGCACGCCGCCATCCTGCCCCGGCATGGCCCAGGTTCCGAC
>JBCBSH010000355.1:0-2359 GCA_039819285.1 Pseudomonadota bacterium
TGGGCGACGACGTGCCGGCCTTTGACGATGGCAGCCTGAACGCGGCCGGCAAGCGCGTCGTGGTGATCGGCGGCGGCGATACGGCGATGGATTGCGTGCGCACGGCGGTGCGCCAGGGTGCGACCTCGGTCAAATGCCTCTATCGACGCAACAAGGCAAACATGCCCGGCTCGCAGCGTGAGGTGACGAACGCCGAGGAAGAAGGCGTGGAGTTCGTCTGGCAGACGGCGCCGGAGGCGTTTCTCGGCGACGGCACGGTCAGCGGCGTCCGCGCCCACGGCATGCGTCTCGGCGCGCCCGACGCCACCGGCCGGCAAACCCCTGAGGTGATCGAGGGGTCGTCGGAAACGCTGGACGCCGACCTGGTGATCAAAGCGCTCGGCTTCGATCCGGAGGATCTGCCCGGCCTGTTCGGCTGCCCCGACCTGAAGGTCAGCCGCTGGGGCACGGTGTCGGTTAGCTGGGCCACCATGATGACCAACCTGGACGGCGTATTCGCCGCCGGTGACATCGTTCGCGGCGCCTCGCTCGTCGTCTGGGGCGTGCGCGACGGCCGCGACGCCGCCGCCTCGATGCACGCCTATCTGCATGCCAAGACCGCCGGCGTCGCGATCGCGGCGGAGTAGGCGCATGAGGTCGATGCCACCCCATCCATTGCAGAGCCGACTTGTCGCACCGTTCGTTCTTGTCGTGTCGCTGATACTGTCGGCCTGCGTTAGCACCGGCGGCAAGAACACGCAGCCATACGGTCAATCCGACCTCTCGACTGCCCTGGCAATCGCCAGTGCGACGAATGTCGGGGGGCGTATGGGCGACATCACGCGGCCACTGGTTGTCGCGGCGCTTATCGAGGAAGACAGGAGCAATTGGGATCCCGATCCCGACTACCGGCGCCAAGTCTTGGCGCTGTCCTATAGGTTGATTGACGTGGCGGTGATCGCCGCAAGTCGTGAAGCGAACAGTTATCTTGTTGATGGCATAGCGCGTCGCTTCTCGGCCCGCGAGCAGCAGGTCATTCTCGACTTTCTGAACTCGTCGCGCGGGCGGTCGACATTCGACCGGATGTTCGACTTTTTTGAGGTGTTACTCGAATCCGAAGTTTTCGGCGGACCGGTCAACGAGGATGCGTTCTCGGCGGAGTTGACGATGATGACGCGAAACCAACCCTCGGAAGTAACGCGCTTCATGGGCCTGACCGCGGATGCCGCAGTCGAGTTTGCCTCGGCGATGTCGCGAAACCTGGGAACGATCCGGCGCGAGATTGACCGGATGGCGGTCTGAGCCGAACGCCGACTGTCCGCGCTGCGCCCAACTGGGACAGTCCCGGCCGGTCCACCGGCGGATTTGGAGTTAGTGATATGGATGATTTCGCCCAACAGTACGAAGCCAACCGCCAACGTCTGATCGACGGTCATGCCTATGATCCGGCGGACGAGCATGATGCCTGCGGCGTCGGCTTCGTCGCCTCGATTGACGGGACTCCCCGGCGCGCGGTGGTGCAGGCCGGCATCGACGCCCTGAAGGCGGTTTGGCACCGGGGCGCGGTCGACGCCGACGGCAAGACCGGCGATGGTGCCGGCATCCATGTGCAGATCCCGCAAGCGTTCTTCCGCGAGCAGATCGAGGCCACCGGGCACGAGCCCATGGACGGCCCGGTCGCGGTCGGCATGGTGTTCCTGCCGCGCACGGATTTCGACGCCCAGGAGCAATGCCGCTGCATTGTCGAAGGCGAGATCCTCAAAGAGGGCTATTACATCTATGGCTGGCGCCAGGTGCCGGTCGATGTTTCGATCATCGGCGAAAAGGCGAACGCCACGCGGCCTGAGATCGAGCAGATCATGCTGGGTCACCACCAGGACCAGTCGAACGCGGAGTTCGAGCGCGACCTTTACGTCATCCGCCGCCGCATCGAAAAGGCGGTGACGGCTGCCGGCATCGGCGACGGATTTTACATCTGCTCCCTGTCCTGCCGCTCGGTGATCTACAAGGGCATGTTCCTGGCCGAGCAGTTGACCGATTTCTATCCCGATCTCTTGGACGACCGGTTTGAGTCCAACTTCGCCATCTATCACCAGCGCTATTCGACCAACACGTTCCCGACCTGGCGCTTGGCCCAGCCGTTCCGCGTCCTGGCCCATAATGGCGAAATCAACACGCTGAAAGGCAACGTCAACTGGATGCGGGCGCACGAAACCCGTCTGGCGGCGGAGGCCTTCGGCGACCATGTCGACGACATCAAGCCGATCATCCAGGGCAACAGTTCAGACTCCGCGGCCCTGGACGCGGTGTTCGAGGCACTTTTGCGCGGCGGCCGGTCGACGCCGATGGCCAAGGCCCTGCTGATCCCCGAGGCGCTTTC
>JBCBSH010000356.1:0-2340 GCA_039819285.1 Pseudomonadota bacterium
GCCCCGGCTTGTCAACCGCCGCACCGGCAGGGGGGCGGCGTTGATACGCGGTGCATGGTCGGGTATCTGGGACGGGCACATGGACGGGCATCTGGCGAAATGCCGTGCGCTTCGATATAAGCGGCGAAGCACCCGCCGATCCTCGCCGATCGGCACAGCCAATCGAAGAGGGCGTCTGCCATGGCCTATCGCGCCGATGTGCCGAAAACCGTGACGGTGGTGGGAGGGTCCGGCTTCATCGGCCGCTACATCGTGCATGACCTGGCCCAGCGCGGCTGGCGCGTGCGCGTCGCCGTGCGCAATACCGACCGGGCCTTGTTCCTGCGGCCGATGGGTGCCGTGGGCCAGATCGTGCCGGTTTTCTGCAACATCCGCGACGATGCCTCGGTCGCCGCCTCGGTCGCCGGATCGGATATCGTGATCAATCTGGTCGGACTGCTGTACGAACGCGGGCGCCAGACCTTTGCCGCCGCCCATTCGGAGGGTGCGCCGCGCGTTGCGCGCCTGGCCAAGGAGGCCGGCGTTGGCCGCATGATCCATGTCTCCGCGGTTGGCGCGCTCAGGACCTCGCCGTCGAAATACGCCAAGACCAAGGCCGAGGCCGAGGAAGGCGTACTGGCGGCGTTTCCGGAGGCGACGATCCTGCGGCCCTCGATCGTGTTCGGCCCGGAAGACGGGTTCTTCAACTTGTTCGCGCGGCTGTCGCGCTACGCGCCGGCGCTGCCGCTGATCGGCGGCGGGAGGACCCGGTTCCAGCCTGTCTATGTCGGCGACGTGGCGGCCGCCGTGATGGCCTGTCTGGACGATCCGAAGACCGAGGGCCAGACATTCGAACTTGGCGGCCCGAAGGTCTACAGCTTCAAGGACCTGATGGCCCTGGTCCTGAAGGAAACGCGGCGCAAACGGGCGCTGGTTTCCGTTCCCTGGGCGATCGCGAAGCTGCAAGGCACGTTTCTCGGTATGATGCCCAAGCCGCTGCTGACCCGCGACCAGGTCGTGCTGCTGCAATCCGACAATGTGGTTGCGGATGACGCCAAGACCCTGGCCGATCTTGGCATCGAGGCGACGCCGGTCGAAACGATCGTGCCGACCTATCTCGACAAGTACCGGGTCGGCGGGCGCTATGCGACCAGTGGCCTGGCGTCGGACAACGGGCCGGGCGCCTAAGGACTCACGCGAACGAGGGATCGACACATGCGCGGGTTAAGCTGGGGCATCGCAGCCATCTGGAGCCTGATTTGCTGGGGCGGCTATGGCGTCGTCAGCCTGATCGCCTGGATCTTGACGACGATCGGGCTGACCTCCGTGCCCATACTGGGCTGGCTGATCAGCTTCATTTTGGGTTTGGGCGTTTGGATCATCGTCGCGGTTTGGCTGATTGGCCTGGCCTTTATCCTGTTGGTTCGCCGGGGCTGAGCGCCTTAGCTAGAAACGGCAGGCTTTCGTCTATCCGGTAATCGATGCTGGAATGGGTGCCGTCGAACTCCTGGTACTCGTGGTCGACGCCCAGATCGTTCAGCCTTCGATGCATCCGCCTTGCACCGTACAGCAGATTGTACTGGTCGCGCGTGCCGCAATCGATGAACAGGGCCTTCAACGCCTTTAGATTGTCGGCGTGGCGATCGACCATGCTGAGCGGGTCCCAGGCCAGATGGTTGGCCCAGCGCTCGGCGATAAACTCGCAGGTGTCGAGGGTCACCGGCAGGCGAATGCCCAGGAAGGCGTCCGGGTCGGGATCGTAAGTGGCCGCCATGGCCAGCACCATCAGGGCGTGAATGTCGTCGCCGGACGGGTTCTGGTTTTCCTCGAACGCCGTCATGAACGCCTCGATCGAGCCGTGCTTGGCGATGGCGCGAACGGTGTTCGGCATGTCCCCGGCGAACAACAGCTCAAAGCCCATATCGCCGGAATGGCAGGCCGCGGCCGCCCAGAAACTGCCGCCATGGCGCAGTGCATGCACGATCGCGCCGTAGCCGCCGGAACTCTTACCGAACACGCCGCGCCGATCTTGCCCGCCGCAGCGGAATTCGTCTTCGACAAGCGGTACGGCCTCTTGCAGCAGATAGTCTTCCCACGGGCCCATGGCGATGGAGTTGATGTACTGGTTGCCGCCCAGCCGGGTGAAACAGTCCGGGAAGGCGACGACGACTGGTGGCATCGCGTCGTCGGCGATCAACCGGTCGAGCCGCTGGGGCACGTTTTCGGAGAAGTTTTTCCAGTTCGTATGGCCGTATCCACTGCCGGTAAAGCCCACCAGGTCGACGAGCAGGGGCAGGCCGGCCCCGTCATGCCCCGCCGGCACATAGACATCAATGCCGCGCCGGGCGGGATCGCCCAACA
>JBCBSH010000357.1:0-2304 GCA_039819285.1 Pseudomonadota bacterium
CACCGCCAATCCAGGCCTTGCGGGCTGTTTTCGGCTCGGCCTTGGGCGTGAACCAGGTCGCCCGTCCGCCGTTGGCCAGGGCCTCGATTGGATTGCGGTTTGTCCCCAACGTGATTGCCATCCGGCAGCCCGCATCCATCGCCAGCCGGGCCGCCGCCAGCTTGGTCACCATGCCGCCGGACGAATAGCCCGGGCGCGCCTGGCCGGCCATGGCCTCGACCGCTGGCGTCATTTCGGTGACCTCGTCGACATGGCGTGCCGCCGGATCGGTTTTCGGATCGGCGGTATAGAGGCCGTCAATGTCCGACAGCAGCACCAGAGCGTCGGCGCTGACCATTTGGGCGACCCGGGCCGCCAGCCGGTCGTTGTCGCCGTAGCGGATCTCCGCCGTGGCCACCGTATCATTCTCGTTGATGACCGGGATTGCGCCCAACCTCAGCAACTGGTTCAGCGTCGCCCGCGCGTTCAGATGCCGGCGCCGGTCCTCTGTATCGCCCGGGCTTAACAGGATCTGGGCCACGGTAATGCCGTGGCGCGCCAGCGTTTCCTCATAGGCGTGGGCGAGGCGGATCTGGCCTGTCGCCGCAGCCGCCTGCTTCTCCTCAAGCTTCAGCGGCCGCCCCTTGATCCGGCGCTGGCCCAAGCCCAGATGCTCGCGGCCGACGGCGATCGCGCCGGACGAGACAATCAGCACCTCGACACCGCGTCGGTGCAAGGCCGCCAAGTCATCCGCCAGGCCGTCGAGCCAGCCGCGCTTTATCGTGCCGCCGGCCTCGTCGACCAGCAGGGTCGAGCCGATCTTCACGACGAGACGCCGTGTTCGGTCCAGCGCGCCGCTCATGCCTCGACCTCGGCCTCCTTTGCGGCGTCGATGGCCTGGAAAAGGGTGGCCAAGACGCCATCGACGCCCGTGCCGCTGACCGACGAGAGGGACAGCACTGTTGCGCCGCAGGCGGTGCTCAGCGTCTCTATCGCCTCCTCGCGCGCCTCGTCGGACAGTGCGTCGACCTTGGCAAGTGCAACGATCTCCGGCTTATCGGCGAGGCCATGGCCATAGGCGGCAAGCTCGTCCCGCACCGTTCGATAGGCGGCCGCCGGGTCTTCGCCCGTGCCGTCAACCAGATGCAAGAGAACGCGCGTGCGTTCCACATGACCCAGAAAGCGATCGCCAAGCCCGTGTCCTTCATGGGCACCTTCGATCAGCCCTGGGATGTCGGCCAGGACGCACTCCCGATCGCCCAGGCGCAGCACGCCCAGGTTGGGATGCAGCGTCGTGAAGGGATAGTCGGCGATCTTCGGTGTCGCCCGCGTGGTGGCGGCCAGAAAGGTCGACTTGCCGGCATTAGGCAGGCCAACCAACCCGGCATCCGCGATCAGTTTCAGCCGCAGCCAAACCCAGCCTTCCTGACCGGGCCAGCCGGGGTCAGATCGGCGCGGCGCGCGATTGGTCGAGGTCTTGAAGTGCGTATTGCCGAAGCCTCCGTCGCCGCCGGTCAGCAGCTTGATCCGCTGGTTCCGCTCGGTCAGGTCCGCCAGCAGCGTCTCGCCGTCTTCGTCCAGCACCTGGGTGCCGACGGGCACCTTCAAGACCGCATCCTTGCCCCTCGCACCGGTTCGGTCCTTGCCCATGCCGTGTTGTCCACGGCCGGCCTTGAAATGCTGGTGATAGCGAAAGTCGATCAGCGTGTTTAGACCTTCGACCGCCTCGACCCAGACGTCGCCACCTCGGCCACCGTCACCGCCGTTGGGGCCCCCGAACTCGACATATTTCTCGCGCCGGAACGAGCTGCAGCCGTCGCCGCCATCGCCGCTCTTGATGAAGACCTTGGCCTGGTCCAGGAATTTCATCGCTTGTCAGCCTCGGCGCTGCGTTCTCCACGGCGGCCCAGAAATGCAAAGGGCGCCCGGTTGGGCGCCCCGCCACCTCAATGGATGACGCGCGCTATTCGGCGGCGTCGGCCGGTGCGTCGACCGACACGGTGGTGCGGCCCGCGGCCTTCTTGAACGCCACCTGACCTTCGACCAGCGCGAACAGCGTATGGTCCTTGCCGATCCCGACATTCTCGCCGGGATGAAACTTGGTGCCGCGTTGGCGCACGATGATGTTGCCGGGGATGACCCGTTCGCCACCGAACTTCTTCACGCCCAGGCGGCGCCCAACGGAGTCGCGGCCATTGCGGGAGGAACCGCCTGCCTTCTTATGTGCCATATCTCTCGTCCTTCACTTAACGCGTCTGGCGCTGTCGAACGCCGGTCAGGCGCCCGCCGCGATGCCGGTGATCTTCAACTGCGTCAGGTCCTGCC
>JBCBSH010000358.1:0-2288 GCA_039819285.1 Pseudomonadota bacterium
CTGGTATAATCACTACATCAGTATGGCAGTTGGCGATGTCGACCGGACGGCGAAAACGACCCTGCCCAACACTTCCGGCGGCACCGCGATCGCCGGTCGAGGGTGCCGCCAAGGCACACAGCACGAGGGAGTGAAACAATGAACCTACGCACGAAACTGCTCGGAACCGCTTTGGTGGCCGCCACGGCCGGCTTTGTCGGCGCCAGCCCGGCCCAGGCGGCGACGATCTGCTTTGCCTTCCAGGATCTGGAAACCGAGTTCTGGGTCGCCGGCCACCAGGCCATCACCACGACGTTGGAGGAGGGCGGCCATACGGTGATCGAACGCAACGCCAACGAGGATGCCAACCGGCAGCTCGAACAGGTGCGCGACTGCATTGCGCAAGGCGTCGACGGCATCATCATCATCCCGCAGGACGGGGAGAGCGCTGTTACGATCGTGAACGAGGCGCAGGACAATGACGTGCCGATCGCCGTCTTCAACCGGCCACCGTCGGACCTGTCGAAGGGCATCATCGTCGTGGCCGACAACGCCTCGATCGCCTCGCAGGCCGTCGATTACATCGCGCAAGAGGCCATCGCGGCCAATCCCGACGACATGCTGCAGCCGCTGATTATCGTCGGCGATCTTGGCGACCCCAACGCCGTTGGCCGCCGCGACGGCTTTTACGAAGCCATCAACCGCTATCCGGACAATTTCGCCGAGCCGATCGAGGTCGCGTCGGAATGGGATGCCGCGACGGCCCTCGCCAACCTCGAAGCGGCAGTCACCGCCAACCCGGACATCGACCTTCTGTTCACCTCGTCCGACTTCCTGTTCCCAACCATCCGCTCGGTGCTCGAGCCGCGCGGCATGTGGGTTCCGCGGGGCGAAGACGGCCACATCATGATGGCCGGCCTCGACGGCGACGCGACCGCCTGTCAGTTGATCCAAGACGGCTATGTCGATGCCACGGGTGTGCAGGACCTCTATTTCGAGGCTGAATCGGCCATGGACGCCATCCTGGCCGCCATCGAGGCTGGCGAGGCCCAGCCCAACGAGGTGATCGAAGATCCCGGCTTCGCGCTAACCGCCGGCAACATCGGTGAGCGCGAGATGGATATGTGGGGGTGCGTGCTGCTGTCCCAGGGCTTCCTCGACCAGTAGGTCGCGCTTGCTTTAGCCTTCCTCCCCCGCGGGTGGCGCTTCGGCGCCGCCCGATCGGGCGGGCACCAAGAATGCCGGCCTTCAACGTGAGGCGGCTGGCACGCCGATGGCGACAGGGCGATCATGCATTCTCCGATGAAGCGCGACGATGGCGATCAGGAAAGCCGACCTGCGGAGCCACAGCGGCCAAGCGCATGGGTTCGCGTGCGGTCGATCATCCTTTCCGATTACTTCATCCTGTGGCTGTCGATCGCCTATTTCCTCGCCCTGGCGCCGTTTTTACCGACCCTGACCAACCCGGCGAACCTTTCCAATCTTTTGTCCAACACCTGGCCGTTGCTGGCTGTGGCGATTGGACAGACGTTTGTTCTGACGATCGCCGGCATCGACCTGTCGCAAGGTGCGGTGATCGGCTTCACCAGCACGGTGATGGCGCTTCTGGCCGCCACCACCGCCTCGCCGGACGTGCTGTCCGGCGCGCCGGTCTGGGGCCTGTTCATCGACGAGACCGGCGGCCTGTTCCACGGCCTGCCGTTCAGCGTCACGCTGTCACTCGTCGTCATGCTGATGGTCGGCACGCTGGTGGGCGTGATGAACGGCCTTGCCATCGCCTATCTGCGCATGCCGCCCTTCATGATGACGCTGGTCACCATGATCGTGATCTCTGCCTTCGCGGTATGGATCACGCAGTCGGAGAACATCCGCCACCTACCCGAACATCTGATCATGCTCGGCAAGGGCGACCTCATCTCGGTCTATTTCGGCGAACAGGATCGGTCCCAGATACCGCGCCGGGAGATCTTCACCCTGATCGGCTATCCGGCGGTCATTACGGTCGCGCTCGCGGTCGCCGCTCATATCCTGCTCAACAAGACGGTATTCGGGCGCCAGGTGATCGCCGTCGGCGCCAATCGAAGGGCGGCGGAAATCTCCGGCGTGCCGGTGAAGCGGGTCATCGTCACCGTATTCGCGATCTCCGCCTTTTGCGCCACGGTCGGCGCCATCCTCTACGGCGCGAGGTTGGAGGCCGGCCGGCCGACGCTGGGCGAGGGCACGTTCCTGCTCGACGTCATCGGGGCCACGGTCATCGGCGGCACCAGCCTGTTCGGCGGCAAGGGCAAGATCATCTGGACGGTGTTCGG
>JBCBSH010000359.1:0-2278 GCA_039819285.1 Pseudomonadota bacterium
GGAAAGCCTGTGGATAGTTTTGGGATAGTTTTAAAATTTATGCACAGAAAACTTCTTCAAAACGTCATTCTCTTGTTGTTCGCAGGCCGAGTTTGAAGGAACCTTTCCTTGCACGCAAGCAGCGTGTCGACTGTCCGGCGAAGTCGGGTGTCCGAAGCGACCTGCGGGTCGGTTGAGGGTGACGATCAGTCGGGCGGGCTTTCAAGCGGAAGCCAGACAGGCGAGGCCTTTCGGGGTTGAGCGTAGTGTGGCGGAAGATTGGGAGCCAGTGGGGAAGCAGCGTTGGGGGGTTTGAGGTTTCGGCCTGAAATCGTTTGGCGCGGCAGAACCGGTCGGAACGGCGGTCCCATCATGGGCGCCTTTGACGGGAGGTCGGGTCTTCGGATCGGGTTTCCCGGCGATGGAGACGATGGCGGCGACGTTGTCGAAACCGTCGGGGGGGTTCGGGAGATTGGGCCTTCGGGCCAGGTTGAACGGAGCCACGCAAGGGAGCTTGGGTCAGTCGAAACGGTCGGAGCCCTGCGGGTCGCCGAGACGGCGGCGCGATGCGACGAAACGGAAGGGGCAACCCGGACGGATTGGCGCTAACGCTGACGGAGCGACGGCCAACTCGGTGGAACGGGTAGGAATGCGGTTCGCCGCAGCCCTGCCCGGACCCCGAAAAAGCGAAACGCCCGGCAGGCCAGTGCCAGGCGATTTGCGAAAGTCGACACATGCAAACGTGCATGAACCCGAAAGGGTTCGACCGGGCGTCAGGCAATGGTGTTGGGCACCAACTTCTTCGGAGGAGGGGGCCAACCACCAGGAAGGGATCGCTCCCTTCGCCTGACGCCTATTCTTTTAGCAGCCTCTCACACCAATTGCAACAGCATTTTGTGCCGCTCTCGTCTTGCGCGGCTAGCTGTGGTGTGTCCCGCTATATGCGGGCTATGCGGCCGCAGCCGACTCAAGCTGTGAGATCTGCTCGGCCATCGCCACCAGGCGCTTGGCGTTTTCGACATGCAGGTTTTCGACCAGCTTGCCGTCGACCAAAACCACGCCCTTGCCTTCCGCCTGAGCGGCCTGAAACGCGTTGATGATCTTGCGCGACTCTTCAATCGCGGCCTCCGACGGCGCAAACACTCGGTTTGCCGCCGCGATGGTCTTGGGATGGATCAGGGTCTTACCGTCGAAGCCGAACTCCAGCCCCTGCCGGCACGAGGCCTCGAACCCCTCGTCATCCTGGAGGTCGAGATAGACCCCGTCGACGACCGCGAGGCCGTAGGCCCGCGCCGCCAAAAGGCACCAACTCAGTGACGTGACGAAAGGCAGGCGCATGGGCGTGTGTGCCGCGTGCAGATCCTTCGCTAGGTCCGACGTGCCCATCACGAAACCGGCCATGCGCGGCGCGCCGGCGATTTCCTCCGCACGCAGGATGCCCATCGGCGTTTCCATCATGCACCAAATCACCAGATCATCCGGCGCACCAGCGGCCGCCAAGGCCGCGCCGGCCTTGCGCACCGTGTCGGCGCTTTCGACCTTGGGCAACAGAATGCCATGGGCGCCGACGGTGGCCATGGCGGCCAAGTCGTCATAGCCCCATGGCGAGTCCATCGCGTTGACCCGGACGATCAGTTCGCGCGCGCCATAGCCGCCCTCGGCCAACGCCGCCGCGATCTGCTCGCGCGCGGTCTGTTTGGCGTCCGGCGCGACCGCGTCCTCAAGATCCAGGATCAGGCCGTCGGCCGGCAGGCTGCGCCCCTTCTCCAGCGCCCGTGCGTTGGAGCCGGGCATGTACAACAGCGAGCGACGGGGACGGGCCGATGCGGCCATGGGAACCTCCGGTTAGACGGGCTTCGTGGGTGCCGGCGTTAAGCCGGCACCAGGAGATGATCGTTGACCAGCGCCTCGGCGATCTGGACCGCGTTCAGGGCCGCGCCCTTGCGCAGATTGTCCGAGACCACCCAAAGGTTGAGGCCGTTTTCGACCGTCGGGTCCTCGCGTATCCGGCTGACATAGACCGCATCCTCGCCGGCGCATTCGACCGGGGTGACATACCCCTCGTCCGCGCGGTGATCGACCACGACGACGCCGGGGGCCTCGCGCAGGGCCGCGCGCGCCTCTTCGACCGAGACCGTGTCCTCGAACTCCAGATTGATCGCCTCGGAATGACCGATGAACACCGGCACGCGCACGCACGTCACGCTCATCTTGATGGTCGGGTCCAGGATCTTCTTGGTCTCGACCATCATCTTCCATTCCTCCTTGGTCGACCCGTCCTCCATGAACCGGTCGCAAT
>JBCBSH010000360.1:0-2223 GCA_039819285.1 Pseudomonadota bacterium
ACCGCAAGCCGCTACGACGCGCACGCCCGCTACACGATCGCGACCGAAACCAGCCGGCGCTGAGCCCCGGCGGGCTTGAGCGCCGTTCCCGCAGCGAAGCGGAAGCGACATTGACCTGTCACGCAGGCGCGGCATCCTTCAAAGTGCGTTCACCAGCCGCACCGTTTAAGGATGCACGCCATGACCCGCAAGCCGCTCGCCACCCGCCGCCGGTTCCTTAAGACAAGCGCCGCTTTGGGGGCCGTTTTCGGCGGTGGCGCGACCGGCTTGATCGGCGCCCCCGCAATCGCCCAGGCCGCCCAGCCCAGCATCACCCATGGCCTGCAATCCGGCGATGTCGACATGACGTCGGCGACCGTCTGGGCCCGCGCCGACCAGCCGGCGACCATGCTGATCGACTGGGACACAACCGAAAGCCTCGCCAACCCGCGCCGGATCATTGGGCCGGACGCGCTCGCTGAAACAGGGTTCACCGCGAAGCAGGGCCTGACTGGCCTCCCGCCGGGCCAAGACATCTTCTATCAGGTCAGCTTTCAAAGCCTGGACGACCCTGGCGCCTACAGCGAACCGCTGGTCGGGCATTTCCGGACCGCGCCGGCCACGCGCAGGGAAATCCGCTTCGTCTGGTCCGGCGACACGGCCGGCCAGGGCTGGGGCATTGACCGCGACCGGGGCGGCATGCGCGGCTATAGCGCCATGCTGGCCACCAACCCTGACTTCTTCATCCATTCCGGCGACACGGTCTATTGCGACGACCCGCTTGAGGCCGTCGTGCCGCTGGATGACGGCACGGTGTGGCGCAACCTGGTCACGCCGGAAAAGGCCAAGGTGGCCGAGACGATGGCCGAGTTTCGCGGCAACTTTCTCTACAACATGCTTGACGACAATGTGCGCGCCTTCAACCAGGCCGTGCCAATGTTCGCCCAATGGGACGATCATGAGGTGGTCGACAACTGGTATCCGGGCGAGCAACTGGTCTATGACGACCGCTACACGGTCAAAAGCGTCTCGCTGCTGGCCGCCCGCGCCAATCGCGCGTTCCGCCAATGCATACCCATCCGTGAAAACCCCGCCGATCCGCGCCGGATCTATCGCAAGATCGCCTATGGCCCGTCGCTGGACATCTTCTTCCTGGACATGCGCAGCTATCGCGGCCCCAACGGTGCCAACGACCAGGACACGCCGTCGCCCGACACGGCGTTCCTGGGTGCGGAGCAGTTGCGCTGGCTGAAGCAGGAGCTGTTGGCAAGCAACGCGACCTGGAAGGTGATCGCGGCCGACATGCCGATCGGCCTCGTCGTGTTCGACAATTGGCGCGAGCGCAACACGTTCGAGAACGGCGCCAACGGCGACGGGCCGGTGCGCGGCCGCGAGTTCGACATCGCCGACTTGCTTAGCTTCATCAACCGCAATCACATCACCAACACGGTCTGGCTGACCGCCGACGTGCACTACACGGCCGCCCACTATTACGACCCCAACCAGGCCCAGTTCCAGGACTTCGCCCCGTTTTGGGAGTTCGTGTCCGGCCCGATCCATGCCGGCACCTTCGGCCCTAACGAGTTGGACAACACGTTCGGCCCGCAGGTGATGTTTCAGGCCACCCCGCCCGAGGGCCAGTTCAACCTGCCTCCCAGCGCCGGCCTACAGTTCTTCGGCCAGGTCGAGATCGACGGCGATACGGAAATCATGACCGTCAGCCTGATGAACATCGCGGGCGAAACGCTTTACTCCGTTGATTTGGAGCCGGCCTAGACCCGATTCCTCTCCCCGCCGGTCATCCCACTGGGCCCTCGCGGGCCCCTCTTTTTTGGCCTTGACCAAGGCGAGGCGACGCGCGATGCGATGGCCCCATGACCAAGACCCTCGCCGACGCCGCCCTGGATGTCCTGACCTGCGCCGACGCACGGGCGAAGGCCGCGATCAGCCTCGACGCGGCGGCTGCCTGGCGCGACGGGCGCATTGCCGAGATCGGCCGGGCCGAGCCGCCGGACCGTCCCGGGCGGCCGGACAAACCCGAACTGCGGCTGCCACGCGATATGCCCAAGCGGCGCAAGGCACAGAGCCTGGCCGGCAGGACCGCCCTGTTGCACGCCTTGGCGCATATCGAGCTGAACGCCATCGACCTCGCCTGGGATGCGGTGGCCCGCTACGCCGACCCGACCGCCGCCGGGTTGGACCTGCCGCGCGGGTTCTTCGACGACTGGGTCACCGTCGGCGCGG
>JBCBSH010000361.1:0-2216 GCA_039819285.1 Pseudomonadota bacterium
CTGCAGCCAGGCCTTCTGGTCGGGTTCCTGAATGTGCTGGAAGGCAACGCCGATTCGGCCGCAATAGGTCTTGCGCAGGCCGTCGACGATCTCGCGCAACGTTGCGGTGCTCAGCCCCAGACTGTCGACATAGATTGTCCGGTCCCAATCCTCGTCGGTGAAGCCGTAGGACATGGGGTCGAGTTCGGGGTGCGGTTCGCGCTCGATCAGGCCCAGCGGATCGAGGTCCGCCTCCAGATGCCCCCGCACGCGATAGGCGCGGATCAAGCGTTGGGCCCGAATGCTGTCTAGGGTCGCGCGCCTGAGCTCATCGACGGTATGGCCGGGAACGGCAGCCGCCGCCTTGCCATTGGGCGACGATCCAGCCGTGTCCGCCTGCTCGTCAAACGCCATCAGCGCGTCGCCGAAGGGCACGGACCCGTTGCCCAGGCCCTTGCCGTTTCGCGCCCAGCTTGGGCCGATCTCCTCTAGGGCCGCGGCGTCCTCGCCGTCCAGCTGGCTGAAGAACGACGCCCAGGATGGATCGATCTTGGAAGGATCGTCGAGATATTGGGCGTATAGGTCGCCGATAAAGGCGGCGTTTTGGGCATACAGAAACGAACTCTGTTCAGCGTGATGTCCCATCGTCTCCTCGCGCGCATCCTCTTGCCTCAGCGGGACGCGCGCCCTTTCCCCTGCCATCGCGGGTCGCTGGCTTATTTCGTTGCCGCGCACCGCACCCTACGCCGAATTGCAAGGTGTTTAAAAGTGCGCGACGCGCCTGCATGTCGATCTCGTGAGTGCAATATGGCGGCACTTGCGCCGAGGACTAGGCCTTCATCGCATCCAGCATGGCAGTCCCCATCGAAGCGGGACTGTCGGCCACCTGGATGCCGCACTGCTTCAGTGCCTCGATCTTGTGTTCCGCCGTGTCCTGCCCGCCGGAGATCACCGCACCGGCATGGCCCATGCGGCGGCCGGGCGGCGCCGTGCGGCCGGCGATGAAACCGACGACGGGCTTGGCGTTCTTGGCATCGCGGATCAGCTCCGCGCCCTTGACCTCGGCATCGCCGCCGATCTCGCCGATCATGACGATGCCCTCGGTCTCCGGGTCGGCCAGGAACATCTCCAGGCAGTCGACGAAGTCGGTGCCATTGACCGGATCGCCACCGATGCCGATGCAGGTCGTCTGCCCAAGGCCGACGGCGGAGGTCTGCTCCACGGCCTCGTAGGTCAAGGTGCCGGACCGGCTGACCACACCGATCTTGCCGCGCTTGTGAATATGGCCCGGCATGATGCCGATCTTGCACTCGTCCGGCGTGATGACGCCGGGACAGTTCGGCCCGATCAGGCGCGTGCCGGAGCCTTCAAGCGCTCGCTTCACCTTCACCATGTCCAGGACCGGAATGCCTTCGGTGATACAGACGACCAGCGGGATCTCCGCGTCGATCGCCTCAAGGATGGCGTCGGCGGCAAAGGGCGGCGGCACATAGATGACCGACGCGTTGGCGCCCGTCCTTTCCCGCGCCTCGGCCACCGTGTCGAAGACCGGCAGCCCCAGATGCTCCGTGCCGCCTTTCCCGGGCGTGACGCCGCCAACCATCTTGGTGCCGTAGGCAATGGCCTGTTCGGAATGGAAGGTGCCCTGGGCACCCGTGAAGCCCTGGCACAGGACCTTCGTGTTCTTATCGACGAGAACGGCCATTGTCAGGCGGCCTCCTTCACGGCGTGTACGATCTTGTCCGCCGCGTCGCCCAAATCGTCGGCGGCTGTGATGGGGAGGCCGGATTCCGCGAGGATCTTTTTGCCGAGTTCGACGTTCGTGCCCTCCAGCCGCACCACCAGGGGCACGTGCAGGCTGACCTCGCGCGCCGCCGCGACCACGCCCTCCGCGATCACGTCGCAGCGCATGATGCCGCCGAAGATGTTGACCAGGATGCCTTCGACGTTCGGGTCCGACAGGATCAGCTTGAACGCGGCCGTCACCCGTTCCTTCGACGCACCGCCGCCGACATCGAGAAAGTTGGCCGGGTCGCCGCCGTAAAGCTTGATGATGTCCATCGTCGCCATGGCCAGCCCAGCGCCATTGACCATGCAGCCGATATTGCCGTCCAGCTTGACGTAGTTCAGCTCGTACTTGCTGGCCTCATGCTCCGCCGGGTCCTCTTCCGACTCGTCACGCAGCTCGGCCACGTCCTTGTGGCGGAACAGCGCGTTGTCGTCGAAGTTCATCTTGG
>JBCBSH010000362.1:0-2197 GCA_039819285.1 Pseudomonadota bacterium
TGAGATTGATTTGTTCGGAGCCGGGGATGTCGGCAGTTCACGCGGTTTCTGGCAAGTCGAAGAGCGGCTTCGGGATTTGTCAGAGCAGGGCGACCCGCTGGGAGGACTCGCCGCGACGGTCGACGAGATGTTCCGGTCGGACCTCACCAAGGCGTTTGGGCAGCCCGACAGATCGAAGGGAGGCCGGCCGCCGTTCGACCCGATCCTGAAGTTCCGCATGCTGGTGCTGCAGGCGATGCACGGGCTGAGCCTCGCGCAGACCGAGTACCTCGTGGCCGACAGGCTGAGCTGGATGCGGTTCTGCCGGCTCGGTCCCGGAGACAGCGTTCCCGATGCCAACACGTTGTGGGATTTTCGCGCGGCACTGATCGCGGCCGATGCACTGGACGCGCTATTTGCGCGGCTGGACCGGGCCATCACCGCTGGCTACCTGCCGATGTCGGGACAGATCGTGGATGCCACGCTGGTCGCGGCTCCTCGCCAAAGGCTGACGGATGGCGAGAAGGCCGCCATCAAAGACGGCCGGTCGGCGCACGAGATCTGGCCGGAGAAGCCCGCCAAGGCACGCCAGAAGGATACCGACGCCCGCTGGACGATGAAGTTCTCCAAGGCGAAGCCCGCCGCGGATGGCTCGGCCCAGGTGGACATCGCGGTGCCGACGTTCGGGTACAAGAGCCACATCGCGATCGACCGGCGCCACGGCATCATTCGCCGGCAACGGGTGACGGACGCCGCGGCCCACGACGTCGCGCAGCTTCGCAAGGGGCTGATCGATCCGAACAGCACGGCGGCCGACGTGTGGGCTGACACGGCCTGCCGTTCGGCCGCGAACGAGCGGTATCTGGCCGACGTCGGCAAGAAGAGCCGGATCCACCGCAGAAAACCGCGCGGCACGCCCATGCCGAAAAACCAGGCGCGGGCCAACGCGAGGAGGTCGGCCGTGCGGGCCCATGTCGAGCACCCCTTCGCACACCAGAAGGGCCCGATGGGCCTCGTGATCCGCACCATCGGTCTGGCGCGTGCCGGAGCATTTCGGGGTTGCCAGGAATCGGGCAAATCAGCTTCTGAAGGGGCCGTCGTTGTTGGTATGCACGGTTCAGATGGTTACGTTTTCGAACGATCTTCGGGTGCGGCTGGTGAAGGCGGTCGAGGCTGGTGCATCGAGGCGCCAGGTGGCGGCGCGGTTCGACGTCAGCCCCTCGGCTGTGATCAAGCTGATGCAGCGGTTTCGCGCGACAGGTTCGGTGGAACCGGCGAAGACCGGTGGTTATCGCAAGCCGCGTCTGGCTGGCTACGAGGCAACGATCACCGAGCTGGTGAACGCTGACAAAGGCATCACACTTGCCGAACTCACCGATGCGATCGCGGCAGAGGGCGGACCGAAGGTGCATCTTTCGACCATGTGGCAGTTGCTGCGCCGGCTCGGCCTGTCGCATAAAAAATGTCGCTGAAGGCGGCCGAGCAGGACCGGCGCAACTTTGCGCGGCACAAAGGTGTGCCCGACGTCGCCAAGGCGCGGGATCGATGGCGCGCCTTGCTGCCGGTCATGGACGCGGAGCGGTTCGTGTTCCTGGACGAGACGGGGGTGTCGACGAAGATGGTGTGCACGCACGGCTTTGCGCTGAAGGGCGACCGGCTGGTGGATGCGGCCCCCTTCGGCCATTGGCAGACATTGGCAGACGACGACCTTCTTCGCCGGTCTGCGCACCGAGGGCATCGTCGCGCCGCTGGTCTTATCCGGGCCGATGAAGGGTCGCACCTTCAAAGCCTACGTGGAGCAGTTCCTGGTGCCGGTGCTGTCGCCCGGCGACGTGGTGGTTATGGACAATCTGCCCGCCCACAAGGTCGCCGGTGTACGCGAGGCGATCGACGGGGCCGGCGCCAGCCTCGTCTATCTCCCGCCTTACAGACCAGACTTCAACCCGTGTATGGATGGCTCCTGCGTGGCAAGGGTTTTGTGAGGATTTATCGAACTGTTCGGCTGCGGCCATGTATTCGGCGTCTCTTTGCAGTGCGTTTGCTGCGCGCCATGATGAATTTCCGCCGGAGTACGGGTCCCACTCAATCGAACGCGCTCGGTGGCGCTTCGGGTTCACCGGGTTGTCCCTCTTCTTCCTCTCCGCCCGTTCGCCATCACCTCACGGTTGCCCTGGACATTCGTTGGGCCGCTCTCAGGAAGGCATCGCCGAGACCCGCT
>JBCBSH010000363.1:0-2188 GCA_039819285.1 Pseudomonadota bacterium
GTTGGGATACATGATCGCGACCAGGAACGTGTTCCGCACGGTCCCGAACAGCGGCAGCTTGGGCGACCGGTAAAGCGCGTAGGCGCCCATGGCCATAATCGAGACGCCCAGCGCCGTGGCGACCGCCGTGATCAGCAGCGAGTTGGTCAGGTATGTCGTCAGCGAAACGCCGCCGATATTGGCGATGGTCTCATAGGCGGCGAAATCGAACTGCTCCGGCAACAGGGCAAGCGGCCGGGATAGCACCGCCTCCTGCGTGCGGAACGAGTTCACGATCATCCAGTAGAACGGGTAGACGAAAAAGATCGAGATCGCGATCGCGGCGGCATAGGCGATGATGCGCACGGCCAGCCGGCTTGCCGCGCTTGGCTTCTTCCGCGCTGGCCCGCTCATCGATAATCACCCCGGCTCATCGCCCAAACGAGGGCGGCGGCAAGCACCGCAACGGCGGCGAACAACACCGTCGCCATCGCCATGGCTTCGCCGTACTGGGCGTTGCCGAACTTGGTGTAGGCGAAATAGGAGACGAAGTTGGTCGAGAAGTTCGGCCCGCCGCGCGTGATCACGACGATGACCGTGAAGGTTTTCAGGAACTCGATCAGCGCATAGACCGAGTTGATGATGATGGCGGGCCTGAGCTGGGGCAGGGTGACATAGCGAAACCGCTGCCAGCGCGTGGCGCCGTCGATGCGGGCGGCCTCGTCCAGGTCGCGGTCGAGTAGCTGCAGGTTGGTCAGGAAGATCAGCGTGTAGAGGCCGACATGGTGCCACAGCTCAACGATCGTCAGGGTCGCGAACGCCGACACCGGCTCGGTCACGCCCGCAAACGCCGGCAGGCCGAGGCCGTGCAGCACCGCGTTCACGACGCCGAAATCCTGGTTGAACATCCATTTCCAGACGATGAAGCCCGCGACATCCGGGGTGATGACCGGCAGGAAGATCGCCAGCTTGAACAGCGTGCGGCCGCGCTCCAGGGTCGGCTGCGACAGCATGACCGCGAGGGCGAGCGCGACCAGAACGTTCAGCACGACCGAGACGAAGGTGAACAGCAGCGTCCGCCACAGCGAGTCCAGAAAGTCCGGATTGCTGAGGATCTCGCGGAAATTCTCCAGCCCGACAAAGACCGGCTGGGGGCTGAGGGCCGTGTAGCTCTCGGTGAAGGAGAGATAAATGCTCTGCCCGATCGGCCACAGGCCGAAGATCGCCGTCAGGGCGGCGAAGGGCAGCAGGAACAGGTAGAGCGTGCGCTTGTGCCACGCATTGGCGGCTGCCTTGCGCGACAGGTGCGGCAGGAGGCGTCGTGGCGTGGCCGTTGCAACAGCCGTCGTCATCGCTCCAACCCCCAGGAGAAGGCTGCCGGGCGACCAGTGGGCCGCCCGGCCAAATCAAATCGCGGGCTTAGTTCTGCAATTCCGCAACGGTGTTTTGCAAGTCTTCGGCGGTCGCCTGCAGCCACGCGTCCCAGTCCTCTGGCGGGTTGCTGACCGCGTCCATCAGGTGCCGGTAATAGGCCTCTTCAAGTTCCGGATACCACGGATGGACCGAGGCCATGAAGCTGTCGGTCGCCATCGGGTATTCACCGCTGACGAACGGTGTCAGGCCCGGCGTCACGCCGCTGATGTCGAGATCGTCGCGGACCACGCCGCCCATGTGGTCGAGCGAGGCTTGCTGCGCCTCCTGCGAGACGATGAATGAGACGAACTCACGCGCCAGATCGACATTGTCGCCGTCGCAGGGCACGGCCATGCCGCGGACCGTGTTGACCAGCATGTGTCCCGGCTGCCCCTCGATGTGGCTGGGGTAGGGGCCGACAACATAGTCGCCTTCCAGCGCTTCGCGATCCCACTTGGCGACATTCCAGTTGCCGACCCGGAAGAAGCCGACGCGGCCACCCTCGATCAGCTGATACATGTCGGTGAAATTGTGGTTCACGGTGTCGGGTGAGACCAGGCCGTGCTCGGTGAACAGTTGCAGAATGCCAATCGTCGGATCGGCCACCGCCGGGTCGGTGATGACGATCTCGGCGTCGGTATTCATGATGTCGTAGGGCACGCCGTTGCCCGCGATGGCGAACATGCGCGTGCCCGCGCCGATCATGGACGGGGCGGAGCCGGCCTGCAGTGCCACGCCAAACGTGTCGTCCTCGCCGTTGCCGTCGGGGTCGGTGTCCTGGAACAGTTGGGCGACG
>JBCBSH010000364.1:0-2186 GCA_039819285.1 Pseudomonadota bacterium
AGTCGGCAACGACCGAAAGGCCGATTCACCAAGCCCAGACACCCGTCGGATGGTCACGCCAATCCCGCCACATTCCCTGGAGTGTCAAATGGCTGCCGGACCTTCGGGTCCGGCAGTCTTTTTTTGCTCGGATGCCCGCGGCGGGATTGGCGTGACCATCCGACGGGTGTCTGGGCTTGGTGAATCGGCCTTTCGGTCGTTGCCGACTACATCCAGATCGAAAGCGACGATGCGGTCATTGTATACGAAGTAAGCTCCCCAACGACCGCGGTGTCGAGACGTTTTTGTGACTAATCGGATCAAGTTTCCCAAAAATCAGCGATTAGGGGATTGCCAAGCTTTGCGCCTGCCCTCATCCTGGTCAGACAAAAGTATACAATCAGGAAGGCGGGCCGTTGTCCCAAACGACCGAACGCGACGTTCTTAGGGCAGGTCCGTGCCCCGTTCCAGACCACATCCGGTTGAACCTGACAGGGACCTTCGAACTGTCTCGCCAAATGGCTCCGGCCGCCCCGCTTTGATGGACGACATACCCAATACCGACTTGCCGCACCGTCAAGCCGGGCAAGCCGGCCCGATGGCAAGCAAGCGTCAACAGAAACGCAGCGAGACGGCCCGCGCAGCCGACCGTCTCGGCCTGGACTGAGCTACCCGATGCGCTTGCTTTACACCCCGATCCAGAATTACGTGCACACCGTCGAGGCGGTAATCGCCTACGCCGGCGTGGCCGATCGGGTAAAGCCGGTGCCGACGCGGCCTTTCGACCCGGAAAGCGGCCTTGCCGAGGTCAACCCGCTGATTACCGTACCGGCCTTGGAGCTAGAGGACGGCACGCCGCTCTATGGTGGGCCGGTCATCTATGAGTTTCTTGACGGCCTACACGGTCGCGACCGCCTGTTTCCGCAGGACGGTGCGGCCATCACCACCCGCCGACAGTTGTGGTTGGCAGATGGCCTGTTCGACTGTGCCGTGCGGCTGATCATCGAAGGTTGGTTGCCGCAGGACCAACAACGGCCCGATGTCCTTGAGCGGTACTGGGCCAAGATCGGCGGCGCACTCGACGCACTGACACGGGATGCCGCCGCTTGGCGCACGCTCGACATCGCCCAGATCCGCGCGGTTGGCGCCCTGTCGTTCCTGGGTCTGAAAACGTCGCAAATCGCCGAGGCGACGGGCCTGATGCCCAACGACTATGATTGGCGCGACGGCCGTAAGCCGCTGGCCGCCTGGTACGAGCGAACCGCCGCCGACCCGATCTTCCACTTCAACCTACTGCCGAGCGCCTGAATGATCGACCTCTACACCTGGCCGACGCCCAACGGCATCAAGGTCCACATCATGCTCGAGGAGTGCGGCCTGGCCTACCGCGCGCACGGCATCGACATTGCCGCCGGCGACCAGTTCGAACCCGAGTTCCTGAAGGTCAATCCGAACAACAAGATCCCGGCGATCATCGACGATGACGGACCGGGCGGGCGCAGCTACACCATCTTCGAGTCCGGCGCGATCCTGTTCTATCTGGCCGAAAAGACCGGCAAGTTCTTCCCCATCGACCCGCCCCATCGCCATCAGACAATGCAGTGGCTGATGTTCCAGATGGGCGGCGTCGGCCCGATGCTGGGCCAAGCCAACTTTTTCCGCAAATACTGTCCCGAACATGTGCCCTATGCCATCGATCGCTATACCCGCGAGGTCCACCGCCTCTATCGGGTCATGAACGACCATCTGGCCGGCCACGCGTATCTCGCCGGCGTGTACACCATCGCCGACATGGCCGTCTGGCCCTGGGTCACGCCCTACTTCCAAGGCGTGGAGCTGGAGGAGTTCGCTCATCTGGCGCGCTGGTATCACGAGGTCGAGGAACGGCCGGCGGTTCAGCGCGGCTTTGCCGTGCTATCGGACCGACAGACGCCGGGCGCGGAGATCGAGATGGACGACGCGGCGCGCGAGCGGCTGTATGGCCGCAGCCAGACCCATCGCGGCTGATACGAAGCGACACCGGTTTCAACGGGGAGAACTACGACGATGGCCGATCTGCCTTGGCCAATTCCACCAGAACTGCGGGCCGAAGATCCCGACCTCTACTATTTCAACCCGTATCTGGATCGGCCGAAAATCGAATGGCCCGACGGGGCCAGGGTCGCCTTCTGGGTGGCGCCGAACGTCGAGTTCTACGAACTGCACCC
>JBCBSH010000365.1:0-2162 GCA_039819285.1 Pseudomonadota bacterium
GCAGAATCGGCACCACGCCTTCCTCGTTCACCGGCGTGATGATCATGACGTCGACGCCGCGGGCCATGAAGTCCTCGGCCGCTGAGACCTGGCGCGCGATGTCGAGATTGGCGTCCAGCACTTCAAGCTCGATGCCCAGCTCGTCGGCGCGGTCCTGCATGCCGCCGATGACGTTCTGATACCACTCATGGGTGGCGTAGTTGACGATGTAGCCGACCCGTTCCGGCACCTCTTGCGCGGATGCCGTAGTCACCGCCGCGACCGTGAGAGCGGAACCGATTAGCAGGGATTTGGTTAAAGATTTCATGGCGTTTGCTCCGTTTTCCGTGTGCCTTTCCTGTCCGACTTCGATTTCTGTCGGATCTCATCAGAGGGGGACTTTCCTCCGGCCGGGATCGCGCCCGGCAGTTTCGTTGACGTGTCCGTCGGGGCCGGACAGCCTAGGCCGTCCGAGATTGCGCGGGCGGTTTCGCCCACAACGAGGCTGGCGCGGTCGATGTCCGGCCCCTCGCCATATTGCGGCAGGTACGGCAGCGTCAGTGCCGCCGCGACCTGGCCGAGATGATCGCGTACCGGGTACGAGATGTTGTGAATGCCGGCGACCGTCAGCGATGGCCGCAGATCCATGCCGTCTCGGGTCACCGTGTCGATCATCTGGGCCAGCCGGTCGGCGGTCGCGGGATCATCGTTTTCGGCAGTCAGCCGCGCCAGCAGCGCCGCGCGCTGTTCATCGGCCAAGAAGGTCAGCAAGACGGCGCCCGAACTGGTTTCCGCGATTGGAAACCGGCTGCCGATGGCGACGCCGTAGCGCATGCGCCGAGGGGAGTCGACCTGCAGCACGATCAGGATGTCGTCGCCGTCCAGAATGGCGAGATGACAGCTTTGCCCGGTGCGGTCGGCCATTTTGCGCATGGCCGGCAGCGCCACATCCGTCAGCCGACGCAGCGGTTGTTGCTGATGCGCCAACTCGAACATCTTCGGCGACAGGCGCAGCCGGTCCGACGCGGCGGCGGTTTGCAGCCAACCGCGCCCTAACAGCAGTTGAATGACCCGGTAGATCTCGTGGATCGACCGGCCGACACCGGCCGCGATCTCGCTCTGGGTCAGGCCGGGGCCGCCCTGTCCGGCCATGAACTCCAGGATGTCGAGCGCCTTTTCGGCGGCCGGGGCGCGGTACGCCCTGCGCTCGGTTTCCAGGGAAGGCGCGTCCGTTCGGGCTGCCGCCATGCCGGTCATGCCGCATGCTCCGCGTCCGCCAGGCAGCTTTCGAAGCACAGGTTCAGCCGATCCGCCGTGCGCGCGTCGCCCGAGGCGTCACCGTTGGCAAGGTGGTCCGACACCCATTCGGCCGATTGCCGGAAGAAATCGATGAAGCCAGGCGCTGTCGGCCGGAGGTAGGCGTTTTGCAGGGTTTGTCTGGTGGCGGAGAAGAAGCCGCCAACGGCCGCGTCCGCATCCGGGTCGGACCAGGCTGCAAGGCTGCCCGGCTGGCCGCCATGGCGCACATAGTCGCCGGACTGATAGTCCCGGCCGCACAGGAACAGGGCGTAGTCGAACGCCGCCTGCGGATTGGCCGACCGGGCGCTGATACCGATCCCCGCACCGCCCAGCAAGGCGCCCGTGGCGGCGCCATCGACGCCGGGAATGTCCGTGAATGCCAAGCGCCTGGCGCGGTCCGGCGCGGCATAGTTCACATAGCCGAATCCGTAGGGCACATAGACCACATCATCGGTGGCCGACATGTGGTCATAGCAGGCGATCGGGTTCCAGCGGTGACTGTCCGGATGGGCGACCGAACGCAACCGCCGAAGCGGTTCCATCGCTTCAGCGAACTGCCGAGGCGACAGAAATGGCGCATTGTGCGACGGCAGATGACCCATCCCGGCGGCAATCGTCAGCAAGGTGCACATCACATCGGTCGGCACCGAGGGCCAGCCGATGAACATGCCGGCCGCGCGAACGCTTTCGGCCAGGTCGAGCACTTGATCGAGGGTTCTCGGCGGTACGTCGGCAAATCGCGACAGCAGGTCCGGGCGATAGGCGGCGACTTGGGCCGCGCCGTCGATCGGCAACGCCCAAACGCCGCCACCGAACCGGTAGGATTGCCACGATGGCCGACGACTCGCTCGGGCCATCGTGGCAATCCTACCGGTTCGGTGGCG
>JBCBSH010000366.1:0-2153 GCA_039819285.1 Pseudomonadota bacterium
CGGCGGCAACAAACACCTTAAAGACGCCGTCACGGTCTGCCATGCCGCCGAATTCGGCCAGTGTAAGAACCCTGAGCCGTTTGAAGTCCTGGGCTATTCAGACATGACCTTTCACCCCGACATGCTGCGCGCGCAGGCCAAGCGCCAGGGCAAGGACCTGCCGCCGGACCCGGAGATGGATGCTCGGCAACCAAAGGTCGAATTGCTGACGGGCCCGCAGGAAATCGCCAAGGGTGTCCATCTGATCGAAACCCCGGGGCACACGATCGGCCACTATTCGCTGATGGTGGAACTCGCCGGCCGCAGGCCGATGCTGTTCATCGTTGACGCTACCTACACGACCAAGGGTTTCGAGGAGGAGATCATTTCCAGCTTCCACCTCGACCCGTCAGCGGCCGTAAGATCGATCCGCAAGCTGAAGGATATCGCGCTGAAACACGACGCCGAAGTCTATGTCGGCCACGATATGGAGCAGTTCGGCACCTACAAGACCGCGCCGGCCTACTACAGCTAGCGCCCTACCACCGCACCATGCCGGCGTCGACATTGATCGTCTGGCCGGTGATCCAATGGGCCTCGTCGGACGCCAAGAAGGCGACGATCGGGGCGATGTCGTCGGGCGTGCCCTTGCCCTTGACGGCCTGCAGCATCTCGACGAAGTCGAATGCCTCCTTATGAGGGCTGTCCAGCACGCCCTCGCTGGCGGTCAGGCCGGGCGCCACGGCGTTGACAGTGATCTTGTGGCCGCCTAGTTCCGTCGCCAGCGAGCGGGTCAGGCCCAGCACGCCGCCCTTGGCCGCGACATAGGCCGCCATGTTGGGCGTGCCGGCGAAGATGGTGTTGGAACAGATGTTGACGATCCGGCCCTTGGTGCCCTCGATGCGCATCCGGTCCGATCCGGCCCGGCACATCAGGAACACGCCGTCCAGATTGACCCGCATGATCATGCGCCAATGGTCGAAATCGACCTCGTCCCAGGCGATGAAGGGCACGATGGCAGCGTTGTTGACCAGGATGTCCGGATGGCCGGCCTTGGCCTCGACCTCGTTGTAGAAATCGCCGACCGATTCCGGGTCGCCGACATCGAGCTTCAGGGCGAAGGCGCCATGGCCGCATTCCTCGGCAACCTTGCTCGACCCTTCGAGGTTCAGATCGCCGATCACGACCCGCGCATTGTCCGCCGCCAGCCGGCGCGCAATGGCGGCGCCAATGCCCTGCGCGGCCCCGGTAACGATCGCGACCTTGCCATCAAGACTGCCCATGCCGATTCCTCTGTTGCGTGCTTAGGTTGATTAGACCCTGGCTTCGTTGATCACGGCAAGCGCCGCAGTGATGCCGGCGCCGATATTGGCGCTGCCGCCGAGATGGTTGATCGCCCCGCCCAGGGCCGTGATCGCGACCGTTGCGTAAACCGGTTCCGCAACCGGGCCCATATGACCGATCCGGATCAGCTTGCCGACCAGGGAGCCACGACTGGCCGAAAACACGACGCCATAAAGATCGCGCGATGCCTGGCGGATGGCCTCGTCCGCCAACCCTTCCGGCACGCGGATGGTCGTGCAGGTGTCGGCGGCGATCTCCTCGCGCGCCGGCCACAGGGTCAGCCCCATGGCTTTCATGCCCTCGCGGCAGGCGCGGGCGGTCAGCGCGTGGCGTTCCCAAACCGTCTCGGGCCCTTCTTCCAGGTAGAGGTCCAGCGCGGCCTCCAGCCCGTTGACCTCGGCGACCGACGGGGTGAAGGGGAACTTCTCGTCCGCGCGCCACGCCTTGCGCCAATCGGTCATGCTGAGCATGGAGGCGAAAGGCGCGTTCGGGTTGGCATCGATGTGATCCCAAGCCCGATCGCTGACATGGACCAGCGACAGGCCGGGCGTACCCCCGAGACACTTGTTCGGCCCCGTAATGAAAACGTCCGAGTTGCTGGTGATGGGGTCGACATCCATGCCGCCCCAGGACGAGACGGCGTCGACGATCATCAGCACATCGTGCTGGCGGCACAGCGCGCCGATCTCATTGACCGGGTTGATCGTGCCGGACGGCGTGTCGTGATGGCAGACCGAGAGCACGGCGATGTCCGGGCGCTGTTCCAGCACGTCGCGCACCTGGGCGGCGCGCTATTGCAAGGAAGTGGTCGAGATCGAGGTGCCGTACAA
>JBCBSH010000367.1:0-2136 GCA_039819285.1 Pseudomonadota bacterium
AGGCGGCCAGTTCACGGCCCGGCTTCAGGTTGTGGGGCCGGCCACCAACCCAGGCACCGGCGCCCCGGACCCGGTGCCTGTCTACAGCGGCAGTGGGTCATTCTTGACGATCAACACCAAGGTTCAGGCTGAGTAACGCTCGCCGACCGGGCCAATCGCGTTGTCGTGTCACGCGACCGGGCTCTTATACCAATTTGAGGAGACATTGACTCGCTGATCGAGGGTGTTGCAGCCGCTGGGTTCGCGTGATTCTGTTGCGGTACACCGAGCCGTCAGCAGGAGCACGCCATGGGAGCCGCAGTGCCGATCAAAGAGGATCGCACGTCCGAAGAGTTGCGCCGAGGGGCCCGGCACGCACCGAATGCCCGGATTGCCGGGCGCATGCTGGCACTGGCGGCGGCGCTTGAAGGGCGCAGCCGAACGGATGCGGCGCGGATTGGGGGAATGGATCGGCAAACGCTGCGCGACTGGGTGCATCGGTATAACGAGCACGATCTTGACGGGCTGCGCGACGACCACCAGGGCGCGCCGCCCCGGCTCACTGAGGGGCAGCAGGCGACATTGCGGGCGCTTGTTTTCCAAAAGCCGCCGCCAGACAGCGGATTGGCCGAATGGCGTCTTTGCGATTTGGTGTCGCTTGTCGAAGAGCGGTTCGGCGTGCGCTATACGCTCTCAGGCATGTGGCGGGTTCTCGAAGGGCTGGGTCTGAGCAAGATGACGGCCCGGCCCCGGCATCCGCAGGCGGAGCCGAAATCGATCGAAGCCTTTAAAAAAACTCCCGGGAAGGCTTGAGGACATCGCGCGAGCCTATCCGCATAAGCGGATCCGCCTCTGGTTTATGGATGAGACCCGCATCGGTCAGAAAGGGCGGCTGCAGCGTGTGTGGTGGCAGCGTGGCCAACGGCCGCGCCGAGCGCGCGATACGCGGTACGGGTATGTCTATCTCTACGGCGCTTTCGAGCCGAAGACCGGCCGCGCCTTCGGGCTTGTCCTGCCGCGCGTCAACGCCGAGGCCATGCAGGTCTGGCTCGACGCCTTCGCCGACCAGCTCGAACCGGACGAGCACGCCGCCGTCGTGCTCGATGGTGCCGCCTGGCACAAGGAGCCGACGATCAGAGTTCCTGACGGTGTCACCCTGATCATCCAGCCGCCCTATGCGCCGGAGGTCCAGCCCGCCGAGAGTGCGTGGCGCGTCATCAAGGAACGCGACCTATCGAACAAGGTCTTCAAGACTATCGAAGACGTCGTCAACGCCGTCTGTTGTGCATGGAACAGATTCATCGATGACCCAGGCCAAGTGCGATCCGCAACCCACTATCCCTGGCTCAAATCGATCAATCTCTAATCAAGTTGGTATAAGAACTTGCTGGCGGCTCCGTCCGGTAGCCGCGTCCCCCGCCGCTACTCCCCACGTTGTCGGCAGCGCGTACGATTCTCGTGCCGGTGGCCGCAATGCCCACGAACGGCACCATGGCCGCAGCGGATAGCGCGGCGCCGGTATAGTCGCCGCGAGCAAGGCTGATCAGCGCGTTCAGGCCGTCGGCAGGCTCGCCCAACCCCGGGACCGTCCCGGCGCCGTCGAGGCCGAGTTGGAGGGCGTCCAGCGGGTTGTTCGACGCCCAACTAGCGGTGTCCTGGCCAAACTGCCAGACCGCGCTGCCGATCTCCCCGGCGAAAGTTCCCAGCAGACCGGTGGGGTCGACGAAGCTGACCGGGCTGTTGCCGACATAGCGGTAGAGGTTGGGGCCGTCGCCGTAGCCGATCGGGTCGGGCGACAGGAAGCGGCCGAGGCTGGCGGAGTAATACCGGGCCCGCATGTAATAGAGACCGGTTTCGGGATCGTAGCGGTGGCCGGTGAAGCGGAAGGCGACGCCGGTGGCGCTCGCCCCTTCGCCATAGGGGCCGTAGCCGTGGCGTTCGGCCACGAGGCCGGCGGCGTCGGTGACCGCCACCACCGAGCCGACCGCGTCGGCGTGGAGGAAACGGCGGGTGCCGGCGGCGGAGACTTCGGCCACCGGGGCCAGGCCGAGACCGTAGACATAGCGGCGCAGCAGCGCGCCGGTGCCGTCGTACTCGGCGATCTCCAGCAACCCATCAAGCAGGAACCGGGTGGTGGTGCCGTTGACCGTCTTGGAC
>JBCBSH010000368.1:0-2134 GCA_039819285.1 Pseudomonadota bacterium
GCCGAACTCGCCGGCGATCGCGATCTGCAGCAACGCCTTCTGGGCGTCGGCCGGCATGCCCATGACGACACGCCCGACGGTGCTGCTGATACGCGGCCCGATGACGACGGGTCATCCGAATCGCGCGCGCCGGCCGCGCATGGCACGAAAACCTACATCTCCAACCCAAAACCACCGACACGCTGGTCAAAGCCTGTACCGGTTGCGCATCTCGAACGCATGGCGCGGGTAACCACCGGCCTGCAGCCGACGAGCGGTCGCGCCGATCAGATCGAGATACGGCCGCTGACATCACCCGGTGAAAGCGTGGTGCTGGTTGCCGGTACGTTGGACACCAAGGGCGATGAACTGCGCTACATGCGCGACATCATTCGGGCCGCAGGCCTGCCAGTCCGGATGGCCGACCTGTCGACATCCGGCAGCCATTCCGGCGCCGAGGTGCCGTCCCATCACATCGCGGCGTTTCATCCGCGTGGCGCATCGGGCGTTTTCACGAGCGATCGCGGGACGTCGGTCGCGGGCATGGTGATTGCGTTTGAACGCTGGATTGAACGTCAACAAGGCATCGCAGGCATTCTCTCTGCTGGCGGGTCCGGCGGGACATCGATCGTGGCACCCGCGATGCGCGCGCTGCCCGTCGGGGTGCCGAAACTCATCGTCTCGACCGTCGCGTCCGGTCAAGTCTCCCACTATGTCGGCCCGTCGGACATCACGATGATGCATTCGGTGGCTGATGTTCAGGGCCTGAACGTTCTGACTGAAGAAGTTTTGGGCAATGCCGCCAACGCCATGGTCGGCATGGTTGTGGCGCGGCGTGCGGCGGACCGGCGCCGCACTACCAAACCGGCCATAGGGCTGACCATGTTTGGCGTCACCACAACGGCGGTCCAGCAGATCGTCGGCCATCTCGACGATGAAGCGGACTGCCTGGTGTTTCATGCCACCGGCATCGGTGGCCAGTCGATGGAGAAGCTTGTCGACTCTCGCAAGCTCGTCGGTGTTATCGATGTCACGACCACCGAAGTTTGCGACATGCTGGTAGGCGGCGTGTTTCCAGCGACCGAGGATCGGTTCGGTGCGATCATCCGCACCCGGCTACCCTATGTCGGGTCGCTCGGCGCGACCGATATGGTCAATTTCGGTGCGCCCGACACGGTGCCCGCAAACTTCAACGGCCGCACTTTCTATCAGCACAATCCGCACGTGACGTTGATGCGCACGACGGCCGAAGAGTGCGCACAGATTGGCACCTGGATCGGTGAGCGGCTCAATCTGATGGAGGGGCCGGTCCGCTTCTTCATCCCCGAGGGCGGTGTGTCGGCGCTCGATGCGCCCGGTCAGGCCTTCCATGATCCTGCGGCCAATGCGGCCTTGTTCGACGCGCTCAAACGGACAGTGCGCGCGACGTCGACCCGACACCTCATCACTGTTTCCCACCACATCAACGATCCCGCCTTTGCCGAGGCCATCGTCGGCGCCTATCGGGCGCTGCAAGACGCTGGCCGGCCGGCACGCGGACAACGAGCCAGCCGATGATTGAACGCTCCGCACTTCTCGAGAAATTCCGCGCCATGGTCGCCTCAGGCGAGCCGATCATTGGTGGTGGCGCCGGCACGGGGCTCTCCGCAAAGTGTGAAGAGGCCGGTGGCATCGACCTGATCGTCATCTACAATTCCGGCCGCTACCGCATGGCCGGACGCGGCAGCCTCGCGGGGCTCATGCCTTATGGTGACGCCAACGCCGTCGTGCTTGAAATGGCCGGCGAAGTTTTGCCCGTGGTCAAGCATACCCCGGTGCTGGCGGGTGTTTGCGCAACCGATCCATTCCGGCTGATGCCGGTATTCCTCGATGAATTGAAGCGGGTCGGGTTTTCCGGCGTGCAGAACTTCCCAACAGTCGGGCTGATCGACGGGACCTTCCGCGCAAACCTCGAAGAAACCGGTATGGGCTTCGGTCATGAAGTGGACATGATCCGGCTCGCCGCCGAGCGCGACATGCTGACGACGCCTTATATCTTCAGCGAAGACACGGCGACAGAGATGGCGAAAGCAGGTGCCGACATCATCGTCTGTCATCTCGGTCTGACGACCGGCGGCGCTATCGGCGCTGACACCGCCGTCACGCTTGAAGACTG
>JBCBSH010000369.1:0-2117 GCA_039819285.1 Pseudomonadota bacterium
CTCGTCATCGATCTGCTTCTTGTCTCTGATCGACGCCAGGATATCCGCCCCCTTCGCGCGCAACTCTTCCAGCAGGGCCTGTTCGAACCGATTGACCTCGTCAACCGCGACACCGTCAAGATGACCGCGAACGCCTGAGAAGATCGACGCGACCTGCTCTTCAACCGGCAGCGGCGCGTACTGATCTTGCTTCAAGAGCTGTGTCAGGCGCGAGCCGCGAGCCAGCAGCCGCTGAGTCGACGCATCCAGGTCCGAGGCGAACTGGGCGAACGCCTCCATGTCGCGATACTGCGCCAGCTCCAGCTTGATGGTGCCGGCAACCTGCTTCATCGCCTTGATCTGCGCCGCCGAGCCCACCCGGCTGACCGACAGGCCGACATTGATGGCGGGGCGAATACCCCTGAAGAACAGGCCGGTTTCCAAAAAGATCTGGCCGTCGGTGATCGAAATCACGTTGGTTGGAATATAGGCCGAAACGTCACCGGCCTGGGTCTCAATAACCGGCAGCGCCGTCAGCGAGCCGCCGCCATGATCATCGTTCATCTTCGCCGCGCGTTCCAGCAAGCGGCTGTGCAGATAGAACACGTCGCCCGGATAGGCCTCGCGGCCCGGCGGCCGGCGCAGCAGCAGGGACATCTGACGATAAGCCACGGCCTGCTTCGACAGATCATCATAGATGATCAGGCCGTGCATGCCGTTGTCGCGGAAAAACTCGCCCATGGTGCAGCCGGCGTAGGGCGCCAGGAACTGCAGCGGCGCCGGCTCCGACGCCGTGGCGGACACAATGATGGAGTATTGCAGGGCGCCGTTGTCTTCCAGCACCTTAACGAGCTGGGCAACGGTCGAGCGCTTCTGACCGACCGCGACGTAGATGCAGTAGAGCTTGGCGCTCTCGTCATCGCCCTCGTTGATCGTCTTCTGGTTCAGGATCGTGTCGATGGCGACGGCGGTCTTGCCAGTCTGACGGTCGCCGATGATCAGCTCGCGCTGGCCGCGACCAACGGGCGTCAGCGCATCGATCGACTTCAGGCCGGTCTGCATCGGCTCGTAAACCGAGCGGCGCGGAATGATGCCGGGAGCCTTGACCTCGACCCGGCGCATCTCGGCACCCTCAATCGGACCCTTGCCGTCCAGCGGGTTGCCCAGGGAATCGACCACGCGGCCCAACAGGGACTTGCCGACCGGCACCTCGACGATGGCGCCGGTGCGCTTGACCGTGTCGCCTTCCTTGATGTCCCGGTCCTCGCCGAAGATCACGATGCCGACATTGTCGTCTTCGAGGTTCAGCGCCATGCCCTTGATGCCGCCGGGAAACTCGACCATCTCGCCGGCCTTGACGTTGTCGAGCCCGTAGACACGGGCGACACCGTCACCAACCGACAGAACCTGGCCGATCTCGGCGACGTCGGCCTCGGTTCCGAAATTGGCGATCTGTTCCTTGATGATCGCAGAGATTTCGGCGGCGCGGATTTCCATTAGCCAATACCTTTCATGGCCAGTTGCATCTTGTTCAATTTAGTCCTGAGCGAGCTGTCGACCATGCGGGACCCGATCCGGACAACCATGCCGCCCAACAGCGACGGGTCGACCGTCTGGTTGATCGAAACCTTGGCGCCGACGACCTTTTTGATCTGATCGGTCAGCGCCTTGGTTTGCTCGTCCGAGAGTTCATGGGCTGTCACCACGTCCGCGGTGACCTCGCCGCGCCGACGCGCCAGCTCTTCCAGATAGGCGGTGATCATGGCCTCAAGCGCGAACAGACGGCGGTTGGAGGCGACGACGCCCAAGAACTTCCGCGTGAGGTCTGCAGCGCCGGCCTTGTCCAGGATCGATTTCATCGCGCCGGTCTGCTCGTCCCGGGTCAGCAGCGGACTGCGCACCAGAACCCTGAGATCGGCGCTTTCCGCCAACGCCTGGTGCAAGGCCTTCAGATCGTCGGCGACCTGATCCAGCGCCTTGGCATCCTCCGCCAATTCCAACAAGGCGTTGGCATAGCGTTGGGCAAGGCCCGATGAACCGGTTGCTGTGGCTGCCACGGCGATCCTCTAATGCCGGAAAAAAACAAGGGCCCCACGCCGCAAAATGGGCGTTGGAGACAGCGGTTTCGATGCCCGAAC
>JBCBSH010000370.1:0-2060 GCA_039819285.1 Pseudomonadota bacterium
TTCGCCGAAACCCTTGATCTGGTTGAAGCAGCGGGCGGCGAAGTCGGGATCGTAGCCGCGCTCGATCATGCGGCCGACCATTTTTTGCTCCAGCTGTTCGATGGTGCCGCGCCGGCGGAAGGTGGCCATGGCATAGCGCAGATCATTGGCCTCGCCGGCGTCGAACTTGGCCGCCTCGATGGCGATGCGCATGGCCTGTTCCTGAAAGATCGGCACGCCGAGTGTCTTCTTCAGAATGCGCTCCAACTCGTCCGCCGGGCCGTGGGACGGGTCGGGCGAGGGATATTCCACCGGCTCTATGCCATCGCGCCGGCGCAGATAGGGATGGACCATGTCGCCCTGGATCGGGCCCGGGCGGACGATCGCGACCTCGATCACCAGATCGTAGAAATCCTTCGGCTTCAGCCGTGGCAGCATGTTCATCTGCGCCCGGCTTTCGACCTGAAATACGCCGACGGAATCGCCCTGCTGCAGCATGTCGTAGGTCGGCTTGTCGGTCATCGGGTGAAAGCCAGCCAGGGTGTATTTCTTGTCGTAATGCTGGCGGGCGAGCGCAAAGCACTTGGCCAGGCAGGTCAGCATGCCCAGCGCCAGCACATCGACCTTCAGAATGTGCAGCGCGTCCAGATCGTCCTTGTCCCATTCGACGAAGGTGCGGTCATCCATGGCGGCGTTCCCGATCGGCACGATTTCGCTGAGCGGGTCCTGGGTCAGCACGAAGCCGCCGACATGCTGGGACAGATGGCGCGGAAAGCCGATCAGCTCCGCCGTCAGTTCCAGGGTCCGGCGCAGCATCGGGTCGGCCGGGTCCAACCCGGCCTCGCGCACATGTTCGTCCGGCACGCCCTCTTCCGACCAGCCCCAGACCATGCCGGCCAGCGCGCCAGTGACGTCGTCGGTCAGGCCCATCGCCTTGCCGACCTCGCGCACCGCACTGCGCGAGCGGTAGGAGATCACCGTGGCGGCGATACTGGCCCGCTCGCGGCCATAGCGGCGGTAGATGTACTGCATCACCTCCTCGCGCCGCTCATGCTCGAAATCGACATCGATGTCCGGCGGCTCGTCCCGCGCTTCGGAGATGAAACGTTCGAAGAGGAGATCAATGGTTGTTGGATTGACCTCGGTGATCCGCAGGCAAAAGCAGACCGACGAGTTGGCCGCCGAGCCGCGCCCCTGGCACAGAATGCCCTGCTCGCGTGCCCAGCGGACGATGTCGTGCACGGTCAGGAAATAGGGTGCGTAGTCGCGGTTCTTGATGATCGCCAGTTCCTTGACCAGCTTCTCCCGCACTTCATCTGAAATGCCGTCCGGGAAACGCCAGGCCGCACCCGCCCAGGTCAGATCCTCCAGGTGCTCTTGGGGGGTTTTGCCGGGCGGCACCGGCTCGTCGGGATAGTTGTAGCGCAGCTCATCCAGGCTGAACCGGCAGGCCTCCATGATGTCCAGCGTGCGGGCTAGCGCCTGTTCATGGCCGGCGAACAGGCGGGCCATTTCGTCCGCCGGTTTCAGATGCCGTTCGGCGTTGGCGTGCAGGCGCCAACCGGCTTCGTGAATGGTGCAATGCTCGCGGATACAGGTCAGGACGTCCTGCAGGGCGCGCCGGTCGGGATGGTGATAATGAACATCACCGGTGGCGATCAAGGGCGTGCCGGCCGCCTCGGCGATCGCGGCCAGCCGGTTGATCCGGGCCTTGTCGTCGCCGCGATAAAGCGCGTGGGCCGCCAGATAACACGGCGCGTTGAGCCGGGCCGCAATCTCGGCCACCTCGGCGGTAAAGGCCGCGTCTTCCCAGGTTTCGGGCGGGATCAGGATGAAGATCTGGCCCTTGGCATGGGCGTAGACATCGGCCAGGTCGAGATCGCATGCGCCCTTTTCCGCCCGTCTTTTGCCCAGGGTCAGGAGGCGGCTGAGCCGGCCATAGGCTGCCCGGTCGGTCGGCAGGCACAACAGGCTGGGCCCGTCGCGCAAATCCAACCGGCAGCCAGGAATGAAGCGGATGCCGGCCTGCTTGGCGGCGGTATGGGCGCGCACGACACCGGCAAGCGTATTGCAATACGCTT
>JBCBSH010000371.1:0-1978 GCA_039819285.1 Pseudomonadota bacterium
GTGCCACCCGCCGGGCCCGTGGCGCCTATGATCGGCGATTTTGTCGGTGAATGCACCTATTCTGAAAACTCCGTCGTGGTCGATTTGGACCTGCCGATCATAGGCGCCACGGGCCCGGCGGGTGGCACCACGGCCGCCTACGAGTATTTCGTCGCGGTGCTCGGCCCCACCAACCGTTTGTTGGGCAAGGAAATCTTCCTTACCACGATCGACTTTGGCGACACGGGCAACGGCGCGGTGTTGGAAGAGCTGGAGCAGGTGATCCCCCTGCCTAACGGCGCGGCCACCGGCAACCGCTACTCGATCCTGGTCGGGTTCCAACTGACGCCGCAACAGTTGCAATACAACCGGGCACTTTAGGCAGCCTCAGCAGCTTCATTTGACATTTGCCCGTGTCGGGTTAGCCTTTGCGCCATTCAAGGTTTGTGGGTAGAAGAACCAAGCCTATGACCCTTGCGGGAGAGTGCGGACGGCCGGACAGGCCGCGCCGTCGCCGAAGGAGCAACCGCCCCGGAAACTCTCAGGCACAAAGGACCGCAAGGGGAGGCACTCTGGAAAGCAGCCGGAACCAAGGATCCGGCTCACCGACGGAGTAAACCCGGGCCGAATCGCCGCAAGAGCGGTTGGTGCGGGTGAATCTCTCAGGTCTACGACAGTGGGGCTCTCGGCGGTGGCCATTCGGGTCCCGCCCCTGTCGGAGGGCCGGAGACCGTGTCGCAAGACCAAAACGTTCAAGACCTGAAGCAGACGCCCTTGCACGGCCTGCTTCTGTCGCTGGGCGGCAAGATGGTGCCGTTCGCGGGCTATGACATGCCTGTTCAGTATCCAACCGGCATTCTTAAGGAACATCTGCACACGCGCGACTCGGCGGGACTGTTCGACGTCTCGCATATGGGCCAGGCGGCCCTTGTCGGGCCGGACGTTGCGGCCGCCTTGGAAACGCTGGTGCCTGGCGACATTCAAGCCCTGGGCCATGGCCGCATGCGCTACACCCAGTTGACCAACGATGCCGGCGGCATCCTGGACGACCTGATGGTCACCAAGCTGACCGACGATCGGTTGTGGCTGGTGGTAAACGCGGCCTGCAAACTCAACGATTTCGCCCTGATCGAAGGCGCCCTCGATGGCCGCGCCAGGCTCGAACGGGCCGAGGATCGCGCCCTTCTCGCCCTGCAAGGGCCGAAGGCGGCGGAGGTGCTGAGCCGTCTGGCCCCCGACGCCGCCACCCTGCCCTTCATGGCGATGGCGGAGCTGGATGTCGCGGGGACGCCCGCCCTTGTCTCTCGCTCCGGCTATACCGGCGAGGACGGGTACGAGATCTCTGTCCCGGCCGACGATGCCGAAGACTTGGCCAAGCTCTTGTTGGCCCAGGACGGGGTCGCGCCCATTGGCCTGGGTGCGCGCGATTCGCTGCGTCTGGAAGCCGGCTTGTGCCTCTATGGCCACGACATCGATGAGACCACGACGCCGGTCGAGGCGGCGCTGGTCTGGAGCATTTCCAAGCGACGGCGGGCGGAGGGCGGTTTCCCGGGAGCCGATACCATCCAGCGTCAGCTAGCTGATGGGCCGCAGCGACGTCGGGTCGGTATCCGGCCGGACGGCAAGGCACCGGCGCGCGAAGGCACGCCGATCATGAAGGATGGCCGGGCGATCGGCACCGTCACCAGCGGCGGGTTCGGCCCGACCGTGTCCGGCCCCGTGGCCATGGGCTATGTCGAAACGGCCCATGCGGCGGCCGACACGGAAATCGACTTGGAGGTGCGCGGCAAGGCCTTGCCGGGGCGGACGGCCAAGTTGCCCTTTGTCCCCCAACGATACTATCGCGGTTGAGCAGAGTGAGGAGGCGGTTGGAACCATGTTGAAATTTACCGAGGATCACGAATGGGTGCGGATCGATGGCCAGATCGGCACCGTCGGCATCAGCGATTACGCCCAGGAACAGCTAGGCGACGTCGTATTCGTGGAGTTGCCGGATGTC
>JBCBSH010000372.1:0-1907 GCA_039819285.1 Pseudomonadota bacterium
CGGCGAAGCGCACCGGCGTGGTGCTGTCGATCCACCTGCCAGGCTGGGAGCGGCTGGCCCACCGCGTGCTGGATGTGGTCGAGAATGTCGGCGCCGACCTGGACCACACGATCCTGTGCCACATGAACCCCAGCTACGACGACCCGGTCTATCAGAAAAGCCTGGCCGATCGCGGCGCTTGGCTGGAATACGACATGATCAGCATGGACTATTATTATGCCGAACAGAGCGCCCAGTGCCCTAGCGACGAGGACAACGCCAAGGCGATCCGTGCCCTGATCGATGACGGCTATCTTGGCCGGCTGCTGCTGTCCCAAGACGTCTTTTTGAAGATGATGCTGACCCGCCATGGCGGCTTTGGCTATGGCTATATCCTGAAGCACTTCGTGCCGCGCCTGCGCCGGCATGGCGTCGAGGCCGAGGCGATCGACGCCATGCTGGTCGACAATCCGCGCCGGCTGTTTTCCGCCGCCCCAGAAGGCTGACAATACCCATGAGCGACAAAAAGAAAATCCTGCTGGCCGGCGAAAGCTGGGTCACGACCGCGACCCATATCAAGGGGTTCGACCAGTTTCCGACGGTGACCTTTCACCGGGGTGCCGACGGCTTTATGGACGCGCTGAAGGATCTGCCGTTCGAGATCACCTGGATGCCGTGCCATGAGGCGCAGACCGATTTTCCGTCGGACGTCGAGGGGCTGAACGCGTTTGACGCCATCATCCTGTCCGACATCGGGTCGAACACGCTGCTGCTTCACCCGGACACCTGGATCCACAGCAAGCCCACGCCCAACCGGCTGTTCGCGCTGGAGCAATATGTGGCCGAGGGCGGCGGGCTGGCCATGATCGGCGGCTATTACAGCTTTCAGGGCATCAATGGCGGCGCGCGCTATCACAACACGCCGGTCGAGGCGGTGCTGCCGGTCACGATCCACCCGTATGACGACCGGATCGAGGTGCCCCAGGGCCTTCGGCCGAAAGCCATCGGCGATCATCCAATCCTGGCCGGCATTGACGGCGACTGGCCGCTGCTGCTGGGCTTCAACGAGGTGCGAGCCAAACCGGACGCGGTGGTGTTGGCCGAGGCCTGCGAGACCTATCGCAACCTGCCCATCGTCGCGGTCGGCGAGCACGGCAAGGGCCGCAGCCTGGTCTGGACCAGCGATATCGGCCCCCACTGGCTGCCGAACGAGGCCCTGACCTGGCCCCATTTCGCCCGGCTGTGGGGCCAGGCGCTGGACTGGCTGACGGGCGGGCGCTGACGTCCGTCAGGCGCCCTTGGCGCGGGCCAGGGCGCGGGCGCCGTTCAGCACGAATCCCTGGTCGGACCCGATCAGGAACAGGCTGACGCCCAGCGCTTGCCAGCGCGGCATTTCGTCTGCGTTGGCCAGGAACATGCCCAAGCGCCGGCCTTTCTGAGTTGCGGCGTCGCAAATCCGCTCCATCGCCGCGACGACGGACGGTGCGGCGGGGTCTTCAGCGCCCATCGATACGGCCAGATCCATACGGCCGATGAAAAGGGCGTCGATGCCCTCCACCGCGGCGATATCGTCGATGGCGTCCAGCGCCTCCTTATCCTCGATCTGAGCAATCACCGTCGTTTCCGACGGGCTGTCGGCGAGGTAGCTGCGCATCGGCCGGGTCGTGTAGCCGGCGGCGCGGCTGGAACCGGCATAGCCGCGCCCACCCGGACCGAAACGACAGGCACGCGCCACCGCTTGCGCGGATACGGCGTCGGTGACGTGTGGCACCAGAACGCCGGCCGCACTGAGGTCGAGCGCGTTCAGGATCGTCGCGGGCGCGGCATCGGCCACACGCACGACCAGCGGCAGGCCGGTCTGGCGGCCGCCGAGCAGGCAGGCATCGAGATCGCGGCGGTCGAACGGCGCGTGTTCGGCATCAAGACAG
>JBCBSH010000373.1:0-1905 GCA_039819285.1 Pseudomonadota bacterium
GCTGGACGGTGTCGATGTGGCGATCGATGCGCCGGGCATTTACGGCCTGATTGGCCCCAACGGCGCCGGCAAGACGACCTTGTTCGACGTCGTCTGCGGCAGGCAGGTCGCGGACCGGGGGGAGGTCCGCGCCGAGGGCCGGGCGGTTGGTCGGTTGTCGCCCGATCACCTGGCCCGCCTCGGCTTTGCCCGCACCTTTCAGGAATGCCGTGTGTTTCCGGACGAAACCTGTCTCGACAATGTGCTGTTCGGCACCCAGGACAAGCGGCTGGGCGTGGAATGGCGACAGCTTCTGACCCGAGGCATGGGCGCCCGCAGCGCGCGGCGGGACGAGGCCATGCGCCTGTTGACCCTGGTCCGGCTCGACACCTATGCGGACCGTCCGGCGGCCGCGCTGTCCTACGGCCAGCGCCGGCTGTTGGAGATCGTCTCGACCCTGATCGCCCGGCCGCGCTTTCTGCTGCTCGACGAGCCGGCGTCCGGCATCAACCCGACCTTGCTGAACGTGCTGCACGACTTTCTTCTCAAGATGTATCAGGAACGGCCGATTGTGTTCCTGGTGGTGGAACACAACATGCCGTTCATCATGTCGCTGGCCTCGCACATCGTGGTGATGCATCAGGGCCGCGTGCTGACCACGGGATCGCCGGCCGACATCCAGCGCGATCCCGCCGTCATCGACGCCTATCTGGGATGATGGGAGGGCGCGGGCGATGTTAGAGGCACGGGGGCTGACGGCCGGTTACGGCGGCGGCCGCATCATCGTCGACGGCGTCGATATAGACGCGCGCGCCGGCGAGGTGGTGACGATCATCGGCCAGAACGGTGCGGGCAAATCGACCCTGCTGAAGGGCATTTTCAACATGGTGCCGGTGCGCCGGGGCAGCGTGCGCCTGGACGGGGCGGAGGTCTTCGACCAGCGGCCCGACCGGCTGTTGGCCGGCGGCCTGGCCTACATTCCGCAAAACCACAGCATCTTTCCCAAGCTGACGGTGGCGGAAAACCTGCGCATGGGCGGCTTTCTGCTGCGGGACCAACGGCTGCTGGCGGAACGGATCGGCGAGGTCGAGGCGATGTTCCCGATCCTGGTGGAACGGCGCGACGAATATGCGGCGGGCCTGTCGGGCGGCGAGCAGCGCATGCTGGAAATCGCCCGGACGCTGTTGATGGCGCCCAAGGTCATCATGCTGGACGAGCCGTCCATCGGCCTGGCGCCGCGCCTGGTCGACCAGGTCTTCCAGACCGTGCGCACGCTGGCGGAGCAGGGCAAGGCCATGCTGATGGTCGAGCAGAACGTCAAGAAGGCGCTGGCCGCGTCGGACCGGGGCTATGTGCTGGAACTGGGCCAGGTGAAGCTGCATGACCGTGCCGACCGCCTGCTCGCCGACGACAGGACCGCACAGCTTTATATGGGTGCGAGACCGGGCGGCGCGGCACCGTCCGCTGAGGCACCGGAGGGTCGGCCATGACCGAGCACGAGGACGGCTTTGTCAGGGACCTGCCGTTCCGGCCGCGCGCTGAGATCGAGGCGCTGCAGGCGCGCCGGTTAAGCCGGACCCTCGACCTGGTGTTCGACCGCCATCCGGTCTATCGCCGCCGCTATGCGGAGGCCGGTCTGACGCGTGCCGACATTCGCGGGCCGGACGATCTGTGGAAGCTGCCGGTGACGGTGAAGCGCGACTTGGCCGCCGATCCGGAGGGCTTTCGGCTGGAGACCGAGGGGCTGGAGCCGGAGGCCCAGGTCGCCTGGGACGTGATGCACACGACCGGAACGACCGGCGGCAAGCCGACGCCGTTCTACTCCACCGCCTGGGACTTCTACGGCATCCTGACCGCCAACCGGCGCGCCTTGGAGCTACGCGGCGTCGGTCCGGACGACATCATCGCCAATCTGTGCCCGCTGAC
>JBCBSH010000374.1:0-1895 GCA_039819285.1 Pseudomonadota bacterium
GGTGCTCTCGCGCTATGGCTCCGACGATACGATCGTCCAGCTTGACCGGCTGGGCGGTGCGGCCTGGCAGGCGCGGAAGTCGCGGGTCAAGAAGCGCCTGAAAGACATGGCGGACGCCCTGATGGGCATTGCCGCCGCGCGAGAGTTGCGCAAGGGCGAGGTGATCGAGCCCGGCGACGGCGCCTATGACGAGTTTGCTGCTCGCTTTCCCTATCCCGAGACCGACGATCAGCTCTCCGCCATTGCCGATGTCCTGCACGATCTGGGGTCGGGCCGGCCGATGGACCGGCTGATCTGCGGCGATGTCGGCTTCGGCAAGACCGAGGTCGCGCTGAGGGCCGCCTTCCTGGCCGCCATATCCGGCCGGCAAGTCGCCGTGGTGGTGCCGACCACCCTGCTCGCGCGCCAGCACTATCAGAACTTCGTCGACCGGTTCGCCAACTTGCCGATCCGTGTCGGCCGCCTGTCCCGCCTGACACCGGCGGCGGAGCAGAAGGAGGTGCGCGCCGGCCTGGCCGACGGCACGGTCGACATCGTCATCGGCACGCACGCGCTTTTGGGCAAGCAGATCCAGTTCAAGCAGCTCGGCTTGGTGATCATCGACGAGGAGCAGCATTTCGGCGTCAAGCAGAAGGAAAAGCTGAAACAGCTGAAGGCCAACACCCATGTGCTGACCCTGACCGCGACGCCGATCCCGCGCACCTTGCAAATGGCGCTGGCCGGCGTGCGCGAGCTGTCGCTGATCAGCACGCCGCCGATCGACCGGCTGGCGGTCCGGTCCTTCGTCCTGCCTTACGATCCGGTGGTCGTGCGCGAAGCCTTGCTGCGCGAGCATTTTCGCGGCGGCCAAACCTACTATGTCTGTCCCAGGATCCAGGACCTCGAAGGCGTGCGCGAGGCGTTGACAGAGCTGGTGCCGGAAATCCGCTTCGCCATGGCCCATGGCCGCATGGCGCCGTCCCAGCTCGAAGAGGTGATGACGGCATTTTATGATGGTCAGTTCGACGTGCTGCTGTGCACCAGCATCGTCGAGTCGGGCCTGGATGTGCCGTCGGCGAACACGATCGTCATCCACCGCGCCGACATGTTCGGCCTGGCCCAGCTCTATCAGCTTCGCGGCCGCATCGGCCGCTCGAAGGTGCGTGGATACGCCTATCTGACCTATCGGCCGGACCGGCCGCTCAGCACCATCGCGCAGCAACGCCTGCACGTGATCGAGACGCTGGACACGTTGGGCGCCGGCTTCACCTTGGCCAGCCACGACATGGACATTCGCGGCGCCGGCAATCTGTTGGGTGAGGAACAGTCGGGCCATATCCGCGAGGTCGGCATCGAACTTTATCAGCAGCTCCTGGAAGAGGCCGTTGCGGCCGCTCGTGGCGATGTCGGTGACGCGGACGATGAATGGGCACCGCAGATCAATCTGGGCATCCCGGTGCTGATCCCCGAGCCCTATGTGCCGGACCTTCAAGTCCGGCTGGATCTCTATCGCCGGGTCGCCAAGCTGGTCGACCGCAGCGAGATCGACGTTTTCGCCGCCGAATTGATCGACCGGTTCGGCCCGCTTCCCGACGAGGTCGAGAACCTGCTGACCCTGGTTTCCCTCAAGCGCCTGTGCAAGCAGGCGGGCATCGACAAGCTGGATGCCGGCCCCAAGGGCGCCGTCATCGGCTTTCGCAACGACAATTTCGCCAACCCCGCCGAACTTATCGGTCTCATCGCCCAGCGGGTCGGCACCCTGAAGCTGCGGCCGGACCACCGGCTGGTGCTGGTGCAGGGATGGGATAAGGTCGACCGCCGCGTGGACGGTGTCCGGCGGTTCGTCACCGAACTGGCGGATCTGGCGGCCGCGGCGGTCGACCTTATCCCATCCCTGCACCAGCACCAGCCGGTGG
>JBCBSH010000375.1:0-1871 GCA_039819285.1 Pseudomonadota bacterium
TCCGCCGCCGTGAAGTCCGCGCTGACGCCGATTTCGCCGATCAGGCCGGCAACCACCGGTGGCTGTTCCAGGCCGCCGCCGACATCGGTGATGATCTGCTCGGCGACCTGGTCCTCGCTCATTGTCGCGAAATAGTCGGGGTGGGACCGTTCCAGGTAGAAGCCGGCGCCCATGACGATGTTCAGGCCCGTGCGCCGGCTGATGCGCTGCAGGGCCGGCCCGTCGCGCCCGATGCCGCGATTGGTCGGGTCGATGACGGTGGCACCGCCCTGGTCGGCGAACTTCATCAGCTCGTCGATCGCGACATCGGCGTCGGAAAGCTGGCAATTGTCCCGGTTGATGAACGGGTTCATGCGCAGCTCGCCCAGGAACTCGATGGAGACCGGCCGTTCGGCCATCTCCAGGTCGCCGGCACAGCACGGCCGGCACCAGGACGTGGCGCCGTCGAGCAGGATATGCTCATGCGGCAGAGTGATGCCCATCTGGTCGACCGGAATCGGTCCCAGTACGGTCATGACTTGGCCCGAGGTCACTCCGATCGCGGGCAGGGTTTCCGTGTCGTTCATCGTCGTTTACCTCCCCCGCTGAACAGCCGGAAATTCAGCCAGATCGCGACCAAGATGATAACGCCGGTCACGATCGGTGTCAGGAACGGCGACAGGTGCGACAGGATCAGCCCGTTGGCGATCACCGCAACGGTCAACGCACCCAGGATCGTGCCGATCACCGTGCCGCGCCCGCCGAACAGGCTGGTCGAGCCCAGCACGACGGCGGCGATAACCTGCAGCTCGAAGCCGAGGCCCGCGTTCGACGAGCCGCTGCCCAGCCGCGCGGTCAATAGCAGGCTGGCGAGCGCGGCTGCCGTGCCGGTCAGGACATAGACCATCAGCGTCACGCGCTTGATGTTCACGCCAGCCCGCCGGACAGCCTCGGCATTGGCGCCGATGCCGGTGACATAGCGGCCAAAGCGCGTCTGGTTGAAGACCAAGAGCGCCGCCAGCAACACGGCGATTGCGATCAGTGCTGGCACCGGCATGCCCAGGAACCAGCCGCGCCCCAGAAAGACGAAGCCGATATCGCTGTCGACCGGTACGGAATAGCCGCCGGTCATCAACAGGGCGATGCCGCGAAAGATGCTCAAACCCGCCAGCGTGACGATGAAGGCCGGGATGCCCTCATAGGCGATGAAAAAGCCCTGAACGGCGCCGATCAACGCGCCCAGCGCCAGCATGGCGATGAACATGACCGGCCAGGGCAGGCCGCCTTGCAGCGATATCGCCGCCACCGATCCGATCAGCGCGATGATCGAGCCGACGGACAGGTCGATGCCGGCCGTGGTGATCACGAAGGTCATCGCGGCGGCCACGATCAACAGCGGCGCGCTTTGGCGAATGATGTTCAACAGGTTGCTGTTGGTCAAAAACCCGTCGGTGGCGAGGGAGAAATAGACACAGACGCAGATGAAGAAGACCGCGATGCTGGCGACGCCGCCATTGGCGACCAGCCGGTCCCGCACGGTCATGCCGGTCGCGTTGCTTGCCGTCATTGCTCAGGCCCCCACACCGGCGGACCGGGCGGCGAACTTACGGCCGACGATCAGGTTCACGACTTCCTCGATATTGGTGTCGGCGATGTCGCGCTCGGCCACCTTTTGCCCCTCATACATCACCATCAGCCGGTCGCAGACCAGGAACAAATCCTGCAAGCGGTGGGTGATCAGGATGACGCTGACGCCACTGGCGCTGACGCGCCGGATCAGGTCCAGCACCGCCTCGACCTCAGCGACCGCCAGGGCCGCCGTCGGCTCGTCCATGATCAGAACGGCGGGGTCAAACGAGGCGGCGCGCCCGATGGCGATGCTTTGCCGCTGG
>JBCBSH010000376.1:0-1825 GCA_039819285.1 Pseudomonadota bacterium
GCGATCGGCCGGGCTGATGCTGGTCCATCCCGGGATGGGCGCGGAAGAGATTGCGGCGACGCTGCGACGAACCGGCCTCATCGGTCTGAAGCCGTACCTGGTCTACGCCGAAGGGGCCGTTCCGGCCGACGCCGGCATCACCGACTTCCTGCCCGAACACCAAATCGCGCTGGCGGACAGGCTGGGTCTCCTGATTATGATGCATCTGTCCAAGCGGCGGGCCGTCGCCGACCCGGACAACATCGCTGAAATCCTGCGGTTGAGCGAGAAGTACCCCAACGCCAAATGGGTTCTGGCCCATTGCGCGCGTAGCTATTCGGCCTGGGCGATCGAAACTGCTGCCGTGCGGCTGCGAGGGCTGCCCAACGTCTGGTACGACACATCCTCCGTCTGCGAGGCGGACGCGTTAGACGCACTCTACACCGGCGTCGGCGCCGACCGGGTGATGTATGGCAGCGACGACATGATCGGCCCCATGCGCGGCAAATACATCAGCTTCGGCTATGCCTGGGCCTGCCTGACGCCGGACAATCACGGCCTTAACACAAGCCATTGCGACGGGCGCATGACCTTCATCCGTTATGAGCAGCTGCGTGCCATGAAACGCGGCGCGAGACGCGTGGGATTGTCACAGACCCAGCGCCGGGCCCTGTTTCACGACACGGCCCGCGACCTGGTCGACGGCGTGCGCGCCGGCCTGGCGCGTTAGAGCGCTTCGAGGAAGTCGACGCCGACCAGCTTCTCTCGGTCGCGCAGCCCGCGATAGGCATCCTTCAGGGCCTCTTCGTCGGCCGAACTGAAATAGTTGTCGAAGGGCTTGCGGCAATAGCCGGCATCGGCCCCTTGCCAGGCCATGATGCGCTTGAGGGCCGAGGTCGGGTGCTGCTTGAGCGTGAAGAAGATCACCTTGTTGGCGGTTTCCTGAAGCTCCTGGGCCTCCTCCAACCGCCCTTCGCGCATCGCGGCGCACAGGGCCAGATAGACTTCCGGGATGATGTTGTAGAAGGACCCGATCAGGCCATCGGCACCGAAGGCAAGGCCCGACAGGGCCATCTCATCAACGCCGGAATAGACCCGAAAATCGGGGTCGATCTCCTGCTTGATGCGCAGGATCTCGTGGTGGGTCGGTGCTGTGTATTTGATGCCCACCATGCCGGCGATCTTCGCCAGCCGCTCGATCACGTCGAACCCTAGCGCGCCGGCGAGCGGAACGTTGTAGGCAATCATCGGCAAATCGGTCGAGGCCGTAATGTCGGCGTAGTAGGTGACGATCTGGTCCGGCGTAAAGTTCCAATAGATCGGCGGAACGGATGACAACGCGTCGGCACCGGCCGCCTGGGCATGCTGGGCCAGATCGACCGTCAGATGGGTGCTGATGGCGCCGACATGGACAATCACCGGCAGCCGGCCCGCCACTTCGCGGATGACGATCTCGACGACCCGCTTGCGCTCCTCGGGGCTCATCATGAAGCCCTCGCCCGTGCTGCCGGTCAGGTAGAGGCCATCGACCCCGCGCCCCAGCAGGAAGCGGGTGCAGCGCGCCATACGATCTTCATCGAGATTGCCATCTGCGTCGAAGGTCGTGACCTGAGCGGGAATGACGCCCTTTATGTCTTCGATCGTGTGCGTAACCATCTCAAATCACTCTCCAGGATGACGATCGGCCTAGCGGATGCGGGACCGCGCGGACCTAATCCGCTTCGGGCGCCTCAACCAGATGGCAGGCGGCGAAATGGTCGGGCGCAACCTCGCGCGAGGGTGGCGCCTCGTCGGAGCAGCGCGGGATCGCCTGCGGGCTGCGTTTTCTGCACCCGCTGCCCGCAGG
>JBCBSH010000377.1:0-1789 GCA_039819285.1 Pseudomonadota bacterium
AAGGCAACCGTCAGATAACCGGTCACGCATTGGCGTTACTTCGGATTTCGAAACCAGACGGCCGCTTCGAATCGACCGTTTCAGCCTTCCCGACCGGCGTCGTCGGCCACCCTGATCACGATGTCCACCCGTTCGATGGCGGCGCCGCCGGGGGGCTCCGGCAGCCGTTCGACGCGAATCGATGCGCCGTCGATATCGGTCAGTTCGCCGCTGCCTGAGTGGAAGAAATGGTGGTGGTTAGCCACATTGGTGTCGAAGTAGGATCGACCGGCGCCGACCACGACCTCGCGCAGCAGGCCGGCGCGGGTGAATTGGTTCAGCGTGTTGTAGACCGTCGCCAGCGAGACTGGCCGGCGGGCCGCCTGCACCTCGCCGTGAAGCTGCTCGGCGGTTACATGGCGGTCGCCCCCCTCGAACAGCAGCCTGGCCAGCGCCATGCGCTGTTGGGTCGGTCGCAAGCCCGCGCGCTGCAGGCGTTCGACAATCTGCCGGTAGGGGCGACGTTCCGTCATTGGCAATATATGGCCCAGGAGAATCGGGATTTGAAGCAATTTGGTCGATGTGCGGCCAAACTGAAGCCCCATGAGGGGGCTGATCGGCTGCCCCCGTTTCGCCCTTGTCTGAGTGCGCAAAACCGCTAGAGTCGCGCGCGAATGATCACTTCGGCCGCGCCCGGCCTCTCAAGAACGCCCCCAGACGACGACGTGACGGAAATTCAGTGACCGGTCAGAACAGCTACACCTATGAAGACCTGCTGCGCTGCGCGCATGGCGAGCTGTTCGGCCCCAACAACGCGCGGCTGCCCCTGCCGCCGATGCTGATGGTCGACCGGATCACCCACATCTCGGCCGAAGGCGGCGCCTACGGCAAGGGCGAGTTGGTGGCGGAGTTCGACCTCAAACCGGACCTTTGGTTCTTCAAGTGCCATTTCGAATCCGACCCGATCATGCCGGGCTGTCTGGGTCTCGATGCCTTGTGGCAGCTCTTAGGCTTCTACCTCGGCTGGACGGGCGCGCAGGGCCGCGGCCGCGCCATTTCCACCGGCGAGGTCAAGTTCAGCGGCGAGGTCTTGCCGACCGCCAAGCTTGCGACCTATCGTCTGGACATCAGGCGCGTCGTGAACCGCCGCCTGGTGTTGGGAATCGCCGATGGCTCGATGGTCGTCGACGGAGAACCTATGTATGAAGCCAAGGATCTGCGCGTCGGCCTGTTTACCCGGCCCGACGACAAGTAATACCGAAGCGCCGTCGCCGCTGACGGCGGGAGAACCGCGAGTGGGTGAGGCCAGAAGATGAGACGCGTCGTCGTCACCGGCCTGGGTATCGTCAGCAGCATCGGCAACAATTCCGATGAGGCATTGGCCAGCCTGCGCGAGGGCCGGTCCGGCATCGTCGCCTGCGAAACCTACAAGGAGATGGGGTTTCGCAGCCATATCCATGGCTCGATCAAGCTGAATGTCGAGGACCATATCGACCGCAAGCTGCGCCGCTTCATGGGTGATGGCGCGGCCTACAACTACATCGCCATGGAACAGGCCATCGCCGATGCGGGCCTGGAGGCAAACGAGATTTCGCACGAACGCACCGGCCTGATCATGGGGTCGGGCGGGCCGTCGACCTCCAACCTGGTGGCCGCCGCCGACATCGCGCGGGAGAAGAGCCCGAAAAAGGTCGGCCCATACATGGTGCCGCGCTGCATGTCGTCGACGACATCGGCGACCCTGGCCACGCCGTTCAAGATCCTTGGCGTGAACTATTCGATCAGTTCCGCCTGCTCCACCAGCGCCCAT
>JBCBSH010000378.1:0-1781 GCA_039819285.1 Pseudomonadota bacterium
GAGTGTCCTGAGGCTGGTGGTTAGCTCAGGAAGATCTCCACCCGGCGGTTTTGCGGCTCGCGCACGCCGTCCGGGGTCGGGACCAGCGGGTTCTCCTCACCGAAGGCCCGGATCACGATCTCGTCCGGCGCGATGCCGCGCGCGATCAGACCGTTGGCCACCGAGTTCGCCCGCCGCTCCGACAGGCCGAGGTTGTAGGCCGCGCTTCCCGACAGGTCGGTGTAGCCGTCCAGACGGATCGAGGCGTAGCCGGACTGGTTGGCAACCACCACCACGTCATCCAGCACCAGGTTCGCCTCCGCCGTCAGGTCCGCACGGTCCCAATCGAAGAACACGATGAACGCCGTCTCCGCAACCGGCGCGATCACCGGGGCCGGCGGGGGCGGGGGCGGCGCCGGGTTCAGGTTCACCCGAATGCCCGCCAAGGCCTGCACGCCCTGCACGCCGCCATCGAACGGCAGGGCGTAGTCAACCTCGCCATACAGCGATACGCCCTCGTTCACCGCGATCGTGCCACCAAAGCCGACCTCGACCCAGGCCTCACGCGTCTGCTGGTTGATGGCGATGTTGCCACCCTCCGGCGTGAACGTGTTCACCGAGTTGTCGCCCAGGAACTCGTACAGCACGTTGGCCTCGACATAGCCGGTCGCCAGCGAGCTGCCGATCGCCGCGGAGTTCTCGAACGCCACGCCCAAACGGCCCACCAGACTGTCGTCGTCGCTCAGGCTGACCGCCACGCCATCAGGATCGATGAAGTCGTCGAAGTCGATGTGCTGATAGGTGATCTGACCTTGAGGCACCAAGGCCGCCGTCTCGCTGATCGGGATCCGATAGCCGACCTCGTGCGACGACGCGATCGAGTAGCCGTCCGTGCTTTGACTGGACCAGCGGCTCGTCGTCGAGATGTCGATATCGAATGCCGTGTACTGCACGACGTTGTCGAAGTACCAGCCATCCGTCGAGTACCAGGTCGCCGTCAGACCGCCACCATAGAAGTCGAAGTCCGCCGAGCCGCGCTCGTCATTGTCCTGATCGTAGGCATCCAGCGAACTGACACCCCAGTGACCCAGGGCCCCGATCAACAGCCGGCCGCTTTGGCGGTTGAGCACCGTGACGTCCACACCCGCCTGCAGGAAGCCGATCGTCTGATCGAAGCTGCTGCCGGTCGTGCCGTCCAGGTCGCCGTCGCTTTCCAGCGACAGACCCACCGCACGGCCCCAGATCGCCGTGTCCACCGGCGCGCCGCCGGCCACCGGGTTGCCGTCCGCGTCAGGCAACGTGCTCGGCACCGCCGAACGCACCCCGACACGCTCCACAAGCTGACCCGTCAGGGCCAGGCCGATGGTCTGCATCGCCCCCGGCAGGTTCTCGTAGACGTAGATCTGGTCGAGATAGTCCGACTGCAGATACCAGTTGTCCTGACCCGGCGCCTGGCCGGCTGGGTTGACCAGCTCATACTCGAAGATGCCGGCCACCAGATCGGGGTTGGTCAGGCTGAAGGCGTCATCGGTCGAGTCCGACGTCTCCACCACCAGGATGCCGTCATTCGGCCCATCGCCGGTCAGACCGCCCGGGCTGCCCGCAGCCTCCACGATCGTCAGCTCCGTCTGGCCGCTGGCGCTGCCGGTGATGCTCAACAGGTCGCTGTTGTCCGGAATGCTCTTGCCGTCATCCAGGAACGTGTCGAGTACCAGGGCGCTGGCTGCAACATAGTCGCCATCAACCGTCAGGACGTTGTCCGTGCCCATGTCGTTGCTCGACAGGTCGATCAGACCCTCGTT
>JBCBSH010000379.1:0-1781 GCA_039819285.1 Pseudomonadota bacterium
CTCACGATGAAGGCGGGGACTGCCTGGCCATTTCCTCTCGAACGCCCTTGAGGATCTGGTTCTCCGCGTCCCTCAACGCCTGTTGTGGTGCCTTGTCTTGGAAGACCGCCTCGTGGATCTGCTCGCCCAGAGTGCGTTCGATCAGGTTGAATTCCGGGATCGGCGGACGCGCCCAAGTGACCAGCTCGTTCTTCCGCGCCATGCGGTCCACCATGCTGACGATGGGCGACGAGGCCAGCGCCTCGGGATCGGCGCAGACCGAAAACCGCGGCGCGACGGGGTCGTGTCGGGTGTCGGGCCGGGGAAGACCTGGCTGACCAGGCAATGGTCGCCCATGACGCCCGAGATCGAGGTGTTGGGAAAAACGGAGTGGATCAACCGGATATGCTCCGACGGGTCGTCCCACTGATCTTCGGGCAGTTTCGCGATGCGCCTCAGGGACTTGCGGCCGAAGACGATGCGCTGGTGCGGGCCGTAGGTGTCGTGCAGCATCAGGTTGCCGACGGTGTATTTGCCCACCGATTCGGCGTGAAGCGTGTTGTGGTGATAGGCCTCAAGATAGCCGTCCCAGGCGACCTTCCAGCCGGGTCCGTCAATGTCGCGCTGCTCGTACAGGTACCAGTTGGCGAGGTCGAGCGTTTCAAGCTCGTAGGCAAAACCACCCAGCCAGTCGTCGATATCGAAGGACTTTCCGGGCGTCAGGCAGACCCAGATCAGCCCCGCCCTTTCGGCGCAAGGAAGCTCTTTCAGGCTGCGTTTTTCAGTGTCCACCTCGCCAAAGGTCTTTTCGCCATAGATCGACACGAGCTTGCCTTTCAAGTCGTAGGTCCAGGCATGATAGGGGCATGAGAACTCTCGCCGCTCACCGCGCCCGTTGGCGCAGACCGGGGCGCCGCGGTGGCGGCAGGCGTTGAGGAAGGCGTGGGCCTTGCCATCGCCGTCGCGCGTGACGATCACGGGCGTGCCGACGACCTCGATCGCGCTGTAGCTGTTGGGCTCCGCCACCTCGATCGAAAGCGCAAGCGCCAACGGCAGTTCCTTGAAGACCTTCTCGACCTCGAGAGCGTAGCGCTCCGGGTCGGTGTAGGCGGACACGTCGAGCGCATAGGTCGACGCGGCCTGGTCGGTCGTCCGGTTAGAGAAATGGACCACGGCACGGCGGGCGAGGTCCAACGTTTCATGCATCGGTCGCATCAGTCTCTCCGCTTCGTTCCTTGGACATACCGGTCCTCGAACTCCTGCCAAGCGGCCAGCCCTTCCGGATAATCGGCCGGCAATCTGCGGTCGCCCGCGACGACCCGCTCCGCTTGGGTGAGCGCGCCGACATGTTCGGAAGCCGGGACGTAATAGAGGAAATGGATGGTTCGTTTGGCGAAGCGCCAGCGGCCGTCTTCCACCCGGTACTCGTCATCGTATTTCATGGCGGCGAGGCTGTGCGTCCCGCCAGGGGTCGTCTCCGCGTGGCTGAGCAGCAAGCCGGACGCCGCGACATCGGTTCCTCTGTCGAACCGAATGATGTGGTCGTGCGTCCAGTGATAGCCCGGGCCCCGGATGGCCAGCACCTCGCAGAACATATCGATGATCGCGGTCCGCCCCTCGGCACGCATGATGCCGGTCGGGCTGTCGAAGACGGCGTCACGGGTAAACAGGCTTTCAAGCTGCGGAATGTCGCGTTCGTCGCAGGCGATGCCATAGCGGGTTACCAGATCGGAAATCTCCGCCCGCGCCTCCAGTCGCGCGATCCGAGCCTCAAGCTCGATGAGGTCGGTCATGTCACCTCC
>JBCBSH010000380.1:0-1777 GCA_039819285.1 Pseudomonadota bacterium
CGGAGATGTTGTCGTTGGCCCAGGCCGGGACATCCGCATTGTTGTTGTTGGCCTGCGCCCGGTATTCGTCCGACGTCACCTCGCGCAGGTCGACACGAACGCCGACATCGTTCCAATAGCCGGCCGCCAGCTCGTGCAGCCGGACCGGCGAGCCCTGGTTGGAATAGTTCAGCCGGATCACCAGGGGGTCGCCGCTGGACAGATCGCGCAGCCCGTCGCCGTTCTGGTCGACCAGGCCCATCTCGTCCAAGAGGGCCATGGCACCCTCGGGGTCGTAGTCGATGAAGGCGTTCAGATCGTCTTCGCCGACAAAGGCGACGGTCGCCGCTTCGGCCGGGGTCGACTGGGCCGGGGTGCCTTGACCGAGGAACACCAGCTCGTTGATCTCGTCACGGTTCAGCGCCAGCGACATGGCCTGGCGGAAGCGCAGGTCGGAGAAGATCTCGCGCAGCGCCTCGTCCGGGTGGGTAACGTTGAAGCCATAGAAGACGTTGTTACCCAGGCCCTGCGCCAGGTGGACGGTGTAGTTGCCGCCCTCTTCATTGTCGACATAGAGCGGGAAGTCGTCGATGAAGACCGCCTGGGCCTTATAGTCGACGTCGCCCGACGTGATCATCAGGTTGCGCACCTGCGCGTCGGGCACGTACTGCTCGTCGATCTCGGAGATGTAGGGCAACTGGTTGCCCGCCGAGTCGACCATGTGGAAGTACGGGTTGGCGACCAGGCGACGGCCGGTCGCGGATTCATCGACCAGAATGTGACTTTCCAAGGTCGGCACGACATTGTCGGCGCTGCCCGACAAGAGCGGTGAGGGCACGTCTTTCCAGTCGCTGCCGCCGTAATAGGCGTTGACCTGTTCGGCCCAGTTCTCGAAGCCGTTTTCGGTGGCGAGCGCGTCGGCATCGGGATTGTAGTCAGCGTGGAACTGGCCCAGGAAATGCTGCGGCTGGAAGGGCTGGCCGTAGTCGACCGCGAAACGGTTCAAGATGCCCGGCGTCGGCGCCGGGAAGACCATGCGCACCGTCTGGTCGTCGATCGCCTCCACCTGCATCGGCGCACCGTCGAAGAGCCAGCGGGACGGTGTTTCCGGATAGATGTTGTCGTTAAGGATCAGGGCCTCATACCAGAACACGACGTCGTTGGCCGTGAACGGCGCCCCATCGGACCAGCGGTGGCCGTCGCGCAGGTGAAAGGTCAGTTCGGTGTAGTCGTCGTTCCACTCCCACGACCGCGCGACATTCGGCACGATGGTCTGAAGGTCGTCGGCGTAGCGCACCAGATTGACGTGACGCACGGACAGCAGGTCGGACGTGCCCGCCTCGGTCGCGTTCGACAGGCCGTTCAGGACACCGCCATACTGGCCGATCGAGTCATAAGGCGCGACGACAAGCGGCTCGGTCGGCAGCCGCTCTTCGACCGGCGGCAGGTCGGGATTGCCGACGATCCGCGCGTTAAAGTCCGCGATGTCAGGGTTTTCCGAGAAGGTGAGCGTGCAATCGGCCAGGCTCTGAAACTCGGACAGGTCATATTGCTGAGGGAAGGCCCCCTCGATACCCTGATTGTCCGTGGCGGTTAGGGCCGGGCAGTCCTGGGCGGCGGCTTCGCCGGACACGAGCGGGTTGGCCAGCACCAGAACACTGGCCCCGGCGGCGAACATCAGCGGAATGCGAGCGACGGAAAAACTCATGGACATGCCTCCCGGTCGCGAACCCGACATTCCGGTGCGGTCGCGCCCGCACATCACTTGGAGGCTTGTCCATGAGTTTTTCCGTCGCTC
>JBCBSH010000381.1:0-1771 GCA_039819285.1 Pseudomonadota bacterium
ATCGTCAATGGCGGCGCCCACGCCGACAACCCGATCGACATCCAGGAATTCATGATCATGCCGGTCTCAGCCCCCACCCTGGCCGAGGCGGTGCGCATGGGGGCGGAAGTCTTTCACAGTCTGAAGAAAGGCCTGAAAGACGCTGGCCACAATACGAATGTCGGGGACGAAGGTGGTTTCGCGCCCGCGCTGAATTCAACCGACGAGGCTCTGGGCTTCGTGATGAAGGCGGTCGAGCAGGCCGGCTACAGGCCGGAGGAAGACGTGGTGCTGGCCCTCGACGCGGCCTCGACCGAATTCTTCGCCGACGGCATTTACGATCTGGCCGGCGAGGGCAAGAAACTCGATGCCGCTGGCATGGTGGATTACTACACCGATCTGGTCGGCCGCTATCCGATCCGGTCGATCGAAGATGGCATGGCCGAAGATGATTGGGATGGCTGGAAGGCGTTGACGGACGCCATCGGCGACCGGGTCCAACTGGTCGGCGACGATCTGTTCGTGACCAATCCGAAGCGCCTGGGTGACGGCATCGCGCGCGGCATTGCCAACTCGATCCTCGTGAAGGTCAACCAGATCGGCACGTTGAGCGAGACATTGCAGGCGGTGGAACTGGCGCACAAGGCTGGCTACACGGCGGTCATGTCCCACCGGTCGGGCGAGACGGAAGACGCGACCATCGCCGATCTGGCGGTCGCGACCAATTGCGGGCAGATCAAGACCGGCTCACTCAGCCGCACCGACCGCATGGCCAAGTACAACCAGCTTATCCGCATCGAAGAGCAGCTGGGGGCCTCGGCCGCCTACGCTGGAGCCGGTGCGTTTCGATAGGTCGGTCGCCACCAAGGGGAGGGAGTGAAGCATGCCGCCCCCCGTCGTGTTGATCCATGGCGCGTTCGCCGGCCCCTGGTGCATGGCGGACTTCGCGGGCTATTTCCGCGATCGTGGCTGGACCTGCCACACGCCGGCCCTGCGCTACCACGACGCCGACCCGAAGGCCGAGCCCGACCCGCGCTTGGCGGAGATGAGCATCGACGACTACACCGACGATCTGGCGGACTATGTCTCGGGTCTTGACGAAAAGCCGATTATCGGCGGACACGCCGTCGGCGCCCTCATCGCGCAGAAGCTGGCGGCGCGTGGTCTGGCCAGCGGCCTTGTTCTGATCAACTCGAATGCCCCTTGGGGCATGCTGCCCTTCACCGACGATCAGCGTGCCGTCGCCAAAGGTCTGATGCGGGCGGGCGCCTTCTGGGAAGGCCCCATGCGGGTTGAGTTCGACCTGATGGCGCCCTTTGCCCTCAACAAGCTGGAACCCGACCAACAGTGCACAGTCTTCGATCGTCTTGGCGCTGAGTCCGGCAACGTTATGTTCGAGATGTTCTTCTGGATGTTCGATGACCGAAAGGCGATCGCGGTCGACTATGACAAGGTGACCTGTCCGGTCCTGGTTCTCAGTGGCGCGGAAGACAAGGCCGTGCCGGCCATCACGGGGCGGGAGATTGCGAAACGGTACGGGTCAAAGGCCACCTTCCGCGAAGTGCCCGGCCATGCCCACTTCATGTTCATGGAACCGGGGTGGCAGAAGATCGCAGCGGACTGCGCCGATTGGATCGCTGGCATCTCGAGGTCTGGCAACTGACATCGGCTGGTCCAAGCCCGAGTGGCCGTCGGCGAAACAGTTGAGCGGTTGATCATGTTCTGTTCTCTTGGGTCGTCGCTGGGTCAGGCACTTGATTGCGAACTTTCTGTAACGCTTTGATATTACTTT
>JBCBSH010000382.1:0-1742 GCA_039819285.1 Pseudomonadota bacterium
ACCGCCATCAGCGGGTCGTTTTCCGTGTCGCGTGCGATCCTCTCGCGGCTGTCGCCCAGCGATCGCGCGAGCGCTGTCAGCGCATCCTGATGGCCGTTCGACGTTGGCTGAGCATCGTTGGCTGCCCCGGTTCCCGGTTCGTCGTTGGGCGGCCCATCCGATACCGGCAAGGGCCAGCGGTCGTCGAGGGTCTTGGTGCCGATGGTGATCAGGTCAGGCTCCACGAAGCGCACCGCGCGATCATCCTCAAGGTCAGGGATCAGCGCGAAGACATCGGTGGCATCGGCGACCGCGCAGACGATCTTGTCGTCGCGCGTCTCCACGACCGTCAGCGCGAACCGGTCGGCCAACGCCCGTGCATGGCACGCTCCCGTAAGCCCGATGACCAGCCGGTTGGTGCCGAGAACGGGACGTCCGCTGACATCGAACACGGGCCGGACCTTGGCGACGTCGGCCTGCCGGCGCAGGGCTGCAATGGCGTCTGCCATCGTTGCCTCATCCAAGGGAACCGCGTTCCCTACCAAAAGCTGCGCTGGCATGATCGCGACGTCTTCGTCCGGGATCTCCACCGTGCCGAACGGATCGCGGGCCGCCCAGGTGCGGGCGGCGCGCGCCTGGGCGCCGAGAGGGCGATCGCCGTGAAAGCGGATCGCTACGAGGCGCCTATCCAGGGTCAGACTGATGGTTTCGCCGTTGGTCCGATAGGTATACGACATCGTCTCCATTCCCCCCTTCGCGTCTGCCACCATCGCCGTCGCGCCACGGCGACGGGTTGGCCTCTGGTCGGGGACTGGAAGGTCGGGTATCTGGACCTTGTGAACGCGTTGCCTTGACGTGGCGTTAGGCGACGCCTGTTTGGCCCTCCAACCTTGCTTGCCAGCGACCCCTGAACCTGGCCTGCGCCGCTAGGGTTGCTGGGAAGGGGCAAGGGGCTCTGTGGCGTTTGCCACAAAGTAGACAAATTTGTCAAAAGCGCGCGCTTCGGTGTCAGGCGCCGGTGGCGCGGGGCGGCCAAATCCGCGATCGAGGGGGCGGTTTCAGCGGTTGCGCGCGGCCGCGCCGGCCAAGCCCACGATACCGGCCAGGATCATGACGCCGGCGGACAACAGGCCGAAGACCACCAGCCAGGATAGCGGCTGGCCGCTCGCCGACTGAAGCTGCAGAATGCTGATCCGCCAATAGGCCTCCCAGCCGCCGGCGGCGAGCGCCAACAGGGGCGCCAACCAGCCGCCGCGCCGCCACAGCCAGATGACCAGGGCCAGCCACACCAGGCCCAGAATCAGGCCGATGGCTACCCGTTCCGCCACGATGGGCGGACCGTCGATCAGGCTCGAACCGATCGTCACCAGCACGGCCTGGGGCTCAGCGGATATCGAGCCTTCCAACAGCGCCAGCAGGTTGAACAGCGCCGGCGATTCAAAGGCAATGAACAACAGGAAGGCGATGTGCACGACCAAAAGAGCCGCCAGGATCTCGGCGGCCACCTTGCTGGCCACGGAAACCCGGCGCTTTGGCGGGTATTCGGCGGTGTCGGGCTGGTCGGTCGCGAGGCTGGCCAAGATGCCGATCCCCTGTTGGCTCGAGAACCCCGGCACCCTGCCCCAGCCACGCCGACGCGGCAAGCCCCGCCATCTGGACCCCCTGATGCTTTGCCGCTAGTTTGCACCCCGTCGGCCCCGTAGCTCAGCAGGATAGAGCGGCAGATTCCTAATCTGTAGGTCGCAGGTTCGAATCCTGCCGGG
>JBCBSH010000383.1:0-1710 GCA_039819285.1 Pseudomonadota bacterium
GTCGCTATCGCCCGGGCGCTCACCTTCGGGCCCAAGCTGGTGATCATGGACGAGCCGACGGCGGCCCTGGCCGTGCGCGAGGTCGACCATGTGCTCGACCTGATCCGCGAGCTGAAGCGTCAGGGCATCGCCGTCATCCTAATCAGCCACCGCCTAACGGATGTCTTCGCCGTGTCCGACCGCATCGTCGCCCTACGCCAGGGCCAGATCATCGCCGACGAGGTGACGGCGGAAACCTCTATGAACCAGGTGGTGAGCCACATCGTTGGAAGCTGACCGTCGCATTGGCACGAAATCCTGGTGTGTTCAAGCTTCTGCAGGCCAAACGCAAATGACGTTAGGCTTCGTCACCCTGGCTGAGCCTTCCTTGAGTGTAGGCAATGCTGGGGTCTGATGAGTGTTCGACGTCTTCTCCAAGGACCTCCGTCCAAGCATGCTTTCGATGCTCATAGACGGAAAAGCGCGGCGCGGGGAAGCTTTGATCGGCGAAGGCGCCGACCGGAATGGCCGTTACGCCGGGCCAGCCCTCAATGACATAGGCAACCGTCGACCCGCAAACCGGGCAAAACCGGTACGTTGCGCGGTGACCGCTATCGGCGACACGTTCCCAAACGGAGAATTCGCCGGAGAGCGTCACATTCGCATCAGGCCATCGTGCCTGAGTCGCGAAGGCGCTTCCGCTGCGTTTTTGACATTCAAGGCAATGGCAGACGGAGACCCTGACGGGCTCTCCCACGCATGTCGCGCTGAGCTGTCCGCATCTGCATGTCGCTATCCTTTTGACCATGTCGTCACCGCCAGTTCCTGTTCAACCAAATTGGCCCAATAGCTGGCGCCGGTCAGTATCGCCTCATCGTTGAAGTCGTAGCGGCTGTTGTGGTGCAGGGCGCCGTCCTCGGCCGGGCCGTTGCCGACCCAGACATAGGCGCCGGGCACGATCGCCGAGAAGACGGAGAAATCGTCGCCGGCCGTGCTGGGCGGAAAGTCGTCGATGATGTTGTCGGCGCCGACCGTCGCCTCGGCCGCGCGGTGGGCGCTGGCCGTCGCGGCCGCATCGTTCACCACCGGGGCAATGCGCCGGATGAAGCGGTAGTCGGCCCGTATGCCCAGCATTTTTGCCGCGCCTTCGGCCAGGGTGCCGATCTCTCGGTCCAGCAGGTCGCGGTTTTCCGCCGTATAGGCACGGGCCGTGCCCCGGATCGTCACCTGATCGGGGATCACGTTCCAGGCCTCCGGGTCGCCGGCCTGGATCGAACAGGCGCTGACCACGGCGGCATGCAGCGGGTCGACCTGGCGCGAGACGATGGTGTTCAACGCGGTCAGGAACTGGCCGGTCGCGGCGATGGCGTCGCGGCCGAGATGGGGCTTGGCGCCATGGGTACCGACGCCGTCGAAGACGACCTCCCAACTGTCCGACGAGGCCAGTTGCGGCCCGGGTACGACGGCGATCTGGTCCGGCGCCAGGCCGGGCATGTTGTGCATGCCGTAGACCGCATCGACCGGAAACCGATCGAAGAACCCGTCCTCGACCATGGCACGTGCGCCGCCGCGACCTTCCTCGGCGGGCTGAAAGATCAGATGAACGGTGCCGTCGAACCGACCGGTCTCCGAAAGATACCGGGCCGCGCCGAGCAGCATGGTCGTGTGACCGTCATGCCCGCAGGCGTGCATTCTGCCCGGATGGGTCGATCGGTGGGGACGATCGGCCAG
>JBCBSH010000384.1:0-1605 GCA_039819285.1 Pseudomonadota bacterium
AGACCGGCGGCGCCGTTAAGCGCGCCGTCGACGAAGCCTTGACTGGTCTCGATGAGGGCCGTTTTCGTGTCGCGGAAAAGACCGACGCGGGCTGGCACGTTCACCAGTGGCTGAAGAAGGCCATCCTGCTGTCGTTCCGCCTTAACCCGATGGAGCAGATCTCCGGCGGGATCGGCGGCAGCACCTGGTGGGACAAGGTGCCGTCAAAGTTCGATGGCTGGGGCGCGGCGGAGTTCGAAAAGGCCGGCTTTCGTGCCGTGCCCGGTTCGATCGTGCGCCACTCCGCCTTCATCGCGCCAAGCGTGATCCTGATGCCCAGCTTCGTCAATCTCGGGGCCTATGTCGACAGCGGTACCATGGTCGACACCTGGGTGACCGTCGGGTCGTGCGCCCAGATCGGCCGCAACGTTCACCTGTCCGGCGGCGTCGGTATCGGCGGGGTCTTGGAACCGCTGCAGGCGGGGCCGGTGATCATCGAGGATGACTGTTTTATCGGCGCGCGATCCGAGGTGGTTGAGGGCGTGGTCGTCGAACAGGGCTCGGTGCTGGCCATGGGCACCTTCATCAGTTCGTCGACCAAGATTGTCGACCGGACAACTGGTGAGGTGATCTATGGTCGCGTGCCGGCCTATTCGGTCGTCGTGCCGGGAAGCCTGCCGGGCAAACCGCTGCCGGACGGGTCACCGGGGCCGAACCTGGCCTGCGCCGTGATCGTGAAACGGGTTGATGAGCGCACGCGATCGAAAACCTCCGTCAACGATCTGCTACGTGACTGAGGCGCTAACGACCGACCCCGTCGCGCTGGCGCAGGCGCTGATCCGCTGTCCCAGCGTGACACCCGAGGATGCCGGCGCGCTGGCAGTGGTCGAACATGCGTTGGCGCCGCTGGGGTTCGATTGTCACCGTCTGCGCTTCGCCGAGGACGGTTTTCCGACCATTGACAACCTTTATGCAAGGTGGGGCGAGGGCGGTCCTTTCCTCTGTTATGCCGGGCACACCGATGTCGTGCCGCCGGGGCCGCTGGACGCATGGAGTGTCGACCCGTTCGGCGGCGTGATCGTCGACGACCTGCTGGTCGGGCGCGGTGCGTGCGACATGAAGGGCTCCATCGCGGCCTTCCTGGCGGCGACGGCACGCTTTGTCGGACGACACGGAGCCGGCTTCGGCGGCTCGATCGGCCTCTTGATTACCGGCGATGAAGAGGCCGACGCGGTCAACGGCACGGTCAAAATGCTGGATTGGCTGCAGGACCGCGATGAACGCCCGGACTTTTGCCTGTTGGGCGAGCCAACTTCGTCAATGACGGTTGGGGATACGTTGAAGATCGGTCGGCGCGGCTCCATGACGCTCGACCTGAAGGTCCAAGGTGTCCAGGGCCACACCGCCTATCCGCACAAGGCGGACAATGCCGCCAACCGGTTGGTAGGCATTTTGAACGCGCTGCTAACGGAACCTCTGGATCAGGGTAGCCAGCATTTCGACCCGACGAATTTGGAGGTCACGTCGATCGACGTCGGCAATCCGGTGCCAACATCATTCCGGCATCGGCGCACGCACGCATCAACATTCGGTTTAACGATTGGCATACGGGCGAGTCGCTGGAAG
>JBCBSH010000385.1:0-1551 GCA_039819285.1 Pseudomonadota bacterium
GCCAGGCCCACAGCGCGCAGCCAGCTGCACCAACACTCCAGCAGGCCCACCACAAGCTCTGTGTATGTAACCCGATTGTGCGCAGAGCTCCTGTGCCCCGGGGCCGCAGCTTCAGTCCGGTCAGGCGTACTGCGCCGACACGGCGGCACCGCCGCGCGAGGAGGTCCTGTTGGAGGAGATCCGCGACCTGCTCAAGCAGCAGCAGTCCTGACCCTGGTCGCCGGCCCGGCACAACCGGGCCGGCTTGCCTCATTCCGGCTAGGCTTCGGCCAGCATCTTCTCGGCGATTTCGACCAGTCCCTTGACGGCTGTGACGGACTTGTCGAACATCGCCTGTTCCTGCTCGGTGAACGAGACCTCGACGACGCGTTCCACGCCGCCGGCGCCGATCACCACCGGCACGCCGATGTAAAAGCCGTCGACGCCATACTCGCCCTCCAGGTAGGCGGCGCAGGGCAGCAGCCGCTTCTTGTCGCGCAGATAGCTGGCCGCCATGGTGATCGCCGACGACGCCGGGGCGTAGAACGCCGATCCGGTCTTCAACAAGCCGACAATCTCCGCCCCGCCATCGCGGGTGCGCTGGACGATCTCTTCCAGACGCTCGGCCGTCGACCAGCCCATCTCGATCAGGTCCGGCAGCGGAATGCCTGCGACGGCCGAATACCGGACCAGCGGCACCATGGTGTCGCCATGGCCGCCCAGCACGAAGGCGGTCACATCCTCGACCGAGACATCGAACTCCTCGGCCAGGAAATAGCGGAACCGCGCGCTGTCCAGCACGCCGGCCATGCCGACGACCTTGTTGGCCGGCAGGCCCGAGACCTTCTGCAAGACACCGACCATGGCGTCGAGCGGGTTGGTGATGCAGATGACGAAGGCGTCGGGGCAGTTGTTTTTGATCGCCTCGCCGACCGCGATCATGACCTTGGTATTGATGCCGATCAGATCGTCCCGGCTCATCCCCGGCTTGCGCGGCACGCCGGCGGTCACGATCACCACGTCGGCGCCGGCCAGGGCTGCGTAGTCGTTGGAACCCGAGACTTCCGCGTCGAAGCCCTCGACCGGCGAGGCCTCGGCGATGTCCAGGCCCTTGCCCTGGGGAATGCCCTCGGCGATGTCGATCAGCACGATGTCGCCGAGTTCCTTTAGTCCGGCGAGCAGCGCCAGGGTGCCGCCAATCTGCCCGGCGCCGACCAGGGCGATCTTGTTGCGTGCCATCGATGGGTCCTTCCTAGAGATCACGTGTTTCAATCGGCGGCGGCCGCGGAAATGGGCGCCGGCCGGGTCCGCCGTTTTCTAAGGCCAAACCACGCCCGGCACAAGGCGGGGGCCGCGGTCCCTTATCACCGGGCATTCACCGGGCGGCGAGGTAGTCCTTCGACTGCATTTCGATCAGCCGGCTGACCGTCCGGTCGAACTCCAGCTTGTGGCTGTCCGCCCCGTAAAGCTTCTGCGGGGCGGCCTCGGCCGACACGATCGGGCGGGTCCTGCTCTCGTACAGCGTGTCGACCAGAATGATGAAGCGCTTGGCCTCGTTCTTCTGCCGTTCGG
>JBCBSH010000386.1:0-1514 GCA_039819285.1 Pseudomonadota bacterium
GCATCCGCGACTTGGCGGGGTTGAGCAAGACCAACCCGATGATGGCCCTGGTACTGGCCATCTTCATGTTCTCGATGGCCGGCATTCCGCCTCTGGCCGGCTTCTTCGGCAAGCTGTTCGTGTTCCAGGCGGCGCTTGAGGCGGAGCTGTATACCCTTGCGGTGATCGGCGTGCTGACCAGCGTCGTGGCGGCGTTCTATTATCTGCGCATCATCAAGCTGATGTATTTCGACGATCCGGTGGAAAAGCTGGACCGTCCGATCGGCCGCGACATGGTCGTCGTTCTGGGCGCCACCGGCTTGTTCACCACGTTGTTCTTCGTCTTCCCGGCCTTGATCCTGAATCCGGCCGCGCAGGCGGCGCGCTCTCTGTTCGCCGGATGACCGCCGGGCCGGCCGGCGGAACCGACCGCGATATCGCGCTGCCGCCCGGTTGGGTGCTCCACCGGCACGGCAGCGTCACCAGCACCAATGACATCGCCAAGGATCTTGCCCAGCAAGGCGCGGCTCATGGCACTGTTGTCCTGGCGGAACAGCAACAGGCAGGGCGCGGCCGCCAGGGCCGGGCATGGTCGTCGCCGCCGGGTAATCTTTACGTCAGCGTTCTCATGCGACCCACGGTGAAGCCGTCGTTGGTTGCCCAGCTCTCGCTGGTGGCGGCACTTGCCATGGCGGAGGCCCTGGCGGGTTTCGTTCCGGGTGGCGCCGTGCGTGTCAAGTGGCCCAACGACGTCCTGGTTGACGACGCCAAAATCTCCGGGCTGCTCTTGGAGTCGGCTGGGGCGGACGGCGAACGGGTAGAGTGGGTCGTGATCGGCAGCGGCGTGAACATCGTCAGCCATCCCGCTCTCGCCGAACGCCCGACGGTTGCGCTCGGCGATCTCGGCGCGCGGGATGCGACCCCGGCCAGCGTTCTTGAAGCCTACTTGGCACGGCTGAACATCTTGGTTGACCGTTGGGGCGCCGACGGCTTTGACGCGATCCGGCCTCACTGGCTCGATTGGGCGGCCGGCGTTGGCAGCCCTGTTCGTGTAGGCCACGGCGAGCAATCGATCGCCGGCCGCTTTGTCGATCTCGATGGAACCGGTGCCTTGATCCTCGGCTTGCCGGATGGCGGACGGCGCACGATTGCCGCGGGCGACCTCGTCTTGGCCGGCGGCTAGGCTATGTTGCAGATCCCATGCTCCTGACCATCGACGCTGGCAACACCAACACCGTCTTCGCCCTGTTCGATGATGAACACAAGATGCGCGGCCATTGGCGCATTTCGACCGATGCGCGGCGCACGTCGGACGAATATGCGGTTTGGCTGAACCAGTTGATGGCCTTGAGCAGGATCAGGCCGATCGAGATCAGCGGCGCCATCATCGCCAGTGTCGTGCCGTCCGCAACGTTCAACCTGTTGGGGCTGTGCCGCCACCACTATAGCTGCGAAGCCCTGATCGTCGGCGCCGAGGGCGTCGAACTTGGCGTCGAGGCGAAGATCAAGAACCCGTCGGAGGCGGGGGCCGACCG
>JBCBSH010000387.1:0-1511 GCA_039819285.1 Pseudomonadota bacterium
GGCCTGCCAAAGCTGGCCACGGTCATCGCCAGTGCGCGCGAGGGTGCGGACAATGTGCTGGTCACGCATGGCGGCGACACGATTTCGCCGTCGATCCTGGCCAGCATCGACGAGGGCGCGCATTTCATCGATTTGCTGAACCAGCTTGGCACCGACGTCATGGTGCTGGGCAACCACGAATATGATTTCGGCCCGGATGTCATGATGCAGCGGGTCGCCGAGGCGCAGTTCCCGGTCGTGTCTGCGAACTCAGTCAATCCGGACGGTTCGATTCCTGACGGGGTGCTGGCCAACACGATGTTTGACTATGGTGATTGGACGATCGGTGTTTTCGGCCTGACCACGCCCTCAACCGTCGACCGCGCCAGCCCAGCCCCGGTCTCGTTCCTCGACGTGACCGAAACGGCGGCGGCGCAGGCGGCGGAACTGGAGGAGGCCGGCGCGGACTTCGTGATTGCGCTGGCACATACGACCGTGGCCGAAGACCGGGCCCTGATGGAGCAAGCGGCCGTGCCCTTGATCCTGGGCGGCGACGACCATGACCTGCGCATCAACTGGTTCGGCGACACTGCGTTCGTGGAATCGAACAGCCAGGCCGACTTCGTCACCATCATCGATCTCATGCTCGATCGCGACGACGAGGACCAGGTCGTCTGGCACGCCAGCTACGACATCGTGAACACGCTGAATATCGAGCCGGACGAGGGCATGACCGCCGCGGTCGCGGTCTACGAAAGCCAGCTCGACGAAGAGCTTGGCGTCGAGATCGGTTCAACGGCCACGACGATGAATACGGACCGGCAGATGGTACGCTCCGGCGAGAACGCTTTCGGCAACCTGGTCGCCGATTCCATGCGCGAGGCCGTCGGTGCCGATATCGGCTTCACCAATGGCGGCGGTATCCGGGCCGGGCGCGAGTACACGCCGGGCACCGTGATCCAACGCCGTGATATCCTGGAGGAGCTGCCGTTCGGCAACCGTACGGTCTTGCTTGAGCTGTCCGGCGCCGACGTTCTGGCCGCGTTGGAAAACGGCTTCAGCCGGATCGAGGATGTGGCCGGTCGCTTCCCCCATGTCTCAGGCATGACGGTGGAATACGCACCCAGCCGTCCGTCTGGCGAGCGGGTCGTGTCCGTCATGGTCGGTGACCAGCCGCTGGACCCGTCAGCCAACTATCTACTCGCCACCAACGACTACATGGCAGGCGGCGGTGACGGCTACGGCGCGTTTACCAATGCACGGGTCATCATCGACGGCACCTCGGGCGAACTGATGGCCGGCCAGGTGATGGACGCCATCGAGGCCGCCGGCGAAATCTCGCCAGCGGTGGAAGGGCGCCTCGTCATCGTCGAATAGGCGGATCTTGATCCAATGAAGTAGGGGGAGCCGAACGGCTCCCCCCTTTTGCGTGCAGACCGCCCAAGTTTGAGCGCTACGCCTCCTTACGCTGCTCAACGACCTTGTCGGCCTCTCGCCCGGCCAGCTTCGACCATCTGGCCGAACTGGCCGGG
>JBCBSH010000388.1:0-1478 GCA_039819285.1 Pseudomonadota bacterium
TTGCCCTATTGCTGGGCTTTCGCTTTCAGAAGAACTTCAACCAGCCCTATCGGGCAACGCCGATCGCGATGTCCGAATAGGCGCTGAAATCGCAGTAGATCTGAATCGCATACCCATAGACCGCCAACGAGAGGTCGATCGGCCCGTAAAAGAACGGGTCGAAAAAGACGTTGTCGACCATCTCGGTCGCCAGATAGTTGGCGATGACGACCTTCTTGAACATGCCGATCAGGATCAGCGTGATCCCGATGCTGGCGAAGATCCGGTTCGGATCGGCCGGCTTTTCGATCTGGGGCATGAAGATCTGGGCGCGCACGATCGGGCCGGCGACGAGCTGGGGGAAAAACGAGATGTACAGCAGCACGTTCAGGACCGATCGCGAGGCCGGGATGACCCGTCGATACACGTCGGCGACGTACGAGATGCCTTGGAAGGTAAAGAACGAGATGCCGACCGGCAGGATGATCTCCAGGAACGGCAGCTCGCGTTCCAAACCCAGCGAATAGGCGGCGTCGTTCAGGCTTTCGATGAAGAAGCCCGTGTATTTGAAGTAGGCGAGCAGACCCAGATTGATGACCACGGCGATGATTAGGATCAGCTTGCGCTGTCTTGCGTCGCCCAGCCGGTCGATCCAAAGGCCGGCGGTGTAGTTGGCCAGAGAGCTGAAGCCCAGCAGAAAGCAAAAGCGCCAATCCCAGTAGCCGTAGAAGATATAGCTGGCGATGATCAGCACCGACTTGCGGCCGGTCGGCGACCCGCGCACGCCCCAAGCGATGGCGAAAACGATCAGAAAGAAGAGCCCGAAATCGAGGGTCGGGAACAGCATGAAATCGTGGCCCCGCCCCTAGAGTGGCGGACGCATCCGGGTGCTTGGAGCCAGGGCCACGGCGCCACCCGCCCAAGCGCGGTACCGGTTCATGAGTTCGGCATGGAAGCGGTCGGCGCTGAGCACGTAGCCCGCGTCGCGCATATGCACATGGTCGCCATAGGCCAACGGCGTGGCGGCAACAACCCATTCATGAGTGCCGCAAGCGCCGCCCATCACCGACGACCAGTCCCAGAACCAGACGCCTTGGGCGGCGGCCTCGCGCTGCTGAATGGCGCGTACCTCCGCCAGGCTGGGCGGCGGGTGCCAACGGCACAGGTCCGGGCCATCGGCGTCGTCCGCCACGAGGTCGGCATAGCTCTCGATCTCGACCGGCGTCAGCGGCGCACACATGGCCAGCGCCGGATCGTCGAGGGCCGGACAGCCGCGCGCGCGCCGATTGCCATCTGGCGGGCCGACGACCACGATCGCCGCGTTCGGCGCCCAGCGTCGTATCTGGGCCAGCCGCGCGCGCCAGCGCTGGGCGTAGGCGCCAAGATCCAGCGTGTCGTCAAAGCCCTCATTGGTGCCGAAGGCGAGGATGATCAGGCTGGGGTCGCGGGCCGCGATCTCCGCCGCGATCCGGTCAGGCGCCCAATTGTCGATGATGCCG
>JBCBSH010000389.1:0-1442 GCA_039819285.1 Pseudomonadota bacterium
TATCTGGAACAGATCGAGGCGGTCGCTGCCGAGGGCGGCCGGATGATCGTCATGGCCAGCCGGGCATTGGCCGCCAAGGCCCGAAGCTCCGACGACTACGCATCCGTTTACGGCCGCATCCTGGGCCAAGTGAACGAACCGGTGATCCTGCACTGGCTGGGCGATATGTTCGACCCGGCCCTGGCCGGCTATTGGGGCAATGACGACATCGACGCGGCGATGGAGAACTGCCTGTCGGTCATCGAGGAAAACGCCGCCAAGATCGACGGCATCAAGATCTCGCTGTTGGACAAGGACAAGGAAATCATCATGCGCCGGCGCCTGCCAAAGGGCGTGCGCATGTATACCGGCGACGATTTCAACTATCCCGAACTGATCGAGGGCGATGGCGAGCATGCCTCCGATGCTCTGCTGGGCATCTTCGACAGCATCGCGCCGGTCGCCTCCGCAGCCTTGGCGGCGCTGGCTGAGGGGAATACGGATCGATACCGGGCCCTGTTGGCCCCAACCGTACCCTTGGCACGGCATATCTTTGCGGCGCAAACGCGGTTCTACAAGACGGGCGTCGTGTTCCTAGCCTGGCTGAACGGCCACCAGCCCGCCTTCACCATGGTCGGCGGCCAGGAAAGCGCCCGGTCGGCGCTGCACTTCGCCGAACTGTTCCGCCTAGCCGACGCCGCTGGCCTGTTGGACAACCCTGCCCAAGCGGCAGACCGCTTCGCCGCCTGGCTGTCCGTCCATGCCGGCATCGACCGGTGAGCGTTACGCTTGACGGCCCCCTCGCCGGCCTGTCGCTCAACACCGCCACGGTGCGCGAGCAATGGACGCTGGCGGAGATTATCCCCGCATGTCGTCGCTTCGGCATCACAGGCGTTGCACCGTGGCGAGACCAGATCGCTCATATCGGGCTTGACGAGACCGAGCGGCTGATCAAGGGCGAGGACCTGACCGTTACTGGCGTGTGCCGGGGCGGCATGTTCACTTGGTCGACCGAGGTGGAACGCCAGGCCATGCTGGATAGCAACCGGACGGCGATCGACGAAGCCGCGACATTGGGCGCCCAATGCCTGGTGCTGGTGGTCGGCGGCCTGGCGCCAGGCTCGAAGGACATGCCGGCCGCGCGCGAGCAGGTGGCCGAGGCGCTGGCGACAGTGCTGCCGGAGGCGCGCGCCGCCGGCGTCACGCTCGCCATCGAGCCGTTGCACCCAATGTACGCGGCCGACCGGGCGTGCGTGAACACGCTTGGCCAGGCCAACGATCTCTGCGATCTTTTGGGCGACGGCATCGGCGTCGCGGTCGATATCTACCATGTCTGGTGGGACCCGGCCCTGGCGACCGAGATCGCCCGTGCTGGCGACCGCATCCTGGGGTTTCACGTCTGCGACTGGCTGGTGCCGACGACGCATCTGCTGCTCGACCGCGGCATGATGGGCGACGGTGTC
>JBCBSH010000390.1:0-1317 GCA_039819285.1 Pseudomonadota bacterium
GCCGGAGGTTGTGCCACAAGGCGACGAATTGGTGGTCGACAAAACAAGCGCGGGGACCTTCAACTCGACTCCCCTCGACCAGATTCTGCGCAACATGGGTGTTGACCGACTGCTTGTCTGCGGCATCGTGACCGAAGGTTGCGTTGAACTCACAGCCCGTGACGCGGCCGACCGGGGCTACTACGTGACGCTCGTCGAGGATGCCTGTGCCTCATCAACGCGCGTCGCCCACGATGATGCGCTGCAACGGATGTCGGACGGTGGCCTGATCCGTGTTCGAAAAACGGCTGAGATCGAACACCTAATTCAGTCCGCGGCCGCGACAAGCGAACCGGAAACCGTTCCGGGGTGATATCTTGTAATTTCCGTTTGCTGGACGTCGTCACCCCGATGTCGCGCCAATTCGTAACAGCCACCTCATTGCGTCTTCCCCCTATCCGGTTTTGGCTCCCGGACCGGCTCCGGCGACGGTCAAGCCGTCCCAACCCTGCGATGGCAGCCCAACTGAACCCGGCTCGAAAGCGCGCTGGCGCTTGGACAAGCAACGAGATGGGACGCCAACCGGCCATGCACCAATGAGCCGACCGGACCACCCGATGGGAGCTGTTCAAACAGACAAGAGATTGCATCTGTCTGACCCTGGCCAACAGAGAAGGGCGCCCCATGGCCTATGCCCGCACGTTTGACGGCCCCGGTTTCGGCGCCGATCTGGCCGCGCTCTTTCGCCATCAGCTAACCGCCTGCGCGCTCAAGCCCGGCGAGCTCTGCGTCTGCATCACCGACAGCGCTTGGATGCCGGCCTACGCCGCCGCCTGCATGGGCGCGGTAGAGGCGCTTGGCGCGGATGCGGTGCAGGCAACCTTTGGCTGGAACAAAATGCCTGACGCCCGCGCGCTGAGTGCTTTGTGCGAGGCCGCCGATCTGATCGTCTACATGACCGCGCATACCCTGCACTATCGACCCGAGATCGCGGCGGCGCTTGATCGTGGTGCGCGTGTCCTGTGCTGCATGGAGCCGCCCCATGTCCTCGACCGCTTGCGGTTCGATCCCGAGGTCCGCATCCGTGCCGTGGCGGGGGCGATGCTGTTGGACACCGCAAGCAGCCTGCGTATTACCTCCGCCGCTGGAACCAACCTGACGATGGACAAGACCGGGCGTCGTGGGCTTGCGGCTTATGGTGCCGCAGATGTGCCTGGGCATCTGGATTTTTGGGGCCTCGGCGCGGTTCAGGCCGCGCAGATCGACGGCACGACCGAGGGCGTGTTGGTCCTCGACGTTGGGGATAGCGTCTTCCACCTCGGGCGGTTCATCGAGACC
>JBCBSH010000391.1:0-1285 GCA_039819285.1 Pseudomonadota bacterium
GACGCCCTGCATGCGATCAATCCGGGGCTGATCATCGCCCGGGTGTCGGGCTACGGCCAGACCGGCCCCTATGCCGAAAAGCCGGGCTTTGCCAGCGTTGGCGAGGCGTTGGGTGGTATCCGCTACATCAACGGTTTTCCAGATACGCCGCCGCCGCGTTTCGGCATCTCGCTCGGCGATACGCTGACGGGCCTGTTTGCGACCCAGGGCGTTCTCATGGCGCTTTACTGGCGCGACGCCGGCGGCGGCGGCAAGGGGCAGGTGATCGATGCGGCGATCACGGAGAGCTGCTTTTCGATGCTTGAAAGCACCTTGCCAGAATACGACAAGCTCGGCGTCATCCGCAAACCGTCGGGCACCGGCCTGGCGAACGTGTCGCCGTCCAACATCTTTCCCACCCGCGAGGGCAAGTACATCGTCATCGCCGCCAACCTCGATACCATGTTCCGCCGTCTTTGCGAGGCCATGGAGCGCCCTGAGCTGGCCGATGATCCGCAGTACAGCGACCATAAGGCGCGGGGTGAGAACGCCACGCAACTGGACGGCCTGATTGCCGAGTGGAGCGCCCAGTTTTCGATGCCAGAGCTCACCGAGCGCCTGGAGCGGCACGGCGTTGTCTGCGGTCCCATCTATGCGATCGACGACATCGCCCAGGACCCCCACTTCCATGCCCGCGACATGGTCATGAGAATGCCCGACCCGCGCTTCGGCGACATCGCGGTGCCTGGCATCGCGCCGAAGCTCTCCGAGACGCCAAGCGAGATTGCTTGGCTGGGCCCTGACGAGATCGGCGGTCATAATCAGGCGATCTATCGGGACGAGCTGAAGCTGAGCGACGCGGAGTTAAAACAGTTGGAGGCTAACGGTGTCATCTGATCCGGGACCGGAGGGGGCGCCGGGCCTCCAGGCGTCCGCCAGCGACCTGGAGTTGCGCCTTATCGATTACGCGATGACGCTTGACCATGCCGACTTGTCGGACCGCGCCGTCCATCAGGCCAGGCGCCGCATCGTCGACACCATGGCCGGGGCGCTGGCGGCCTACACCGCGGCACCAAGCAAAATTGCCCGCAAGCTGGCCGTACCCGTCGCCGATGGTCCGTCCGCCCGCGTCTTCGGCAGCCTGGTCGCAACGACGCCGGAGATGGCCGCGTTTGCCAACGGCACGATGGTCCGGTTCCTCGATATCAACGACACCTATCGCGCCAAGGATGGCAGCCATCCGTCCGACAATCTCGGCCACTGCCAAAACCCCGCCGAGATTGTCGGACGGATGGCTGCCATCCTT
>JBCBSH010000392.1:0-1247 GCA_039819285.1 Pseudomonadota bacterium
ATCGGCGGCCTGGACGCGGTATCGGCCTTGGCGCGCGACCCATCGATGCGGCTGGCCATCCACGCCACAAGGCCCGGACCGATCGACGCGCCAGGCAGGATGCGCAGGCGATGGCCGGTCGCCCCTCCGACCTTGGACAATCGCCGCATCAGGTCGGGGTCCGACAGGGCCGTGCCGCTGATCGTCCACAGATCGGCCTGGGCCAGCGCCTGCTGCCCGTGGGCGCGCAGCGCGTCCGGTCCAGCGGCGTCGATGATGACGTCGGTCTCCTGGTCAAAGAAATGGCCGGCATCCGAAGTGACCTCGGGCTCGGCAGATGGGCGATTCCTGCGGACGAGCACGGCGGCCAGGCGCCAAGGGTCGCGGCCGCGAACGAAGTCGATCACGGGCGTGCCGATGCGTCCGGCGCCCATGATGCTGACGCGTTTCACGTCCAGCTCTGGCGCGATGCTTTGCACCGACGCGTCTCGCCTAGCTTGCCGTCATCCAGGATCGCAGGGTTTGGACCCAGCGGTTGTTTTCGTTGGCCATGTCGAGATTGACGGAAAAATGATTCTTGTTCTCAAAGACGTGCCACGCGACCCGCCCCGGCTGCTTTGACAGGGCCTCGACCATTCTGGGGCCGGTCACAGTGGCATAGATGCCATCGCCATCGGCCCAGGTGATGTAGAACGGCGTTAGATTGCCTTCGATATGGGCGATCGGGCTAGCCCCTCTGGCGTCGTCGCGGCTGTGCAGCATGGTGCTGCCTGGCCCCTCGTTCCAGTCCTTCAGTTCGGCGTCTTCAAAGTCGATCTCGTAGACGCCGCTGACGGGAAAGCAGCCTTTAATGACACCTTCCGGCAGGCCAAACTCGGCGGCGAGGTCTCGCCGCAGCGTCGCCAGGCTTGACAGGTGGGCTCCGGCCGAATGGCCGCCGATGAAGACGCGGTTCGGGTCGCCGCCATGGTCCGCGATATGGTCAACGGTCCATTGCAGGGCCGCAAACGTGTCATGGAGTTGGGCCTGGTAATCGTGGTCGGGCGCTAGCCGGTAGGAGACGGAAACGTAGATTGCGGGCAGGCTCACGATCGGTGGGGCCTGGAAGCCGAGCCATTCCTTGTAGCCATGTGTCCAGCCACCACCATGCAGGTTTAAGAACACGGGCAGCCCGTTCGCCGACGGATCGTCCGGCAGATAGATGTCGATCTTCTGCCAGTAGTCGTCGCCATAGGGCACGTCCAGCACGCTGCGGCATCTGGCGGCCG
>JBCBSH010000393.1:0-1194 GCA_039819285.1 Pseudomonadota bacterium
CGCCCCTGGGCGTAGAGCGGGAATACGATCGCGCTGTAGATGACGATGACAAGGATCGTGCCAATCAACGCGGCAACAGCGCTCTTCTGGTGCTGGGTCATGGAAACAGGCTCGTGTCTGGTTTGATTGACTATGTGTCCAATATCTTTGACATCAGGTAAACCTGTGAAAACGCGATGTCAAATAGTTTTGACATCCAGCGGCGCCCCAGATCACACGGTGTGCCGAATTCGCCAGCGAATCAGCCGGTTGCGAGCGCCGGAGCGAAACTGTCGATGCGTAGGACGGTGGGTGCCAGAGCCCGGTAGAGCGCGGTTCCTGTCTAGAAACTTGCCAGGCGACCGCCCTTAGGTCAGGACGCGGTGCGTTGCACGCTGAAGCTGACACCCTCATTGCCCTTTAGTTGGGCAACAAGCTCAAGCAAGTTGTCGGCGCGCGGGTTGCCCTGCTCGCTCAGCATACGCATCAGGCTCTTTGGGTTCTTGTGCAACTGCGCGCCCAGCGTTTCGAAGCCCACGGTCGCGTTCACATAGTCGCGCAACAGCAGCTTGCCAGTCGCCATGTCGGCATCGAGAAGGGCGTTCAGCGCCTCTTGCAGCAGCCCAACCCGAAACTCCGGATCGCGCATTGCGCGCAGCTTGACCGTTTCCTTGAAGTCCCGTGTGAGCGCCATTCCGTTACCCTCCGCGCCGCTTTCGGCGCTTGTAATCTGCCCAATAGGCTTTTGCCCGATCGATATCCCGTTGCTGATGCCTCTTGGTCCCGCCGGCCAGCAGGATCACCAGGGAGGCTCCGTCACGGCCGAAATAGACCCGATATCCGGGACCAAAATCGATCCGTCGTTCCGACAGACCGGCACCAACCGGCTTCACGTCGCCGAAATTACCCGTTTCGATGCGAGCGATCGCGGTACGAACTTTGAGCGCGGCGCGCGCGTCGAGCCCATCGAACCAGTCGGCGAATGGCGACCGCCCCTCCTCCGTCTCATATTGAACGATATCGATCATACATTATGGTAACATATATGATACCATCAAGGCGTTTCAAAAAGGACTGCAGAACGAGTGCGGTCGTCCGCTGCTGCCGGGATGGCCAAATCACTAGGCCGCGCGCGACCCCGGACCGCCGGTCTGTCTGGCGTCTTCCTGCGATATCTGTTCGATCATGCCGTCCAGCACCCGGTTGAAGACGGCG
>JBCBSH010000394.1:0-1179 GCA_039819285.1 Pseudomonadota bacterium
TGACCCGCTACTCGCCGGCGATGGCGTCGCTTGCGTCAGTTGTGCGGGCGGAAGGGCGCACGTTGATCAGCGCCATGCTGTTGATGCTGATCACGGTCATGGTCGCGTCGACCTTGATGTACGAGGTCGAGCGAGACGCCCAGCCGGAAGCGTTTTCGAGCATTCCGGCGGCCTTGTGGTGGGGCATCATCACGCTGACCACCGTCGGCTATGGCGACATCGTGCCGGTTACGGATCTAGGCCGGGCACTGGGCGCCCTGTTCATGTTCCTCGGCGTCGGCCTGTTTGCGTTGCCGGCTGCCATTCTGGCGGCGGGATTTGCCCGCGAAATCCGGCGCCACGACTTCGTCGTTAGCATGAACCGGTTGCTGCGCGTCCCGATCCTGGCGAAGCTGGACGCCGCTACCCTGGCCAACCTTACCGTCGCGTTGGTCAAGCGGGCCGTGCCCGCGCGCCATGCCCTGCTGCGCCCGGGCGATCCGGCCGACGCGCTTTACATCGTCGTCGAAGGCCAGCTCGACGTGACGTCACCCCGTGGCAGCAGGAGTCTGCACGAGGGCGACTTTTTCGGCGAAAGCGCCCTGATCGGCAGCGATCACCCCCTCGACAGCACGGTCACCACCATCACCGAATGCCAGTTGTTGGTTCTGTCCGCCGAGGACTGCGCCCAACTGGCAAGCGATGACCCGGTCTTTGCCGAAAGGCTGAAAGAACTGGTCGACCGGCATCGCGGCCCGGCGGCGCGAACGCCGGACTAGCGCCAGTCGACCGTAGACGGGGCCTAGGGCTGCAGCATGCGCCTCAAAAGCTCGACCTCTTCGGCGAATGCCCTATCGGCGGCGCACAGTTCCTCGATCTTGCGTACCGCGTGGATCACGGTGCTGTGGTCGCGACCCCCGAATTTTCGGCCGATTTCCGGCAGCGATCGTGGGGTCAGTTGCTTGCACAGATACATCGCGACCTGGCGCGGCCGCGCGACCGAGCGAGACCGCCTCGCCGAGTGCATGTCCGCAACGCGGATGTTGAAGTGCTCGGCGACCTTGCGCTGAATCTCGTCGATCGTGACACGCCGGTCCGACACGCGCAGCACGTCGTGCAGCAGCTCGTTGGTCGACTCCAGCGTGATCTCGCGGCCGACCAGTTCGGCGGTGGCGATCAGCCGGTTCAGCGCCCCTTCCA
>JBCBSH010000395.1:0-1107 GCA_039819285.1 Pseudomonadota bacterium
CCCCAGCAACAGGGGACTGTTGAACAAAGACAAACGAGTCACGCTCTCATCTCCTCTTGCATGAGCGAGATAGGGTCTTGGGCCCAGCCCAATGCCGGCGCCCTTGCCCACGGCCCTCTCGGCGCCGCGGCCTTTCATATTTGGTGCGCAATGCGCGGGCGATCAACCCGACGCTTGATTCGGCCCGTCTAGGCCGCCTGAATGACGTCGCCGTCGGGCGCCTCGGCCATGACCCGGTCGACGAGATCGGCCCGCCTTTCGCGGACGGCTCTCTGATTGATGTAACCCTTGTCCGTGATCTCGTTGGCATCGATCGACGGCGGCTCGGCCATCAGGAAGGCACGGACGATCGCGGTCGAGCTGGCAGGGTTGTCCGCGTTGTGGCGAATCAGGGCCTCGCGGAGATGGCTACGGACGGCTTGGTCGCTCAAAACCTGCTCAATCGGCGCATCGTCCGCCAGACCGGCAAGCGCGCGGCAGCCGGGCAGGTTCGGGAAGATCAGAGCACCGGCATGATCACCATTTTCGCCCACGAGAACGATGTCCTGCACCGCCGGCGCGCAGGCCGCGATCAGCGCGATGCGCAGGGCGCCGACATGCACCCAGGTGCCGGTCGACAGCTTGAAATCCTCCGCTGTGCGCCCGTCGAACACGACGCCCGCGCCGGGGTTGTCCTCGTCCAACAAGCGGCCGGCATCGCCGATCTTGTAGTAGCCCTCGTCATCGAACGCCGCCTCGGTCAGGTCCGGCCGCTGCCAATAGCCGGGGGTGACGTTCGGGCCCTTGACCCGCATCTCCAATTTGCTGCCGGCGGGCACCATTTTCAGCGCTACGCCCGGCCCTGGCAGGCCGATAACGCCGGCGCGCTCAATCGGGAAATGCACGGTCGTGACCATGGGCGCCGTCTCGGTCGAACCCCAGGCGGAGATCATCGGCACGCGCACGCCGCGTTCGGCAACCGACAGATCCTCCAGCCGTTCCCACAGATTTTGCGGCAGGGCCGCGCCGGCGTAAAACAGCAGGTCCAACCGGCTGAAGAAGTTGGCCCGCAACTCGGCGTCGGCCTCCAGATGGTCCAGCAGGACGGCGAAGCCGATCGGCACGTTG
>JBCBSH010000396.1:0-1096 GCA_039819285.1 Pseudomonadota bacterium
CGCATCTCGTCGTAATAGGAGCGCGCGTCGTCAGCGCTGTCGAAATAGCCGCCCTGCCAGCCCCAATAGGTCCAGGTCCCGGCCAACCGGTCAAACACCTGCCGGCATGAGGTTTCGCCGCCAAACCGCTCGTCTTCGGGCAACCGCGCCAGCGCCTTGTCGTCCGGCTGGTGACGCCAGAGAAACTCCGGCACGTCCGGGTCTTCGATCGGCTTCAGCCGGGCGGCGACGCCCGCTTTTCGGAAGTATTTCTGGGCCAGAATATCGGCGGCGACCTGGCTCCACGCCGCCGGCACCTCAATGCCATCCTGGCGAAACACGATCGAGCCATCGGGGTTGCGGATCTCGCTCGTCGCTTCCCGGAACTCGATCGCGTCGTACGGGTCTTGCCCCTTTGTCGTGAATCGCCGCTCTATCCGCATCGTCGGTCCCCCGCGTCACCAGCGATTCGGTCGCGAGCCTAGCAAGAGCCAGCCGAACCGCTGTATCTAGTCAACGACCGACGATGATGACACATCATCTAGGGGTGTACAGAGATTAATGGGGCTGAGAGTGGTTTTTCCACACGATGTTGCGTTCTGGACACAAAAAGCCCCGGCGGCAATGCCGTCGGGGCTTTGCTTGAGATATTGGTTTAACCCTTATGCGACGCGGCGTTCGTCCGCCCTGTCGTTGTTGGCCGGGACCTGCTTCACGACGGTCGGGAACAGCAGCGCCTTGCCGGTCAGGGGCGTGGGCACGAAGACATGGCTGGCCTCGCGGCCCCGCTTCAGGTCAGCCGCGAGCGTGGCGCGGTTCAAGCCGACATCGGCCAGCAGCCGGTCGTCAAGCTGCGACAGCTCGTTCACAAGCCGGCGATTCTGCATCCCCTTGGTCATGGCCGCGAAGCCGCGTTGGATAGCGTTCCAGACCCCGGTCCAGGCCCGGCTCAAAGCGTCCGCCGTGGCGCGGGCGCGCAGGACGCGTGCCTGGCGCTCGACTGCGATGGCGGACAGGCCGTCGAAGACGTCGGTGTGTTGGGTTGTGATCGTTCCTTGTGGCATTGTGCTTCTCTTGGTCTCGATGCTTGCATGGTTGTGTGCGTGACGCTGGGCCG
>JBCBSH010000397.1:0-1052 GCA_039819285.1 Pseudomonadota bacterium
GCGGCGGCGACCGTAACGAGGCGCAGAGCCTCCTCAGCATCGCCGCGTGCCGAACGCTCAGCGCCGAGGTCCCGTTCCAACGCCACAATCTGGCCCTGCATCGCGTCTGCCTGGCCGTCCAACCGATCCCTTTCGGCGGACAGGTCAACGGCAACGGCCATCGTGTCCCGCAACAACCCTGCCAGATCGTCACCGATCATCTCCTGCATGTGCAGCTCGGCCAGAACGGTCAGCGTTTCCTGTTCGGCGGCAGCGAGAGCAAGGCGCGTCTCGGACAGGGCGGTCGACGCCTCATCTAGCCGGCCGGCGAGGTGATCGTTGCGGGCTCCCGCCTCCACTAGCCTGGCGGTCAAGTCCGCAACCTGATCGTGGAGGAGGGCCGCCGCCGCAGCGGCGGCATCACGATCGACCCTGGCGATGGCCAGATCCGCGTCGCGCAACGCCAAGCGTTCGTCCAATGCGGCAAGGCTTGCATTGGCACCGATCAGACCAGCCCGCAGCTGATCGATGTCGCTACGCAGGGTCGATCTCTCGGCAATCAGGTCTCGACGCTCGGCGTCCGTCCCGGCCGTTGTCGCGCCAAGCGCTGAAAGCTGTTCAACCAAGGCGTCGCGATCAGCCTCCAGCGCCGCGACCTGGGCAACGTATCGGGAGTTGCGCGCCGAAACGGCAACCGCATCTTGGACCTGGCCGTTCAAGTCCACGACAAGGTTGGCGTAGCCGACCTCAAGGTCATCGATCTGGCGGTTGGATTGCACGGCCGTAACCACCAGCGCCGTCGTCGCCAGCAAGGCCCACACGGAAACCCCGACAGTCAGGCCGGCGACAAGCTTCGGTCGACGCCCCGACGGATCATGGTTGCCGCCTGACGCGCGTTCCGCATCACGGCCAGGGAATGCAGATCGATGCCACCGAACAGCCCGTCCGTGGGTCGCCATTTCTGACTCCGCCCCGTTCACGTCTCGCGTCGAACGCTCGTCTCTACTATCAAGCGACCAAAAGCTCGCACGAGACTGATTTTAGATGAGTCTTTCCGCCGAGAATGGCCCGAG
>JBCBSH010000398.1:0-956 GCA_039819285.1 Pseudomonadota bacterium
ATTTGGCCGCTGGATCGCTACATCGCGCTTGCCAATCACGTCACGGCGAAGGGCTGCGTGCCCGTGTTCCTGATGGGGCCGGCCGAGATGCGCTGGTTCGACGAGATCGTCGCAGGGGTGCCCGGGGTCCTCATGCCGGGCTGTGACATCGTGAATGGCAAGCGGCGGTTTCCCAACATCCCCCTGCTTTACGCCATGGCGGCGCGGCTTACCGTTGCGGTCGCCAACGACACCGGCACGGGCCACCTGTTCGGCGCCGCCGGCACGCCCCTGATCTCGCTGTTCGGGCCGACCGAACCGTCTAGGTTCGGCCCCTGGGCGGACCCGCTGGCCTGCATTTGCGCCAGCAGCTATGGCGGCACCATGATGAAGGACATCCCGACCGAGGCGGTCATCGAGGTGCTCGACCAGTTTTTGGATACCGGTCGGTTTGAGAAGGATCTAGCCGCTTAGCCGGATGCTTCGATGCGGGCGTCGGCAGTTTATCGACAGAGCCGCATTCGTGTCGGCCGGCCAAGTTCGATCCACAGAAACGCGTTCTGCCCATGGCGGCGTGCTAGCCGCTGCATGTCCGCCAGCCTGGCGCCGAGCACGAACCGGCCCCGTTCGGCGGGCCAGATTTCCGCAAGGTCGATCGCCGAGGTCGGCAGGCTTTGCAGCCCGAGGGCCTTGAGATCGGCGTCCAGCAGGCGGCGGCGGATCCGGTTCACCAGGCCGGGCTGGGGACGGCTGCCTGGGTTTTCGGCGGTTAGTACGGCGGCGGTGCGCACACGATAGCGCCGCAGGACCCTCTCGGTGTCGTGGCAGCGAACGCCGATGCGCTTGTTCAGTTCCGGGGTTGCGTGCACCCGATAAAGGGTGCCGTGATAAGCGGCGATAAGGCCGGTGGGCAGCGCGGTCATGCGTCTTGTCCGGGCCGGCGGCTTGGGGCATGGTGCGGCGCCCGCGCGGCGAGC
>JBCBSH010000399.1:0-874 GCA_039819285.1 Pseudomonadota bacterium
AGGAACTCGTGCATGGTCACCCGCGTGCCGGGGTCGAGCGCGCCAAACGGCTCGTCAAGCAGGAGTACCTTCGGCTTCTTGGTAAGGGCCTGGGCGATGGCGAGGCGCTGCTGCATGCCGCCAGAAAGTGCCGAGGGGCACAGTTTGGCGGCGTGGCTGAGGCCAACCCGCTCCAGCGTCGCCTCGGCCTCGTCCCGTAGCCTTCGGCGCCTCCGGCCCCAGGTCCGGCCCAGAGTCCGCGAGGCGGCGATTTCGGCGGCAAAGATCAGATTGTCCCGCACGGTCAGATGTGGAAAGACCGAATAGCGCTGAAAGACGATACCGCGATCCGCCTGCGGCTCCGTCGCCGGCTCGGCATCAGCGATGCGAATCTCGCCTCGGCTCGGCAGTTCTTGGGCCAGCAGCAGCCGAAGAAACGTCGACTTGCCGCAGCCCGAGGCGCCGACGATGGCGCAGAAGGCGCCCTCCTCCACCTCGATGTTGAGACGTTCCAGCACCGGCCGGCCGTCATAGGACTTCCAGACGTCATGCACCGATACGGCCGTCATAGGTCCTCCCCGCCATGGAACCAGGCGAAGGCTGCCCGCGAGAGCGACTTCAGGGCATAGTCCAACAGGAAGGCCAGAAACGCGATCCAGACGACGTAGGACAGGATGATATCCATGGCGAGATAGCGGCGGACCAGGAAGATGCGGTAGCCGAGCCCGCCTTCGGCCGCGATGGCCTCGGCGGCGATCAGGAACAGCCAGGCCGGCCCCAGGGACAAGCGGACGGCCTGGACCAGCCTCGGCAGGACCTGCGGCAGCGCGACCCGCAGGGCGATCTGCCAGGTCGAGGCGCCCAAGGTTTGCGCCTTGACCAGGAGTTCGGACGG
>JBCBSH010000400.1:0-842 GCA_039819285.1 Pseudomonadota bacterium
AGTTCATCGACCCGGATCGGGCGGACGAAGTTCGCCTCCAGATGGGCAAGGCTGCTGGCAAAGCCTTGCTGGCTGGGGTCGAGCGCGCGCAACCGGTCATCCTCCGCGACCATGGCGGCGAGGTGGCGCATCAGGTCCAGAAGGCCACACCAGATCGCATCGTCCGTCTGCTCGCCCGGCCGCACACCTTCGAACACCAACTGGCGAAACCGCCGCGTCACCTGCAGCCGGCGATGCGGGGCCGTAAGCGGGTAGGGCTCAAGCGGCGCAAGCGCGGCGCGATAACGGCCCAGGATCCGCTCTGACTGGGCGTTGCCGGCGGCGATGCGCTCGTCATAGCAGGCCATGGTCAGCGTCATCGGCTGGCTGGGTTGGTCGACAAAAGCGTGGCGAATGTCGGCCGGGATGCGCAGCAGATCGCCCTCCGCCAGCGGACGATCCGTGCTCTCCAGCCGAAGGACGCCGCTGCCCTGGCGCACCAGGCACAGCTTCTCGAACGGCCAGGTGCCAATCTCCATGGCGAAGTTCGGCGCGTGCCGGCTCTCGAACACGGCAAGGTCCCGATCCTCCAACGAGACCGTGACCGGCCGAACACGCAAGGGTGCGGCATCTGGACCCAGCCCGCCATCGCCCTCACCCGTTCCCAAAGCGCCGATCGATTTCCCCATTGCCGAATCTGCAAAGTTCAAATTGTCCTGATCGACGAAGATACCTGCTTTGTTTTCTGCATACAATCCAATTAAAGGCCGAGAAACGGTCGCTTGATTTCCTAATTCGCAAATTGACAAGCGAAGATGATCGAGAGGAGGGACTGCCATGACACCCGAACAGCGCGCGCGCTA
>JBCBSH010000401.1:0-825 GCA_039819285.1 Pseudomonadota bacterium
ATCCCCGCGCGTGCGGGGATGAACCGTGCGCCCTCCAGCTCCGCGACGCGGGCGGCTTGTGTTCCCCGCACGCGCGGGGATGAACCGGCCTCGGGCACCTCGACCCTTTCCCTCAGCGGGTGTTCCCCGCACGCGCGGGGATGAACCGGCCTGCTGGCAGAGGCGGAAGGTCGTGCGACCGTGTTCCCCGCACGCGCGGGGATGAACCGGCGTCAACCATGGGCCGCCCCTGGAGCGCGACGTGTTCCCCGCACGCGCGGGGATGAACCGGTGCCGGCCTCCGTGAGAAACCCGTCCGTGGCGTGTTCCCCGCACGCGCGGGGATGAACCGTTCCGCCCCTCGGTCGGATTATTCAGCGGCTCGTGTTCCCCGCACGCGCGGGGATGAACCGGTCTCGACCGAGCGCCCGAAGGACATCCAGGTGTGTTCCCCGCACGCGCGGGGATGAACCGCCTCGGCCGAGATCGCCCTGCCCGTGCCGAGCGTGTTCCCCGCACGCGCGGGGATGAACCGGTCCACGCCATGGCGGGTCACGAGATCGAAGAGTGTTCCCCGCACGCGCGGGGATGAACCGCGGGACATCGCAGGGCTCCATCGGGTGTCGATGTGTTCCCCGCACGCGCGGGGATGAACCGTCATCGGTGTAGTCGTTGTTCTCGCCCGCCGTGTGTTCCCCGCACGCGCGGGGATGAACCGACCAGTCCTGGGACTTCACCTCGGGCGCGAGCGTGTTCCCCGCAGGTGCGGGGATCTTGCGTGCGGGAGCCGTGCCCGAGGTGCTTGACCCGGGACTCGTGCCGGCCGAGGCTGACGCTCGACGCAAG
>JBCBSH010000402.1:0-788 GCA_039819285.1 Pseudomonadota bacterium
GTCCGTGGACGCGATGCAACAGGACCACCAGGAGCTACACCAAAACCACCAACCACCAGCGGCAGCGCCAGCTACGCTTCTTCTGAGCCTCAGCCACCCACCCCACACTCCCCTCTTATACACAGCACCGCGCAGCCCACGCGCCAGCGACGCCACACCGTTCTGGTCCTCGGCCGGATGGGCGGCGGCATCATCGGTGGTCTGGGAACTGGGCAAACGGGCCTCTGACGCAGTGGTACCCCATCATGCCCGATCCAACCGGCGCGTGACCAGCCGACATGGTAGGATACGGGGTCGCCACAGTCCCTTTCCACGGAACAGGGCCATGCAAATCGACCTTTCGTCGCGCGTCGTTTGCCCAAAATGCGGTTACTCGGAAACCGAGACCATGCCGACGAACGCCTGTCAGTATTTCTATGACTGCATGGGTTGTGGCGCGGTTCTGAAGCCGCTGCCTGGCGATTGCTGCGTCTTTTGCTCCTATGGATCGACGCCCTGCCCGCCGATCCAGGAAGCGCGCGCGACGGGCGAGGAGCCTGCCCGCAAGGGGCCGATCTAGAAGGTCTTCACCCCGATCACCGGCAGCAGCATGGCATAGACCGAGGTCGTCGCCGTCATGAACAGTTGATTGCGCTTTGCCCCGCCAAAACACAGGTTGGAAACCCGTTCCGGCACCAAGATTTTGCCGATCAACGCGCCCTCCGGCGTGTAGCAGTGAACGCCGTCGCCGGCGCTAAGCCAAAGACGGCCGGCATCATCCAGTCGCAGCCCGTCGAAGGCGCCGTTCG
>JBCBSH010000403.1:0-757 GCA_039819285.1 Pseudomonadota bacterium
CTCTCGAACCTGGATCGGCGGTTCGTCGCAGGGGCGGCCGGGAACATCATCGGGCCATGTCGCGACCAGACCGCGTGCGAAACGGACATCGACGAAGTGTCCGCCAAAGACCAGCTTCTCCGCCATCTCGCGTGTATCCGTCGGGCCATAGACGGGCAGCGTCTGCTGGCGGCCGGCAATCCAAATGGAAATCACGAAATAGCCGAACGAGGCGATGTGGTCGAAATGCAGGTGAGTGAAGAACAGATGGTCGATATCGACCGGATTGATGCCGGCCCGGGTCAGATTTTCCATGACCCCGCGGCCGCAATCGAACTGCAGGATCACACCGTCGACGATCACGGCTGCACTGGCGCCGCCCCGTTCCGGATCGATCAGCGCGGAGCCTGAGCCGGTGATCACGACATGCATGCCGGACCGAAAGTCATGTGCCAGATCGGCTGAGCTGGGTTGGAACATGGCCTAACCCGCCCAGCATTCGTGCAGGTGGTGCCATTGCCACGCACCCGTGGACGCGTGGCCGAGAAGCGCGGACGACCAGCGGTCGGTGTCCCTGGAACCGCCGCGCTGAACCTCGCAATAGCTGACCAAGGCGTAGCCGCCGACGAGCGTCCGCGTCTTGGCCTCTTCGATCTCGATGACGAAATCGGGTCCAGCGATACCTTTCATGCCGATGACGAGATCGAGCACCGTGCTGCGATCGCGGGCGATGCCATCGGGGCCGATCTGCACGAAGTCGTCGGCCAGCGCGGACTCG
>JBCBSH010000404.1:0-739 GCA_039819285.1 Pseudomonadota bacterium
ATAGGCGAAAATGCCGTACTTGTTCTCACCGTGCACGGCGCCGGTTGAGGTGACCGTCAGCGGGCCGGCGGCCGCGTTCCAGGCAAAAATGCCGGTTTCGCCGCCACTGACATCGACGCTGTGGATGGTCATGCCGTCGCTGTAGGCGTTCTTGGCATAGATGCCGGTGCCGTTGGTCGACGAGACCGTATCCATCGCGGTAATTGCGGTCGTGCCGCCGGCCTGGTCGCTGATCTTGATTCCGGCACCGTCAACGGCGCTGACCGGGCCGGAGGCCGAGACCGTGATACCGCCGGTGCCGAAATCCCGAGCGTAGATGCCATAGCTGTCGCCATGGGCCGAGGCGGCGGTAACGGACACGCCGGCGTCGCCATAGGTGTTGAACGCGGCGATGCCGGAACTGTTCTCGCCGGTGCCAATGACATCGCTGGTCGTGGTGATGACCAGCGCCTCGTTGGTGCCATTCGCAACGACGCCGCTTTCGCCGCCAGTGATCGTGGTGCCATCGGTATCGGTAAAGGTCAGGCCGTTTTCCGACGTGATGGTCAGCGCGTTCCCCCCGCTTACTGTCGTATCGATGCCGAAGCCCGCGCTGGTGGTGATCGTGACGGGCCCGGCGTTGAACAACGTTTGGGCGACGTCGGTAGAGGCGTCTGCCGCGCCTTCACAGGTGAAGGTCTCGGATGGCGGCTCGGGCGTGCAACTGCCGGCGTAGGCCGCCCGGCCGCCACCGGCGCCG
>JBCBSH010000405.1:0-718 GCA_039819285.1 Pseudomonadota bacterium
CTGCTCGTCACAATCATCGAGCGGAATCCAGAAATTCAGGGCGCGCTCGTTCATCGTCGGATCGTGATAAGCCTGATCTTGATGCCAGGGCGTCACGGCCCCCGTATCGGGCGGCTTGAAGATCATGTGCTCGCCATGGTCAGCCTGGGGTGCTTCGCCGAAATAGGTCTCGGCGATTTGGCGCGCCCGTTCCACCACGGCATGGTTCTTCAGCGCCGGCGCGTATTGCGACGGAAACAGGATCTGCGGCAGCCTCGCGTCGGCGCCATCATCGGTGCCGGCCAGATCGAACTGGTTGCCATCCTGCCAGCCTGCCTTGCTGGCCAACAGATGATCGAATATCGCGCCGATTTCGGCGACTTCCGCCGCCGAAGCGAACTTGGGCAAGCCGAGATAACCCTGCTCACCCAGCCGAGCCGTCTGCTCCTTTGTCAGCGCTTCGATCAACGCCATCGCCAGCCCCCCTTTGGCCGCAACCAATCCGTGCTGCGGCGGCCACTGGCGGCTAACCTCTGCTAGCTGCTCTCCGCCAGACAAGCGACGATGGCATCGGCCATGCCGGATAGCAATGCTGCATAGGCATCCGGCCCCGGCTCAATCGCGGCGCCCAAGGGGTCGAGTTCGGCGGTGCCGACGTCGCGGCCCTCGACCAGTGCTGCGACGACCCTGGGTTCGAACTGGGGTTCGGAGAACACGCAGGCGACGTCCTGCTCATCGA
>JBCBSH010000406.1:0-712 GCA_039819285.1 Pseudomonadota bacterium
GAATGACGGCGACCTCGTCTCCTATCTGCATATCCCGTCCGCGCCCCTGGGCCTTTACTCCAACTCGGTCACCTCACTCGACGGGATCGAAGAAGGCATGTCCATCGCGGTCCCAAACGACCCGACCAATCTGGGCCGGGCGCTGGCCTTCTTGCAGGAGCTGGGGCTGATTACCATCAGCGACGGCGTCGATCCGACACGCGCCACCGAGACTGACATCGCCGATAACCCGAGAGACTTGGAGATCGTGCCGCTGGATGCGCCGCAGATCATGCGCGCCATGGCCGATGTCGATGTCGCAGCAGCCCTGGGCAACCACGTCATCGCCTCGGGCAATCTGCTGAGCCAGTCCTTCGCCTTGGAAGACCCGGCCCTGCAGTACCAGATCACGCTTGTCGGCCGCGAGGGCAACGAGTCGACCGAATGGGCGCAGGCCTTGATCGCCGCTTATATGTCGGACGAATACCGCGCCTTTGTGGAAAGCGATCCGGCAAGCGCAGGGTTCTCGACGCCAGCGCATTGGCGCTGAGGTCGCTTCCCTGGTGAGCGGCGAGAGCCGAGGCACCGTCGCGCTCGACCATGTCGGGCTGTTGGTGCCCGACCTCACGCGGGCGGCGGAGGATTTCGCCGCCCTTGGCTTTACCCTGACACCGCGCGCCGCCCATCTGGATGGTGACGGAAACCGCGCCGGCAGCGAGCAATGCTCGATCAT
>JBCBSH010000407.1:0-696 GCA_039819285.1 Pseudomonadota bacterium
CAGCATGCGACCAGCCGGGTCATGCACAGCGATACCGAGGGATCATTTCCGTTGATGGGTGCAAGCACCTTCTTGTTCGACAATGGTATCCTGATGGCCTCGGCCTTCGTGGAGTCACGTGATCCGTCCGACACCGACACATCGTCGGTTAGGCCCCTGGAGTGGTTCGTTTACGGCGGTACGGGGGAATTTGCTGGTGCCACCGGCAGCATCGTCACGACACCGACCGGCGATGACGTCTATGACATCGCCTTTGACCTATCCTGTTCGGAGTAGGTTGATCACCGACCGGGATGGTTGTTGATGGAAGGCCCGCCTGACCCTTGGCCGTCACACTACTCCGACGCGTCGTGCTTCCGACGTTCGGTGCGCCAACCAAAGACCGAGTGCCACGAGACCGGTGCCGATCAAAAACTCGACCGTCAACGGCTCTCCCAGCAATACCCAGCCGAGTAGGGTGGCGGTTAACGGGCTGAGCGACATGAACACGGTGACGCGGGTCGGCGTGGTGTGGCTGAGGGCCCACAGCCAGATGTAGTAGCCGATCGCGCTGGCCAGACCGATGATTAGCACGGCGGCCCAGCCGGCTAACGTGAACACCGGCCACGCGGCGAAAAACCCCGCCCAGCCGGCGGGAATGGTCAGGAAGATCACCGACGCCAGCATGGCGATGCCGCTGACCTGAAGGGTCGGGTA
>JBCBSH010000408.1:0-689 GCA_039819285.1 Pseudomonadota bacterium
CCCCCGACGGCCAGCCGACATCGGGGCCTTGCACGGGCACCGGGTTCAAGGAGCCCGTTCCTTCCAACAGGACAACAACCTCGGCGACGATCGCGGCGAACCGCTCGCGGTCGGCATCGGGCGTAGGCTTCACGATCAACGATGCGATCTTGCCGCGCCTCGCGTTGATCGGGCCCCACTGGCAAGAGAGGCCCGTCAAGTCCGGCTCCTGCTCCGTCCCCGCCGGCGGGCTTTGGATGGCGCCGTCCTTCAACCGCCGCTCCACCCATCCCAAGCCACCGCCGGTGAACATGGCGTAGCGCACATCGTCAGAGGCTGACCAGAACGCCACGGCAACGTCCAGCCCAGCGGCACGCACCTCGTCGACCGCAATCATGCCAACCCGGAGGCTGAGGCCGAGGTCGCGTTCCGTCCAGAAAGCGACGCGACGCAACGCCTCAGCGGCGATATCGGCCTGATCCGGCGGCACCGCGAAATGGGCCCCGTCGCCACCGAATGCGAACACGGGCAAAGCACCGCCAAGCGCATTCGACACCGCGCTGATCGTGGCGGCACCGGCCAGGTTCACGGCCTTGTAGCGCCCGTCCTCGATCGCACCGGTCGAATTCACGACATCGGAAACGCCGACACGCCAGTCGCCCGGCAGGGGCGCATAGTTGGACGGATCGGCCACCTGCGCGAAGTCCTGC
>JBCBSH010000409.1:0-664 GCA_039819285.1 Pseudomonadota bacterium
CAGGATCGTCGACCAGCAGCACGATCTTGGTCGGCGGCTCGGCGTTGGTGACCAGGTCGACTGGCTGTTCCACCGGCTTGCCGTCCTCATAGGTGAAGAACCCGGCACCGGTCTTGCGGCCGAGGCGGCCGGCGTCCAGCAGGGAGCGGTGATCGGGCGTGCTGCGCAGGCGCGGATCGTAGAAGAAGCCGCGATGGATGATCTCGGTGACCGGAAAGTTGACGTCGATACCGGTCAGATCCATCAGCTCGAACGGCCCCATGCGGTAGCCGCAGCAACCGCGCATCACGGCATCGACCTGCGCCGGGGTCGCAACCCCCTCCTGGACGATGTGCAGCGCCTCGGTGACATAGGCGCGACCGCCCAGATTGACCAGAAAGCCGGGCGTGTCCTTCACCCGCACCGGCGTCCGCCCCATGCGATGGGCGAGCGCCGCCAGCGCGTCCAAAGTCTCCGGCGCCGTCTCGCGGGCCTCGACCAGCTCGACCAGCGCCATCAGCGGCACCGGGTTGAAGAAATGCATGCCCGCAATCCGGCCGGGCCGCTTGGCGCCGGCGGCGATCCGCGCGATCGGGATCGACGAGGTGTTGGACGCCAACAGGCAGTCCGGCCCAACCAGGCCTTCAAGCTGTTCGAAGATGGCGCGTTTGGCCGCGACATCCTC
>JBCBSH010000410.1:0-648 GCA_039819285.1 Pseudomonadota bacterium
CCACTTCATACCCTTCTACACCCTCGGTGGTAGCAGTGTACAGGTCACCGTACGCCAAATGCGCGATCGGCCCCTCACAGGCGAGCGTCTCCTGCAATTGAGCGTAGATCGCCTGGCGCTCCGACGGATCAACCGCGCTGCGCCCGGCTTCCAACCATTCGTCAACCTGCGCGTCGGCATAGTTGAAGACGTTGGTCGAACCGCCGGAATGGAATGTGCGATAGAGATAGCCGTCCGGATCGGTTCGGCCACCGTTCAGGCTGGCGAAGGCCTGGAAGTTGGAATTGCGCCAATCCTGCACAAAGGTGCCCTGCTCTTGCACGTTCAAGGTCACGTCGAACCCGGCCTCGTTCAACTGGGCCTGAACCACCTGCGCGGCATCGACCACGGTCTGAAGCGAGCCGAGCACGTTGATGGTGAACGCCACCGGATCGGTATAGCCCGCCTCGGCCAGCATCTGCTGTGCGGCAGCCGGGTCGCCGCCATAGCAGCTAAACTCGGCGACCGGCAGCGCCCATTCCTCAAGCGCCGGCGACAGCGGGCCGCCCGGCTCCGCCTGACCGAAATAGACTGCCTCGACCAGCTGGTCGCGGTTGATGCCCATATTGACCGCGGCGCGCACGGCCGGGTCGTCAAACGGTGCCTCGG
>JBCBSH010000411.1:0-632 GCA_039819285.1 Pseudomonadota bacterium
AAAGCAGGTCGATCAAGAAGTTGATCAGCACAAAGGCCGTCGTGACCAGCAGGATCGAGGCCTGAACAAGCGGGTAGTTCCGCTCCGCGATCGCGCCGATCATCAAACGGCCGAGGCCCGGCAGGGCGAACACCTGCTCGACAACAATCGCGCCGCCGAACAGGTAGCCGGCATAGATGCCGACCGCCGTGACGAAGGGGATCAGCGCATTGCGCAGCGCGTGGCGGAACACCACCCGGGTGTCGGGAACCCCCTTGGCACGGGCCGTGCGAATGTAGTCCTGGCCCAGCGCGTCCAGCATGGCCGATCTTGCAATGCGCGAGAGCGACGCCAGCACGGGCACCGCCAGGGCAATGGTCGGCAACATCAGGCGCGCCAGATTACCGAGCGGGTCTTCGGAAAAGGGCACCCAACCGATGGACGGGAAGGATGGGAACAGGATGAAGAACAGGTAGATCAGCAAGGCACCGAGCCAGAAATTCGGCACGGTCACGCCGGCGATGGTAACGATCCGGATGGCATAGTCGGCGAAGGAACTGCGGAAATAGGCCATGGCGCAGCCGGCCGGGATTGCCAGCGCCACGGACAGGGCCATGGCCAGCAGGCTGAGTTCCAGTGTTACCCAGATACGC
>JBCBSH010000412.1:0-605 GCA_039819285.1 Pseudomonadota bacterium
AGAGCGGCCCGACGCCGCTCGCCCGTCGGGACGGACTCCTACGAGGTTCCGTAGAAACCCGCGTAAGAAACACTAACTACTAAAGCTGTTCAACGGCGCCGCACCAATAAGCGAATGGAGAACTGCGGCGGCCGCTTGGGCGGGCTCCTACGGAACCTCGTAGGAGTCCGTCCCGACGGGCGAGCGGCGTCGGGCCGCTCTTGACGTTCCGCAGCCAGCTTCAAGCACAATGGCGGAGCGGAGCAGGGGAGCAGGGAGTTGTAGTGATCGCAGCGTCGATGAAACATGGGAAGAAACCCGACGGTCCGTTCCGGAGACATGGGTTACAGATTATTCCGGGCACATAAGTGCCACGTTGCAGTTTCCCGGGGATAATGGATACCGCCAAGCCTTGAAACGAGCTTTTTCAAAGGCCTTCAGGCTGACGCCGCCGAAACGACTACGGCGGCGCTTTCGATCGTAGAACACTTCGATTCTACTCCTGGTCAGGTGAGCAGCACAGCGCGGCCTGTACTGCTACAGTACGCGCCTTCTGCGGACACACGACCATGATCGCATTCCTGAAATCCAACTACCGCTGGATCGCCGGCGGCTTCCTGCTGACC
>JBCBSH010000413.1:0-586 GCA_039819285.1 Pseudomonadota bacterium
GCAAATCGACGATAATAAGGCCGTCGACCCCGCTCGCCCGCGCCTCGGTCAGGAACCGATCGACGCCGAAGCTGTATATGGGGTTGAAATAGCCCATGAGAATGATCGGCGTGTCGGCATCGTGTTCGCGAAACCGGGCAACCATGGCCAGGGTCTTGGTCAAGCTGGCCCCGGCGTTCAGGGCGCGCAGGGCCGAGGCTTGAATGGCCGGCCCATCGGCCATTGGGTCGGTGAACGGCATGCCCAGTTCGATGACATCGACCCCGGCTGCGGGCAGGCCGGCCAGCAGCTCGAAACAGGTCTGCTCATCCGGATCCCCGGCCACGATATAGGTGACCAGGCCGGCCCGTCCCTGGGCCTTCAGATCGGCAAAACGGCGTTCGAGCCGGGACTGGCTTGCCTCCGGTTGGGCCACGGCAGCGTTGCTCACAATTCGACTCCGAGATGTTCGGCCACGGCGAAGACGTCCTTGTCGCCCCGGCCGCACATATTCATCACCAGCAGATGATCGTCGGGCAGGTCCGGGGCGATCTTGGCCACATGGGCCAGCGCGTGGGAAGGTTCGAGCGCGGGGATGATCCCCTCC
>JBCBSH010000414.1:0-585 GCA_039819285.1 Pseudomonadota bacterium
CTTTGTTGGGGACCGGCTTCCACCGGCACGACTGCCCACCACTCGACGCAGGATTGCACTTGTACATGTACGTGAGCGTTCGGCCGCACCCGCTCACGCGCTTTTCCATCGGTTCGTCCTCGATGAACTCGATGCCGGCGATGTCGATGCCGTTCTTGGCCAGGAAGGCCTGCCAAGCCGGCACCAGCGGATGCTGAAAGTCCGGAACGATCTGGAACTTGTCGGCGGGCGCCACGGCCGGGCAAACACTCCCGGCGTCGTTGATCTGGCAGACATCGGCGGGGCAGAGCTCAAAGCCCTCAGAGGTGTCGACGCGGACGGCATAGACCAGCCGGCCGCCGACGAACTCGACCCGCGTGATGTAAGGCGAGGGCGCCTCGATATAGCGCTGGACCAGTGTAATGCCGTCGATCGACTCCTCGAAGTCCGCGCTTGCCAAATGCTGCTTCAGCGCCTCTGCGGACAGCAACAGGCGCACGCCCAGGCCCTTGCCGGCGCGGTTGTGCTTCAGAATGATCGGATAGCCGATCTTTTGCGCCGCATCGGCGATGTGTTCCTTGCCAATGACGGCGGCGGTGTCGGGCG
>JBCBSH010000415.1:0-585 GCA_039819285.1 Pseudomonadota bacterium
CTGGTCGGCGCCTGGAAATACTTCCCCTTCGTGGTCATTGCCGTTCTCGCCCGGCTGCAGACCATTCCCGAGCATCTTTACGAGGCCGCCAAGATCGATGGGGCCGGCCCCATTGCCCGCTTCTTCGACGTCACCCTGCCCCAGCTACGTTCGGTCCTGGTGGTGATCATCCTGCTGCGCGCCATCTGGGACTTTAAGGAGTTCGACCTGATCTACCTGTTGACCGGCGGGGGACCGGTGACGTCGACCCAGACGCTGTCCTTACTGGTCTATCAAGAGGCGTTCGCGCTGAACGAAATGGGCCAGGCCGCGGCCTATTCGATCGGCATGATGCTGGTGATGCTGGTCTTCATGCTGGTCTACATCCGCCGCACGGCGCGGGAGGCGTGACCGTGCGGATCCTGCGCAAACTGGGTTTCAACCTGTTCACCTGGATCCTGGTCCTGCTGGTGGCGTTTCCGCTGGTCTGGATGATCCTGACATCCCTGAAGCCGCAGACGGAACTGTTCCGCATCCCGCCGACCTGGCTGCCGGAAACGGTCACGTTCGAGCATTATTGGCGCCTGCTGACCGAGACGCCGTTCC
>JBCBSH010000416.1:0-577 GCA_039819285.1 Pseudomonadota bacterium
CGATCAGGCCGGGCGGCCGTTGCGGCCACGGGTAGATGTAGGGCCAGGCGAGCGCGCCGGAGAAGGTGGCGTGCGCCCCGACGCCCAGATTCTGCGACGCCTTCGCCGCCTTCATCATCTGGTCGACGGCCCATTCTTGCCGCGCCTTCGGGTTGCCGCGCACCTCCGGTGTCGCGAAGCCGTCGAACGCCTCGTCATAGGCCGGGTGCACGGCCACCAGTTGCCCTTGCAGGTGCGTGGAAAGCTCGGTCAGCTCCACCCCAGCATCGGCCAAAACGCCCTTCACCTCGTCGCAATAGGCCTTGCTTTCCGCCGCCTTGGCCAGGTCGAACAGCCGGTCGTCCCAGGACGGGATCTGGACGCCCTTGAAGCCGATGTCGGCCGCCCAGCGGGCGATCGACGGCAGGCTGTTGAACGGCGCTTCGTCGCCGGCGAACTGGGCTAGGAAAAGGGCGGGGCCTTTCAACGTCTTCATCGGGTCGTCCTTCGTGATCGGTGGCGCGCGGCAGCCTAGCCCAGTTCGCCGGCGACGAAGCGCCGTTCAACAGCCTGCCGTCGATCGCCCGCTGGGCGGCCG
>JBCBSH010000417.1:0-575 GCA_039819285.1 Pseudomonadota bacterium
TGGGCAACTCGTACTGTATCTCGTCGATCAGCGCGGTCAGCAACGTTCCGAACTGAACGTTGTTGGTGCCGTCATGGGTCGACACGCCCATGACGATGGCCGGTCGACCGTTGTAGAGCACCGGCTGGGTCGGCGGATCGGGATAGCCGGTCCTGACGTCGGCGATCTGGCCGATCGAGATCAAGTCCCCGGACGCCGGGTCCTGAAACAGCACGGCGGCGACATCCTCGGCATTTTGCAGCGTACCCGTCGGCACGACCACAAGCTGCCGGCCGCTGACGAACGCGACACCCGTCGGCTCCGGCTGGTTCTGCGAGATCAGGGCGTTGGCGGCAATCTGTGGGTCGACGCCCAACTCGGCAATGCGCACCGGGTCGAACTCGACGAAGATTTGCTGGTCCTGGACGCCGTAGAACTGGACCTTGCGTACGGCGTCGAGCTCCATGATCCGGGCCTCGATATCCTCCGCCGTCCGGCGCATGTCCTCATACGAAAACCCGTCGGCCCAAAGCGCGACCGAGGCGATGGCGACCAGGCCGATATCCTCCTGCACGGTCACCAGCGTGACCGTGCAG
>JBCBSH010000418.1:0-575 GCA_039819285.1 Pseudomonadota bacterium
TTCCACTCGTTGATCTGGGTCCACCAGTTTTCGATCGCATCGCGGTTCAGCTTGCGGTCGCGCGCCTTCCAGATGTCCAGGATCTGGCGCAGCACGGTGGCGATATCCCCGATGACCGGGAAATCGGTGCGGATGACCTTGTTGATCGAAGACGGGTCAATGTCGATATGCGCGCGTTTCGATCCGGGCGAGAACGCATCGAGCCGTCCGGTGATGCGGTCGTCGAACCGGGCGCCGATATTGATCAGAAGATCGCAATCGTGCATCGCCATGTTGGCCTCGTAAAGGCCGTGCATGCCCAGCATCCCGATCCAATGCTTGCCGGACGCCGGGTAAGCCCCAAGCCCCATCAGGGTGGAGGTGATCGGAATGCCCGTCGCGGTGACCAGTTCGCGCAACAGCGCGCTGGCCTCGGGGCCGGAATTAATTACGCCGCCGCCGGTGTAGAAGATCGGGCGTTTCGCGGTTTCCAGCGCTTCGACCAGTTCAGTGATCATGTCGGTATCGCCGCTGGTCTGCGGCTGGTAATGCGATACTTTCGCCTTTTCGGGTTCGATATAGGGCCCGCTGGCGAA
>JBCBSH010000419.1:0-574 GCA_039819285.1 Pseudomonadota bacterium
CACGCTCCTGAACCGCTTCGGCGCCAAGCACCGGTCCGCCGCCACCGGCATTCTGGGCAATGACGGCATGGCCTGGTTCGATATCGAGCCGGGCAGCCGCCGGACCCTGGCGCCGCACGCCTGGGCCCATTCCAACATGTGCCCGACAATCATTCTGCGCGGACACGACCCGGTGGCCGCCATCGGCGCCTCCGGCGGCAACCAGATCGTGCCGGCGCTGACCCAGGTCGCCGCCTTCATCCTGGCCTATGGCATGGACGCGGGTGCCGCCATTCACCGGCCGCGTATCAACGTCACGCCCGCCGGCGCCATCACTGCCGATCTCGACCTGCCGATCGAAATCTTGCAGCGTCTCAGCGATATGGGCCCGGTCGGCCTCTCCCAGCGCACCGTCTTCCCCCGCCCGTTCGCGTCGCCTGCCGCCATCGTGCGCGCGCCGGAGGGCGAATGGACCGGATGCCCGGACCTGTCTTACCCGCGCGCGGCCGCGGCGGTGCCGGACTAGGGCACGCCACCGCATTTTGGTCTAACATCCGTGGCCTGATCACAACCGCTGTGGTGTCGATCAAAAGGC
>JBCBSH010000420.1:0-572 GCA_039819285.1 Pseudomonadota bacterium
GGCCGCCGAAGACGGCGGCGTAGACGGCCTTCAGCACGTTGTTTGAGCCCGCCGCGATCAGAATGGCGGCGGCCAGGATCGGGATCGAGGTTTCGCCGACACTGCCCTGGGCGACGGAGATCACGAACGGGTCCACGTCGGTGACGCCGAGCAGGGCAGCGAAGGCGAACAGGCCGGCATCGCCAAAGCTGGTCTCGATCCAGCCCGAGGCGATGGAGATGGCGGTGAACATCAGCGCGAAGATGATCGCCGTGCCCAGCTGCAGCGGGTTGGCCGGCCGCTGCGGCGGCGTTGCCTCCGGCCGGTCGGCGGCGGGATGGCGAAAGGCGATGATCATCGCGACCGCCAGCGCGACCGCGAACAGGATCGCCAGGGGCAGCGCCAGGGCGGCCACCAGGGGCAGGTTGAAGACGCCGACGACGACGGCGAGGCGCACATACATGACGGAGGTGGCCAGCACGATGCCGGCGCTGGTCTCTGCGGCCAGGCCCGGCGTACCGCGCACCCGGCGCGACAGCACGACGGTCGTGGCGGTCGACGAATAAAGCCCGCCCAGGCCGCCCGCGATCAAG
>JBCBSH010000421.1:0-572 GCA_039819285.1 Pseudomonadota bacterium
TGCGTGAGACGGACGGGGGTGCACCCAGATTGGTGGATTGCCTGACCATTTGGTTGAGCAACCTGATACTAGGCGGGGAGGATTGGCGGCAGGCCGGGGAGCGACTGGCAGACGCGCTTGCCTCCCAATCGGCACCGGTGATCTTTGTCACCAATGAAGTGGGCTCGGGGATCGTGCCGGAAAACAAGCTGGCGCGGGAGTACAGGGATGCCGCCGGATGGCTCAACCAAACGATGGCTGCGGCGTGCGAGGAAGTATGGCTTTGCGTTTCCGGGTATCCGGTCAGGATGAAACCGAATGACCATGCTTTCTGAGCTAAGCGCGCTGAGCGATATCGCGGCGCTCGGGATGGCATTGCCGGAGAGCGACCCGATCGCTGCCGAGGCCGCGCGAAAACGCCAGGATAGCCTGACCAAGCCGCCCGGTGCGCTGGGCCGGCTGGAAGAGATTGCGATCTTCATGGCCGGCTGGAAACGCACCGATAGACCGAAGATTGAAACGGCCCAAGCGATTGTCTTTGCGGGAAATCACGGCATCTGCGCCCAGGGCGTAAATCCCTTCCCGCAAGCCGT
>JBCBSH010000422.1:0-571 GCA_039819285.1 Pseudomonadota bacterium
GCCCTTTCAAAGCCTCGGGCGATTTCCCAATCGGTGACGACGGCATCGAAGGCTTCCTGTTCAACCTCCGCCGCGCGGACATAATGGTCGATGACTCCTTCGCCAAAGACACGGCGCAGCATGGTTGACCCGCGCAACGTTTCGGTGGCGCTGCGCAGCGTGTGGGGGAAGGAGGCGATATGGTCCATGCCGTAGACATCGCCGGTCACCGGCTCGTCCAGCGACAGCCCTTCCTCAATGCCCGTCAGGCCGGCGGCCAGTTGGGCGGCGCAGGCCAGGTAGGGATTGATGTCACTGCCGGGCATCCGGCATTCGATGCGCACGCCCTTTGTGCCATCGAATGCCGGATGCCCGGCAGCGACATCAATCCCTATCTGGCCTGCGCCGCCCAACTGGCTGCCGGCCTGACCGGCATCGAGGAAGGCCTGTCGCTGGACGAGCCGGTGACCGGCGATGTTTACGGAATGGATCACATCGCCTCCTTCCCCCACACGCTGCGCTCGGCGACCGAGACGTTGCGCGAGTCGGCCATGCTGCGGCGGGTCTTTGGCGAGGAAGTCATTGACCATTA
>JBCBSH010000423.1:0-570 GCA_039819285.1 Pseudomonadota bacterium
CCTGGTGATCCGCCTGCTCGCCATCCTGGACCGCAAGCTGGTGCGCGATCTTTGGCATATCAGGGGCCAGGTGCTGGCGATCGCCTTGGTCATCGCCGCGGGCGTGGCGACCATGGTCATGGCGACCGGAACCCACCGCTCGCTCGAGGAAACCCGGGCCGCGTACTATGACGGTTATCGTTTCGCCGACATCTTTGCCTACGCCAATCGGGCGCCGGAGGCCATGGTCGGCCATCTGGCCGAAATCCCAGGCGTTGCCCGAGTGGAGAGCCGGATCGTCGACACGGTCCTGCTGGATATGCCCGGCATCGTGGAACCGGTGCGCGGCCAGGTGCTGTCGTTGCCCGAGGACGGTATCGCCGCGCTGAACGCCATTGTGTTGCGCAGGGGCCGACTGCCTTCCGCCAACCACCCGGACGAGGTGGTCGTCAGCGAGGCCTTTGCCGAGGCCCACGGTCTTCTGCCGGGTGACGCCATTCAGGCGAACCTAAACGGCCGTCGCCGGGACCTGACCGTGGTTGGCGCCGCGCTGTCGCCGGAGTTCATCTACGCGATCGCACCGGGCGATTT
>JBCBSH010000424.1:0-563 GCA_039819285.1 Pseudomonadota bacterium
CCAGCCAGCCATCGACGATGGTTTCAGCGGTCGCGTCGGGGTTGTTCCAGTAGCGGATCATGTTTCCGGGCGAGCGGATCCACAGCCGCCCGTCGATGCCTGTCGGGAGCTCATTGCCGTCTTCGTCGCGGATCGAGGCTTCGACACCGGGGTTCAAGGGGCCAACCGACCCGACCTTATTGAGGCCCGATGGCGGGTCAACCGTGACCAGCCCAATCTCGGTCATGCCGTAATCCTCGTAGATGTCCTGGCCGACCAGTTCCTTGAACTCCTGATCGAGCGTCGCCGACACCTTGTCGCCGCCGGACAGGCAATAGCGCAACGAGGCAAAGTCCTCGTGGGTGGCGCCATGGTCGCGCACCAGGGCGATCAGCGGGGCCGGCAGCATCGCCAGGATCGTTGGCCGCTGGCGTCGGATGATCGGCAGCACTTCATCTGTTGGGATCGTATCAATCTTGTTTAGAACCAGCACACCTTTGCGATCACGTTTTGCCAGGCCCGCTATGACGCGTTCCGTGTCTTCAGACGCTAAACGGTCCTGCGAAGCCCCTTCACTCTTGCTG
>JBCBSH010000425.1:0-561 GCA_039819285.1 Pseudomonadota bacterium
GAATGGGTTGAACACAGCAGAAACGAACGGCTGGCTGGCGCAACTGGGATTTGTTGATTTTGCTGGATCGACGGTTGTCCATAGCATTGGTGGCTGGGTAGCCCTAGCGACCGCAATTATTGTCGGCCCCCGTATTGGTCGCTTTTCGCGCAAACGACGACGACCTTTACTCGTGGGGTATGACTTGCCTCTGGCCCTGCTCGGTACCCTGTTGTTGTGGCTGGGCTGGTTTGGCTTCAATGGCGGTAGTGTTCTCGCGTTGAATGAGCAAGTCCCTGGCGTGATCGCCAACACCGTGCTTGCGGGGGCGGCTGGGCTGATGATGCCCATCATTTTGAGCTTATTGCGGGGCAAACTGCTGCAGGTCAATGCCGTCATGAACGGCTCCCTGGCAGGACTGGTTGCAATTACGGCCAATTGTCATGTAGTGACCTCTGGATCGGCCATCTTCATTGGCGCGATCGGCGCGCTTTGGATGTTGACCGCAGAGCGTTGGCTAGAGCGCTGGCGGATTGATGATGTCGTCGGAGCCATTCCCGTGCACCTCGCCGCTGGCATCTG
>JBCBSH010000426.1:0-550 GCA_039819285.1 Pseudomonadota bacterium
GGTCAATCCATCCGAGACAAGCTGGGGCAAAACGGCAGATTCCTTGACAAAGAGCGTGTGGCGCGACGCTGATTTTGCTCGCGTTAAAGAAGCGTGAACTGAACCGCGGATCGCCCTGATCGGAGGGGTCCGGCGGCAATCCGCCTGACAGACGCCCCCGTATAGCGGGCCGGACCTGAAATCAACATCGACGATTTCACGTCCGCCTCGAAGTCCGCAACGCGTCTAGGGCTTCACCACCAAGACTATGAGCCTTCAGACCCCGCGGATAAACCATCGTGAAAGGAGATTGAGTGATGGTTGACAATCTGAGAACTGCAAATGTTTCGACTGCGCCTGTTGAAGAGGCGACCAGCCTCGAGAACCGCAACCTCGGAAACCTGACCCAGGACGTCGATCTGAAAGAAAGCGTGACCGACGGCGTCATCGGCGACCTGGCCGTTTCAAAAGGTGACGTGGCCACGGGCCTGATTGAGGCCACCCGCGCCATCAGCACCGTCCTCAGCGTCGGCCTGCCGGCCCTAGCCTTCAGGGGAAAGCCGACCCTCAC
>JBCBSH010000427.1:0-536 GCA_039819285.1 Pseudomonadota bacterium
CTGGTGGCGTTTCGCGCCCTCGACGAGGCGCCGTCGCCGGAAGACCGGAACCGAAATGACACCCCCAAAAGCCGGTAGCTCCAGCCTGCTTCCAAAAACCGTTCCGTTTCAGTAGATTACAGGAAGACCGTTCCCCGCACGCGCGGGGATGAACCGAGACCCGTCCTGACGGGCGGTCGCGATCTGGGCCGTTCCCCGCACGCGCGGGGATGAACCGCTGGCATCCGCTCGGGATGTGATCGAACACCTCCGTTCCCCGCACGCGCGGGGATGAACCGAAAGACGAGGCCTCCATAGGTCGAAATCTCGTCCGTTCCCCGCACGCGCGGGGATGAACCGGCGATCGCCAGTTGCTGCTGCGTGCTTTCAGCCCGTTCCCCGCACGCGCGGGGATGAACCGCCCATTGGCTCCGTCGCCAATTCATGTCGCCTCCGTTCCCCGCATGCGCGGGGATGAACCGGAGGTTTGGCGATGAAACCCGCGACAAAATGCCCGTTCCCCGCATGCGCGGGGATGAACCGACTTCATTGCGATC
>JBCBSH010000428.1:0-534 GCA_039819285.1 Pseudomonadota bacterium
GTCCGCTCAAACGCCCGAAGACTTCGTCTTGCATCCTCACCCCACCATCTCATTGCCGGTGACGGGAACGGACAAGCGGTTTCCCGTGCATCGGATCTACTGCGTGGGCAGGAACTATGCGGCGCACGCCGTGGAAATGGGCCACGACCCGGACAAGGAGCCGCCTTTCTTCTTTCAGAAGAACCCGGACAATTTGGTGGTCGAGAGCGACCGGTTTCCCTATCCCGATGCCACGACGGACGTGCATCACGAGATCGAGCTGGTGGTGGCGTTGGCCAAGGGTGGCACGGATATCCCCGTCGATCAGGCACTCGACACCGTCTATGGCTACGCCGTTGGTCTGGATATGACGCGCCGCGATCTGCAGGGGCAGGCCAAGAAGCAGGGCCGTCCCTGGGAGGTGGGCAAGGCGTTCGAACACTCAGCACCGTGCGGTCCGATCAGTCCGGTCGCAGAGATTGGGCACCTCGACCAGGGCGAGATCTCGCTGACGGTCAATGGCGAACGGCGTCAGGAAGGCGATCTCAACCAGTT
>JBCBSH010000429.1:0-534 GCA_039819285.1 Pseudomonadota bacterium
AGATCATCTGCACCCGAAGGAGCGCCCTTTGGGGAAGATCCTTCGGGTGCAGATGATCTTTCAGAACCCCATGGCCTCGCTCAACCCGCGGCGCAGCGTCATCGACACCATCACCGAAGGGCCCCTGCGGCACGGGATGATCAAACCGCGGGAGCGTCAGCGTTTCGCCGCGGCCCTGATGGACGAGGTGGGCCTTCCCCGTGATGCGCTCGACCGCCTGCCCCACCAGTTTTCCGGCGGCCAGCGCCAGAGGATCGGCATTGCGCGCGCCCTGTCGGTCTCTCCCGATGTGTTGATTTGCGATGAGCCTGTGGCGGCCCTCGACGTGTCCGTCCAGGCGCAAATCCTGAACCTGCTGGACGAGATCCGCGACAAGATGAACCTGTCGATGGTGTTTATCACCCATGATCTGCGTGTCGCAGCCCAGGTCTGTGACCGGATTGCCGTCATGCAGCGGGGCAAGCTGGTCGAGGTTGGCCCGACCGGAGCTCTTGGGTATAGGGCTCTTGCGGGTCCGCAAAAAGGGCTCCGGTC
>JBCBSH010000430.1:0-532 GCA_039819285.1 Pseudomonadota bacterium
AGTGAGCGAACCCTCGAGCTCTTGCAGCATCGCCTGCATGATCTTCGGCACACCAGGCAACACATGGACATTGTCGATGATGAAGCCGGGTGCGACACTGACCGGATTGTCGATCAGCGCAACACCTTCCGGCATATCGGCCATCTTCATGCGCGCCGCATTGACCTTTTCGGGAGGATAATAGGCCAACAAGCGGCGCTCCGCCTCGGCATTCCGCTCCATCGCCCGGCCGAAGGCTTTGGCAATAGTCGTGGCCGTGATGTCGTCATGGGTCGGGCCGATGCCGCCTGTCGTGAAGACATAGTGATGCTTGCGCCGGCACGCATTCACCGCGTCGATAATCTCGGTCTCGATGTCCGGCACGACCCGCGCCTCGGCCAGCTGAATGCCCCAACCATTGAGGGTCTGCGCAATATAGGGAAGATTGGCGTCGGTGGTTCGCCCCGACAATATCTCGTTGCCGATGATGATGAGGGCCGCAGTGACCTGCGCCGGCTTGACGTCGCTCATGGTGAATTCAGCTTCCCTACGC
>JBCBSH010000431.1:0-531 GCA_039819285.1 Pseudomonadota bacterium
ATCGAGCCGACGGGGGCGGGGAGCGTGGCGACGTGGAGGGCCAGGCCGCGCACTTCTTTCACGGTGCCGCGCAGTTCCGGCGCGGTGCATCGGTCGAGCAGGTCGATCTGGGCGTCGAGGACGGGCATGCGTGGATACAGCAGCGAACGAGATGCCGCGGCGAGGAACGTCGGTCAGGTTGCGGGGGCGTCGGGGGATTCGCGAGGATCGTCGGCGACCACCGGAGGTGGCTGGATCGCGTCGACCAAGCGGGCGATCTGGGTATCGATCGCGGCGTCGACCTCGCCGCCGCGGAGCGATAGTCGGCAACCGCCACGGCCCACCGCCGGGTCGTCGGTCAGGTCCACGCGCTGCAGGTGCGACAGCCCCGCCAACAGGTCGGGCAGCACCTCGCTCAGCGTCGCGCGGTCGTCGGGGTGGACGTGGATCACGACGTCGGTCGGCTCCATCACCCGCGACAACGCTGCGGCCACCTGATCGGCCACCACGCCGGCGTCCGCCTCGATCACGCGGTGCGTCAGCTTCTGCGCG
>JBCBSH010000432.1:0-520 GCA_039819285.1 Pseudomonadota bacterium
CGGCGGAGTGCGGCCTTGTCGGTATAGTTTTCCTTGATGATGTCTTCGGGCGCCCGTCCTTCCTTGGCCGCGCGCGCGGCGATCACGCGCTGCATCAGGTCGCCGTTGACCGCGCCGGGGCACAGCGCGTTGACCCGGATGCCCTGGGATCCGACCTCTTGCGCCATGGCCTCGGTAATGCCGATCACGGCGAATTTGCTGGCCGTATAGGCGCTGCGCAAGGGATAGCCGCGCAGGCCCATCAGCGAGCTCATATTGATGATGCTGCCGCCGTTCCGCATGCGCCTGATAGCTTGCCGGGCGCACAGGATTACGCCTCGGACATTGATGGCGATCGTCTCGTCCCAGGCCGCCATGTCCATGTCCGCCACGCCGAGGACAGGGCCGGTTATGCCGGCATTGTTGACCAGGATGTCCAGCCGGCCGTCGAAGGCGCCGTCAAGCTCGGCGAAGATCCGCTCCACCGAGGTCCCGTCGCTGACATCGCCGGCGATGGCCGCGCCGCCGATCTCTGTCGCGA
>JBCBSH010000433.1:0-517 GCA_039819285.1 Pseudomonadota bacterium
GAGGCGACCAAGGACGTGACCGTGCTGGTCGTCAATCCGGACCGCTCGATGGGCGACACGCCGGGATCGACCGGGTCATGCCCCCCATGATCAGCTCTCTCAGTCGCGGCGTCCCGTAGCCGCCCATGACCACGATGTCCGCTCCCCGGTCGCTGACGTTGTTCAACAGAACATCGCCGACCTCAATGTCGCGCGACGTGATATGGGCGGCCTCCGCGTTGATGCCGTGGCGGGCCAGATGCAGGGCAATGGCCGATCCCGGCGTGTCGCCCATCGAGCGGTCCGGATTGACGACCAGCACGGTCACGTCCTTGGTCGCCTCGAGGATCGGCATGGCGTCGGCCAGTGGGACCCGGACAGTGATGAGGAGCAGATCCCGCCGGAGGATCTGGTTCTGGCGAGCGGTCGGCCGGTGCTGATCGTGCCCCACTCGTTCTCGCTGAGAACAATGGGCGAGCACGCGATCGTGGCGTGGAACGGCAGCCGGGAAGGCGCCCGTGCCGTGGCCGACGCCATG
>JBCBSH010000434.1:0-517 GCA_039819285.1 Pseudomonadota bacterium
CGCCTACAAACATTTTCACACCGATCTGTTGGGCACGCTGCCCCAGGTCGCCTCGCTTATCACCTATGTTGTTTTGGCCTCGCCCAAGGATGTCAGGGCCTAAGAAGGCCTAAGGAAGAACGCGATGACCCATCACCCAGCCATTTCCGCCGGCCGTACGGCCGTCATCACCGGGGCGGCCAGCGGCATCGGCCTGGCCGCCGCCGAGCGCTTCCAGTCTCTCGGCATGAATGTCGTGATGGCCGACAATAACGGCGTCGCGCTGAAGGCCGAATTCGACCGCCTGCGCGGCTCCAACGAGGGCAAGGTCGAGGCCATCGAGGTCGATGTCAGCAGCCCGACCGACGTGCTTCGCCTGCGCGACCAGGCTTTCCAGGCCTTCGGTGAGGTCTCGGTGCTGATGAACAATGCCGGCATCGAACCGGCCACCCCGGCGCTCAAGGCCTCCGATGCCTGGGCCCGGGTCATGCAGATCAACCTGGGTGCCGTGGATGACGCCCCACAGGTTGATCTGCAT
>JBCBSH010000435.1:0-514 GCA_039819285.1 Pseudomonadota bacterium
TCGATGCCGTCGGGCAGCCGCGGCCCCCAATGGATCAGCCGCGGAACCCGCCGGCCACCGACTGCGATCAGCAACGACGAGCGCGCCGTATCGAGGCGGGCGAGGTCTTCGGTCGGCAAGGCTTGGCTCTGGATCATCGCCCGACCGAGTTCACCAAAAGGCAGCGTGGCAATGCTCGGCCCCGAACCTGTTCAGAGGACGGTCCGGAGGTGGCACCGTGCACGAAGCGCATGGCTACCGCCTCCGGACCAGGGTGGACGTGGCTCGAACCTACCAAAATGCGATCAGCACCCAAGCCATCGCCGCCGCCAGCAGGACCGACTGCCAGCGATAGTCCTGGTACCAGGGCAGCCCGGCCACGCCTTCGGCCGCCATCGCGGGCCGCCAGGTCGTGCGGGCGACCTGGTCCGGATCGGGCGCTGCGGTACGCAGACTGACGATCACGAAGATCAGCGCACTGACGGTCGTCATCAGCCCGACGTTGATGGTGAAGTGGATCGGCCAGGCACCGAGC
>JBCBSH010000436.1:0-514 GCA_039819285.1 Pseudomonadota bacterium
TGCCACCGGGACTGGCGGAGATCGTGCACCGGATGCTCGCCCGGGAGCCGGAGGACCGCTGCGCCACGCCGGCGGACGTTGCCGCCGCCCTCGAACCGCGGCACGTCCTCGACGGCCAGCGCCCGCAGCTTCTTGATCGCGTGAAAGAACGGCTTCTCGATTTCGGCATGGGCGATCACCTCGTCCACATAGCCGCGGGTCAGATCGCGCAGAATGTTGGCGTAGGTGGTCCGTTCATGCACCACCCAGGTCACGTGACTGTCCGGATAGGCCCGCTTCAGCGCGCGCAGGAAAGGAAACTTGTAAACCGCGTTGCCGAGCGACTCGACCGAGTCGAGCACGGCGATGCGCGGCCCGTCCGGGCCATACTCTGTCATAACTGTTCCGATTAAACGTCCAGCAGCAGGCGCTGGGGATCCTCGATGGCTTCCTTGACCCGTACCAGGAAGGTCACGGCCTCGCGCCCGTCGATGATGTATCTGGCGTTGAGCTACGATCACCGCATCATTGACGG
>JBCBSH010000437.1:0-504 GCA_039819285.1 Pseudomonadota bacterium
GTCGCTCATCCAGTCGAAGATCACCGGCAACCTGGTGTTCATCATGCTGCCGCCGCTGTCGCATTGGGAGATGTTCGGTGCCTACGTGTGTGCGTCCGTCATTCGCGGTCTCGCTGTGGGTACGGGCGTGCTTGTCGTGACGACCTTGTTTGCGCACCTGCACTTCGCGCAGCCGCTCTGGATCATCGTGTTTGCCGTGCTGGGCGCGAGCGTGCTCGGCACGCTGGGGTTGATTGCTGGCATATGGGCTGAAAAATTCGACCAGCTTGCGGCGTTCCAGAACTTTCTGATCGTGCCGGCCACCTTCCTGGCGGGCGTGTTCTATTCGATTCATTCACTGCCGCCGTTCTGGCAGGCGGTGTCCCACGCCAACCCGTTCTTCTACATGATCGACGGCTTCCGCTACGGCTTCTTCGGCGTGTCCGATGTGCCGGTGGCGACGAGCCTCGGCGTGATGCTGATCGCGCTGGTCGTAGTGGGGGGAGTGGCCCTGCAGATGCTGCG